>NZ_JBEYWK010000019.1:0-162135 GCF_040644415.1 Streptomyces sp. NPDC046985
GGCCGGGGCGGTGGTTCAGCCGAGCGCGTTCAGGCCGGGGGCGAAGGCGATCAGGAGGGGCAGCCGCCCCGGAGATCTCCGGGGCGCCCCGCCTCTCTACCGCCGCGGTGAAGGCGGCTGGTCGCCGTCGGCCGCCGTCACAGGGAAGAAGCGACCTGACGGACCGGCCGCCGCCGCGCGGACGCGCTCCGCGGCTACGCCCCGCGGCGGTGCCGCCCGCCGCCCGCTTCGCCGCTGCCGCTCTCGGCGCTGCCGGGGCCGCTGCCGCCGGCGCCGCCGTCGCCGCTGCCGCCGCGCTCGGCCGTCAGGGCCGCCGCCCCGCGCTCCTTCTCGGCCTCCTCGGTCTTCTCTTGTGCTTCCATCTCCGCGAACACGTCGATGGGGGCGGGCGCCTTCGCCAGGAACACCCAGGTCAGCCAGACGGCGAGCAGGAACGGCGGGATCTTCAGGGCGATCAGGACCCAGCCGAGCTGCGCGGTGTTCGCCCACCAGTACAGCGGGAAGAGGATCGCGCACTTGGCGAGCAGGATCAGGCCCCAGGCCCAGCTCGCCTTCGCGTACGCCTTCTTGCGGCCCGGGTTACGGGTGCGCCAGGAGAGGTTCTCCTTGAAGACCGGGCCGAGGATCAGGCCGATGAGCGGCACTCCGGCGAGCGTGGTGACGATGTACGCCACGCCCAGGCCGAGGGTGTAGAGCATGCCCGGCAGGTAGAAGTCCTTGGCGTTGCCGGTCATCATCGCGAAGACCACGCCGAAGGCGACGCCGAAGACGCCGCTGAAGGCGTGCTTGACCGGGCCCCGCTTCGCCAGCCGGACCACGACCAGCGACAGGGACACCGCCAGCGCGGCGATCGCCGACCAGTGCAGGTCCTTGTCGATCGTGAAGATGGTGACGAAGAGCAGGCCGGGAAGCACCGTCTCGACCATGCCCCGGACGCCGCCGAACGCCTCGAGCAGCGCGGCTTCCGTCGCCGCCCTGCCCCCGTCGTCGGCGGCCGTCTCTTCGGTCGGCTTGTCGAGTGACGTCACCGGCTACTCCCGTCCCAGGGGTCGCAGTTCGTACTTGGGGTTGAACAGCACCCGGCGGCCCCGGCTCATGGAGATCCGGCCCGATGCGATCAGCTTGCGCCCCGGTTCTATCCCCACGATGGAGCGCCTGCCGAGCCACACCACGTCCAGAGCGGCCGAGCCGTCGAACAGTTCCGCCTCCAGGGCCGGGACGCCGGCCCGCGGACGCAGGGTGACCGTGCGCAAGGTACCAGTAACCGTGACGATCTGCCGGTCGTGGCAGTCGCCGATCCGGGTGCAGCCCGCCGTCGCGGTGTCCTCGCGCAGTTCCTCGGACTCCAGGTCCGCCTGCGACGAGGAGAGCCGGTCGAGCATGCGGCGGAACCGGCCCGTCGGCTTCTCGGAGTGGGGAACGGCACTCATGTCTGAAGCCTACCGGGGTGCGCCGACACCGCCGTCACCGCGCTCACCCCTCGAACCGGTAGCCCATTCCGGGCTCGGTGACGAAGTGCTCGGGGTGCGACGGGTCGGCCTCCAGCTTCCTGCGGAGCTGGGCCATGTAGACGCGCAGGTAGTTGGTCTCCGTCCCGTACGACGGCCCCCACACCTCCTGGAGGAGCTGCTTCTGGCTGACCAGGCGGCCGGTGTTGCGCACCAGCACCTCCAGCAGGTGCCACTCGGTGGGCGTCAGCCGTACGTCGCGGCCGCCCCGGTTCACCTTCTTCGCGGCCAGGTCGACGGTGAACGCCTCGGTCTCCACCGTGGTCACCTCGCCCTCGCCCGTGCCGACCGGCTCGGCGCGGCGCACCGCGGCGCGCAGCCGGGCCAGCAGCTCGTCCATGCCGAACGGCTTGGTGACGTAGTCGTCGGCGCCCGCGTCCAGCGCCTGGACCTTCTCGTCGGAGGAGTGCCGGGCGGACAGCACCAGGATGGGCACCCGGGTCCAGCCGCGCAGGCCCCTGATCACCTCGACGCCGTCCAGGTCGGGCAGGCCGAGGTCGAGCACGACCACGTCGGGGTGCCGGGAGGCGGCCAGGTCGAGGGCGGTCCGGCCGTCGTGCGCGGCGTCGACCTCGTATTTGCGCGCCTTGAGGTTGATCACGAGGGCGCGCACGATCTGCGGCTCGTCGTCGACCACCAGCACCCTGGTCATGAAGCCTGCCTTTCGGGGTGTACGGGGCTGTGCTCCCGTGCGGGGCTCTGCTCCCGTCCGGAGCTGTGCTCTCGTCCGGGGCGGTGCGCGGCGTCGGCGCCGGCCGCGGGGGCCGCACTGGTCGCGGGGTCGGCGCCGGCCGCGCGGAGGCTGAGGACCATGGTGAGGCCGCCGCCGGGCGTGTCCTCGGCGGCGAGGGTGCCGTGCATGGCCTCGGCGAAGCCGCGCGCCACCGCCAGGCCCAGGCCGACCCCCGATCCGCGCGGGGCGTCCCCGTGCCGCTGGAACGGCTCGAAGATGCGCTCCTTGGCCTCGTCCGGCACGCCGGGGCCGGGGTCGACGACGCGGACCTCGACGCGGTCGGCGATGGCGCTGGCGGAGACCAGGACCGGCGCGTCGGGCGGGCTGTACTTCACGGCGTTCTCCACGATGTTGGCCATCGCCCGCTCCAGCAGCCCGGCGTCCACGGCGACCATCGGCAGCGTCTCGGGGATGTCCAGCTCCACGCTGTCCTCGGGCACCCCGCCGAGCGCCATCGGCACCACCTCGTCCAGGTCGATCTCGCGGATCAGCGGGGTGACGGTGCCGGTCTGGAGGCGGGACATGTCGAGCAGGTTGCCGACCAGGTGGTCGAGCCGGTCGGCGCCCGCCTCGATGCCTTCGAGCAGTTCGGCCCGGTCCTCCTCGGACCACTCCACGTCCTCTGAGCGCAGCGAGGAGACGGCCGCCTTGATCGCGGCCAGCGGCGTGCGCAGGTCGTGGCTGACGGCGGCCAGCAGCGCGGTGCGGATGCGGTTGCCCTCGGCCAGCGTGCGGGCCCGGTCGGCCTCCTCCTGGAGCCGCCGGCGGTCCAGGACGACGGCGGCCTGCGCGGCGAACGCGGCCAGCACGCGGCGGTCGGAGGCGGGCAGCACGCGTCCGGTCAGCGCCAGCGCCATGTGGTCGCCGACGGGCATGTCCACGTCGGCGTCCTCGGGGCGGTCGAGCGGGGCGCCGGTCCCCACGCGGCCCGCGCAGGTCCACGGGTCCACCTCGCTGTGCCGCTCCAGCAGCGCCACGGACTCCATCCCGAAGGTCTCGCGGACTCGTTCCAGCAGCGCCTCCAGGCTGGTCTCGCCGCGCAGCACGCTGCCCGCGAGGAAGGACAGTATCTCCGCCTCGGCGCGCAGCCGGGCGGCCTGGTGGGTCCGGCGGGCCGCGAGGTCGACCACCGAGGCCACCGAGACGGCCACCCCGACGAAGATGGCGAGGGCGACGATGTTCTTGGGGTCGGCGATGGTGAGCCGGTGCAGCGGGGGCGAGTAGTAGTAGTTCAGCAGGAACGTTCCGACAGCCGCCGAGGCGAGGGCCGGCAGCAGTCCGCCCAGCAGGGCAGCCGCCACCGTCAGGCCGAGGAACAGCAGCATGTCGTTGGCGAGGCCGAGGTGCACGGCGTCCAGCAGCAGCGTCAGGACGGCCGGCCCGAGAACGGCCATGGCCCAGCCCCAGACGATGCGGACCCGGCCGAGCCTGGCGCCCCGGGCGACCGGGAGACCGCGCCCCTTGGCGACCTGGCCGTGGGTGACGATGTGCACGTCCAGGTCGGGGCCGCAGTCACGGGCCACGGTGGCGCCGACGCCGGGCCCGAAGACGTACTGCCAGGTCTTGCGGCGCGAGGAGCCCAGCACGATCTGGGTGGCGTTGACGCCGCGCGCGAAGTCCAGCAGCGCCGCCGGCACGTCGTCGCCGATGACATGGTGGAAGGTGCCGCCCAGGTCCTCCACGAGGGTGCGCTGGAGGGCCAGTTCCTTCGGGGAGGCGGCGGTGAGGCCGTCGCTGCGGGCGACGTAGACGGCCGTCACCTCGCCGCCGGCGCCCTTCTCGGCCAGGCGGGCGGCGCGGCGGATTAGGGTACGCCCCTCCGGGCCGCCGGTCAGGCCGACCACGATCCGCTCGCGCGACCCCCATATCCGCGACACCTGGTGCTCGCTGCGGTAGCGCTGGAGGTACTCGTCGACCCGGTCGGCCACCCACAGCAGCGCGAGTTCGCGCAGCGCGGTGAGGTTGCCGGGCCGGAAGTAGTTGGACAGGGCCGCGTCGACCTTGTCGGGGGTGTAGACGTTGCCGTGCGCCATCCGGCGGCGCAGCGCCTCCGGCGACATGTCGACCAGCTCGATCTGGTCCGCGCGGCGCACCACCTCGTCCGGGACGGTCTCCCGCTGACGCACTCCCGTGATCGACTCGACGACGTCGCCGAGTGATTCGAGGTGCTGGATGTTGACGGTGGAGACGACGTCGACGCCCGCGGCGAGCAGTTCCTCGACGTCTTGCCAGCGCTTGGCGTGGCGCGAGCCGGGGACGTTGGTGTGGGCGAGTTCGTCCACCAGGGCGACGGCCGGGGCGCGGCGCAGCACCGCGTCGACGTCCATCTCGGTGAACGCGCTCCCCCGGTGCTCCAGCCGCCGGCGCTCCACCTGCTCCAGGCCGCTCAGCATCACCTCGGTGCGCGGGCGGCCGTGGTGCTCCACGACGGCGACGACGCAGTCCGCGCCCCGCTCCACCCGGCGGTGGGCTTCGGAGAGCATCGCGTAGGTCTTGCCCACGCCAGGCGCCGCGCCGAGGTAGATCCGAAGCTTGCCGCGTCTCATGGCCCCATTGTCTTCCTGTCACCGCTGTGCACGCAGCGTCGACCTTACGGCCAGCGGTTCGGGCAGAGCGGGCGGAGCGGGGGACGGACGGCCGTCTTTGACGCAACCCTGACGCCGGGGCGGTCGACGGGCAGGCGCCGGGGCGGGTGCGCTCGGCCGCCGCGGCGGCTCAGCGCGGGAACGGGTGCGGGGCGCCGCGGCGATTCGTGCACACGTCCGGTGGCACGCGAGGAGGGCCGCACCCCGCGCGGGGTGCGGCCCTCCTCGATCACGCCGGTTGCGGCTCAGCTACGCCGGTTGCGGCTCAGCGGACCTCGGTGATCTCCGGGCCCCGCTGGAGCTGGCCCATGCCGCCGGAGAAGCGCGAGTGGCCCTCGTCGTCCTGCTGGACGCCCTCGGGCATCATCTGTGCGTCGTTCGGCAGCTTCAGGACGATGGGGTCGCGGGGCGCCATCGGGCCCTCGCCGCGGACCACCACGGTGTCGCGGAAGATCTGCTCCAGCAGCCCGGCGGCCTGCGGCTGCACCGCGCCCTGGCCGGAGATCACGCCGCGCAGGAACCAGCGGGGGCCGTCCACGCCGATGAAGCGCACGACCTGGAAGCCGCCCGCGCCGTCCGGGAGCTGCACCGGGACCTGGGCGCGCAGCTCCCAGCCCAGCGGCCCCTCGACCTCGTCGACGATGCCGCCCTGCTGGGTGATGCCGCTGGCGATCTCGTCGCGCACCTCGCCCCAGATGCCCTCGCGCTTGGGCGCGGCGAACGCCTGCAACTGCACGGCGCTGTCCTGGAGCACCACGGTGGCCGCGACAATCGCGTCGCCCGCGACCTCCACCCGCAGCTCCATGCCGTCCACGCCCGGGACGAACAGGCCGCCCAGGTCCACGCGGCCCTCGCCCGGGTCGCGTACCTCGGAGCCGTCCCAGGGGCCGTCGGGCCGCGGTTCGGGCTCCAGGCGCGCCCGCTCCCGGTCGGCCCCGTTCTCGTCTGCCTCGTCCGCCTCGGTGTCGACGCTGTCGACGACCTGCTCGGTCTCGCCGGCCGCGTCCTCGGCGGCGCCCTTCTTGTTGCGACGTCCGAACACGTCACTGTCCTTCCCGGTCGGATACGACCGAAGCGTATCGATTCCCACCCGTCAGCCCGCCGTCGGCGGCCCGACCGCTTGTGCCGCTCGCGCCGTCCACCGCGGCGTGGCCGCCGGTGGACCCGAAGCCCCCCTCGGCCCGCGCCGAGCCGGGAAGCTCCGCCACCTCCTGGAAGCGGACCCTCTCGACTTGCTGGACGACCAGTTGGGCGATCCGGTCGAAGCGCTCGAACCGCACGGACTCGCGCGGGTCGAGATTCACCACGATCACCTTGATCTCCCCACGGTACCCGGCATCGACCGTCCCTGGGGCATTCACGAGGGCGACACCGCAGCGGGCGGCGAGACCGGAACGGGGGTGCACGAACGCCGCGTACCCCTCGGGGAGCGCGACAGACACGCCCGTGGGCAGCACGGCCCGCTCGCCGGGGGCCAGCTCGCAGGCGGCCGTGGTGCGCAGATCGGCGCCCGCGTCACCGGGCCGCGCGTACTCCGGAAGCGGTACGTCGGGGTCGACGCGCCGGAGGAGCACGTTCAGGGGAGCGCGCCCGGCGGGGCTCACGGGGTTCACAGGGCTCACGAGGGTCACGGGTTCACCTCGAAGGCGCGGGTGCGGCGAATCTGGTCGGGGTCGCTCATGGCGGCCTGGATCTCCTGCTCCCGGCCGTGCTGTACGAAGTGGTCCACCTTCACCTCGATGAACAGCGCCTGCGCGCGGACGGCGACCGGACCGTCGGGTCCGCCGACCCGGCCTGCGGCCCGGGAGTAGATCTTCCGTCCGGCCACGGCGGTGACCTCGGCCTCCAGGCAGAGCGTCGTGCCGACCGGCACCGGACGCACGAAGTCCGTCTCCAGCCGCCCGGTCACGGAGACGGTGCGCAGCAGCCAGTTCAGCGAGCCGAGGGTCTCGTCGAGCGCGGTCGCGAGGACGCCGCCGTGGGCGAGGCCGGGCGCGCCCTGGTGGGCGGGCCGCACGGTGAACTCGGCGGTGACGGCGACGCCCTCTCCCGCGCGGGCCTGGAGGTGCAGCCCGTGCGGCTGCCCGGCGCCGCAGCCGAAGCACTCGGCGTAGTGGGCGCCGAGGAGTTCGCCGGGCGCGGGCGCGTCGGGATGCCGTACGGGCGGCACGGCGTCGGCGGGAGGCTCAAGGGCTGCGGGACTACCACTCACAGGCCCAGACCTTACCCGCGCCGAAGGGCCTCGCGGATTCCGTGCCAAGCTAGCCGCATGCAGCACACCGCCCAGCCGTACGAAGAACGCCTCACCGCGCCCCGCTCGTGGTGGCTGATCAGCTTCCTGGTCGGCGTCTCGTGCGCCCTGATCGTCTACCCGTTCGGCGTCCTGCCGATGCTCGGCGCGCTGGTCGGCGGCGCCGCCGTCGCCGCCGTCGCGGCCAGTTCGTACGGCGCGGTCCGCATCCGCGTGGTGGGCGGCGCCCTGATCGCGGGCGAGGCGAAGCTGCCGGTGACCGCGTTGGGCGAGTCCGAGGTCATGGACGCCGACGAAGCGCGCGCCTGGCGCACCCACAAGGCGGACACCCGGGCCTTCATGCTGCTGCGCGCCTACATCCCGACGGCGCTGCGCGTGGAGGTCACCGACCCGCAGGACCCGACGCCGTACCTGTACCTGTCGACGCGGGAGCCGGAGCGGCTGGCGCAGGCCCTGCGGGCGGCGCGGGCGGCGGAGGCGGAAGCGGCGTAGCGGCCGGGGGGCGGCGGACCCGGCGCGAGCGCCGTCGGCTCAGCCGCGCGGCTGCGTCAGCGGGGTCCGGGCGCGTCGTCGGCCGCTCGAACGGGGTCGTCGGCCACCCAAACGGGGTCTGTGCGCGCCGTCGCCCGGCCCATGCGGGCCCGTGCTCAGCGCCAGCCGCACAAGCGGGTCCTTGCTCAGCGCCGCCCGCCCACGCGGGTCCGCGCTCAGCTCCGCCCGCCCAAACGGGCCCGTGCTCAGCGCCGACTGCCTCAGCGGGACCGCCCGCTCTTCGCCCGGGGCAACCGGGGCCGGTGCGCGTCGCCCTCGCCCACAGTGTCGACGGGTTCGTGGACGCCGTCGCCCGGCCCAGGCGAGTCCGGGGGGCAGCCGGGGCCAGTCGGTGTCAGCGGCCGCCGTGCTCGTCTTCGCTCGCGCCTTCGATCGGCAGGGGGTTCGCGGGGGTGTCCAGCGGCGGCAGCGCGGGCAGGGCGTCCCAGGGGACCTGGATCTTGCGCAGGTCCGCGCGGACGCGGGCGGCGAGCCTTCGGGTGTCGCGCCGGTTGATGGCGGCGCCGACGGCCGCGCCCACCAGGAACGGCATCAGGTTCGGCAGGTCGCGCACCATGCGCTTCATGATCTGCTGGCGCAGTTGGCGTTTGAACTGGCCGCCGAGGGCCGTGTCGATCGTCGACGGCTTCGTCGGGTCGATTCCGCGCTCCCCCGACCAGGAGGACAGGTACGCGATGCTGCGCGCCTTCAGGGGGCCCGGCGGGCGCACTCCGTAGACCTCGTGGAGTTCGGCGATCAGCTTCAGCTCGACGGCCGCCACGCCGGTGATCTCCGCGGCCAGTTCGGTCGGCATCGCGGGCGGCACCGGCAGCATCGCGGCCGCGCCGACTCCGGCGCCCACCGTGGCCGTGCCGTTGGCCGCTCCCGCCACCAGGCGGTCCGCGAGCTGTTCGGGGTCCAGGCCCGGGAACTGCCGGCGGAGCGTGGCCAGGTCACGCACCGGGATGCGCGGGGTGAGGTCGATGATCCGGTCGGCGAGGTGTCCCAGCGCCGACCGAGCACGGCCGCCGCTCTTGCGTGCGCCGCGTGTGGCGGCCCGCGCGGCCCTGCCGCCGATCTCCGCGGCCCGTCGCCGGGCGACGGGCGCGGTCCCGTCCGCGGACGCGGCCGGGTCGCGCCCTGACACCTGATCGAGCGGGGCCGGTCCCGCCGACGCCGGAGCATCGGTCCGGTCGGACGGACGGGAGGGGCCTCGCTCGTGGTCAAGCGCGCCGTGGGGGCCGTCCTGCGGCCCCGAGTCCGCTCCCCAGCGGGGAAAGCGGCGCTTCCAGGGAGGGGTCGAGCCAGTCACGGCCGACCCCGCCTCAGTCGCAGTCGCGGCAGATCGGCTGGCCGTTCTTCTCGCGGGCCAACTGACTGCGGTGATGGACCAGGAAGCAGCTCATGCAGGTGAACTCGTCCTGCTGCTTGGGCAGCACCCGGACGGCCAGCTCCTCGTTGGAGAGGTCGGCGCCGGGCAGCTCGAGACCCTCCGCGGCCTCGAACTCGTCGACGTCCACTGCGGAGGTCGACTTGTCGTTCCGCCGGGCCTTCAGTTCTTCCAGGCTGTCCGAGTCGACGTCGTCGTCGGTCTTGCGTGGGGTGTCGTAATCAGTGGCCATGTCGCTCTCCCCCTCTTGGGTGTCTGCGGTGTCTCCAGCGCACGTAACGCGTGGGAGGCCGGACTTGTGCCCGCCTCGAGGCGGAGATTTTGCCTCACATCAAGGTCTGTTACTCAATCGACACCCAACCGAACTCGTGGAGAGTGATCGGCTTGGATGGCGAAGGGGACCGTACACGGTTCGATCGGCGCACTTCAAAGCGGTCTCACCGTGTACTTCCCGTGATCACGACCCCTGAAAACCCGGATTTTCCCGGCTTTTCCGTCCTCTTCATGATCACGGAGAGTAGATGGCCGGAAATCCGCCTATGTGATCGATCACACATGGATGAACCGGGTTGAGTCCTCGAAAATTCCGCGTACAGCGAACATTTCCGTGGTCCCGGCCCATGGTCTCAGAGCGGCAGAGTGACCCGCATCACCAGTCCTCCGCCCTCGCGCGGCTCGGCCGCGATGTGCCCGCCGTGCGCCCGTGCGACCGAGCGCGCGATGGACAGCCCCAGGCCGACGCCCTTGTCGCTGCCCGTCCGCTCGGTGCGCAGCCGCCGGAACGGCTCGAAGAGATTGTCGATCTCGTACGCCGGGACCACCGGGCCGGTGTTGGCGACGACCAGCACCGCCTGCCCGTGCTGCACGTCTGTGGCGACCTCCACCCAGCCGTCCGCCGGGACGTTGTAGCGCACGGCGTTCTGCACCAGGTTCAGGGCGATGCGCTCCAGCAGCACGCCGTTGCCCTGCACGACGGCGGGCTCGCAGGCGGCGCGGATCTCGACGCCCTTGGCCTCGGCCTCGCCGTGCGTCTGGTCGACGGCCTGGGCGGCCACCTCGGCGAGGTCGACCGGCTTGCGCTCGACGATCTGGTTGTCGCTGCGGGCCAGCAGCAGCAGGCCCTCGACGAGCTGCTCGCTGCGCTCGTTGGTGGCCAGCAGCGTCTTGCCGAGCTGCTGGAGCTCCGCGGGCGCCTCCGGATCCGAGAGCTGCACCTCCAGCAGCGTGCGGTTGATCGCCAGCGGGGTGCGCAGCTCGTGCGAGGCGTTGCCGACGAAGCGCTGCTGGGCGGTGAAGGCGCGCTGGAGCCGCTCCAGCATCTCGTCGAAGGTGTCCGCCAGCTCCTTCAGCTCGTCGTCCGGGCCGTCCAGCTCGATCCGCCGGGACAGGTCCGAGCCGGCCACGGCGCGGGCGGTGCGGGTGATCCGGCCGAGCGGGGACAGCACCCGGCCGGCCATGGCGTAGCCGAAGGCGAAGGCGATGACGGCGAGCCCCAGCAGGGCCAGCAGGGAGCGGCTCAGCAGGTCGTCCAGGGCGTGCTGGCGCTGCTGGTTCACGCACGCGTTCATGGCGTCGTTGAACTCGCTGGGCGACGCCTGGGCGGGCAGGTTGCAGATGGTGCTGGTGACCTTGCCCTCGACGATCTTGAAGGGCAGGTCGCTGCCGGCGTTCAGCGCCTGGGCGGCCAGCAGGTAGATGATCGACAGCAGCAGGATGCCGGCGATCAGGAACATGCCGCCGTAGAGGAGGGTGAGCCGTATCCGGATGGTGGGGCGCAGCCAGGGGAAGGTCGGCTCCGGCCTCCGGGGGTCCCAGGTGGGCTTCGGTGGCGCCTGGGGCGGCGCGGGCGACGCGGCCACGGCGGATCAGATCCGGTAGCCCGAGCCGGGCACGGTGACGATCACCGGGGGCTCGCCCAGCTTGCGGCGCAGGGTCATCACGGTGACGCGCACGACGTTGGTGAACGGGTCCGTGTTCTCGTCCCAGGCCTTCTCCAGGAGCTGCTCGGCGGAGACGACCGCGCCCTCGCTGCGCATCAGCACTTCCAGGACGGCGAACTCCTTGGGCGCGAGCTGGACCTCCGCGCCGTCGCGGAAGACCTCGCGGCGGTTGGGGTCCAGCTTGATCCCGGCGCGCTCCAGGACGGGCGGGAGCGGCACGCTGGTACGCCGTCCCAGGGCCCGCACGCGGGCGGTCAGCTCGCTGAACGCGAAGGGCTTGGGCAGGTAGTCGTCGGCGCCGATCTCCAGGCCCGCCACGCGGTCGCTGACGTCGCCGGAGGCGGTGAGCATCAGCACGCGCGTGGGCATGCCCAGCTCGACGATCCTGCGGCAGACATCGTCGCCGTGCACGAGCGGGAGGTCGCGGTCGAGGACCACCACGTCGTAGTCGTTGACGCCGATGCGCTCCAGGGCGGCCGCGCCGTCGTACACGACGTCGACGGCCATGGCCTCCCGGCGCAGTCCGGTGGCCACCGCATCGGCGAGCAGTTGCTCGTCCTCGACGACGAGTACGCGCACGTCGCTTGTCCTTCCTACGCGCGCCCGCGCGAGGGCCGCTCGGGCGCGCGCGAAGGCGGGGGTCCTTCGTGAGTGTGTGCCTCCATCCTGCCCTTTTCGGCCGTAAGTCGGCTGTAAGCCGAAGGGGCGGCCGCTCGGGAGGACGGCCGGCGAGCAGCGGCGCCGGCGGCCCGGACCGGGACGCGGGCGCCGCGGCCGGACGGGCGAGCAGAACCTTTTCCCGCGAATAGGTTTCCGCGAATCTGAGCGAGGGGAGGACCGCTGTACATCCCGCGATCACGCTCCGCATGTACCACACCACCATGCGGTACCCCGCAATCCGCTTTCGTGCAGAGTGGGCGTGGGTGTCCGGCGCCGTCGCCGCCCAGCCGGGCAGCGCTGGGCACCTGACGCAGACGTGATCTCCCCTTTCGAACGGCACACCCCGTGCCACCGACCCACGACCCAGGACGAGGGGGCGCAGCATGGACGCATTCACCGCAGGACTTCTTCAGCGCATAAAGGCGACCGAGACCGACCTCACGCGGGCTCGCGACGAGGGCGACGACTTCGCCGTCCAGGTGGAGCTGGGCGAACTCGACGACCTGCGCCGCCTCGCCGCCGAGCACGGCGTGGAGGTGGGCATGTCCGCCGCCTGACCGGCTCGCGGACCGACGACAGCACACGCCCGCGGACCAGCGGGCGCACGCACGGGACCCCGGCGAGTCCAGCGCCGGGGTCCCGTGCGTGCGCGTGCGCGGGGCCCCGCCGCGTTCCGGCGGGGCCCTGCGGCGCTGCCCGGTGCTGTGGCCGGAAAGGCGAACCGCTGAGCCTTTCCGGCCACAGCACCGGGTGAGCCTTTCCGGCCAGAGCACTAGTCGTGCCAGGCGCCGAAGTCCTCCAGGAGGTTCTGAAGGGGCTCGAAGACGCCCGGGGACGCGGCGACGGCCAGGTCGCGGGAGACGGGCTGACCGGGGCGTCCGCCGGTGCGGGCGCCCGCCTCGCGGGCGATCAGGTCGCCGGCCGCGTAGTCCCACGGGTTCAGGCCGCGCTCGTAGAAGGCGTCGAGGCGGCCCACCGCCACGTCGCACAGGTCGATCGCGGCCGAGCCGCCGCGCCGGATGTCGCGCACCAGCGGGATCACCCGGCGGGCGACGTCGGCCTGGTGGGCGCGGACGTCGGCGACGTAGTTGAAGCCGGTGGAGACCAGGGCCTGGTCCAGGGGCGGCGCGGGACGGCAGGACAGCCTGCGCTCGCCTGCCCAGGCCCCCGTCGCCCAGGCGCCCCGCCCGCGCGTGGCGTGGAACGTCTCGCCGCGCATCGGGACGCTGACCACGCCGACGAGGGTCTCGCCGTCCAGCTCGGCGGCGATGGAGACCGCCCAGGTGGGCAGCCCGTAGAGGTAGTTCACCGTGCCGTCGAGCGGGTCGATCACCCAGCGGATGCCGGTGGCGCCCGGCGTCGAGGCGCCCTCCTCGCCCAGGAAGCCGTCGTCGGGACGGCGGTCGGCGATCAGGCCGGTGATTAGCTTCTCGGCCTTGACGTCCATCTCGGTGACGACGTCGACCGGGCTCGACTTGGTGGCGGCCACCGTCAGGTCGGCGGGGCGGCCGTCCCGCAGCAGCTCTCCGGCGCGCGCGGCGGCATGGAGGGCGAGCTGGAGCAGTTCAGTGTGCAGGGCGTCGGTCACGGCGGTCCTCACGCGTAGGGGCTGTCGGCGCCCGCGGCGGCGGGACGCGGGGTGCGGGCAGGGCAGCAGCCCACCGGGCAGACGTCGTGGCTCGCGCCGAGGCCGCCGAGGGCGCAGGGCGCGACCGGCTGCCCGCGGCGCGCGGCGGCGCGCTCCAGGACCAGGTCGCGGACGGCCGCGGCGAAGCGGGGGTCGTCGCCGACGGTGGCCGCGCGGCGCACGGGCAGGCCCAGCTCCGCGGCCTTGGCGGCGGCCTCCGTGTCGAGGTCGTAGAGGACCTCCATGTGGTCGGAGACGAAGCCGATGGGCGCCATGACGACGGCCGGGACTCCGGCCGCGTGCCGCTCCTCCAGGTGGTCGCAGACGTCGGGCTCCAGCCACGGGATGTGCGGGGTGCCGGAACGCGACTGGTAGACGAGCTGCCAGGGGCGGTCCACGCCGGTGCGCTCGCGGACCGCGTCCGCGACCAGCCGGGCCGCCTCCAGGTGCTGGCGGACGTACGCCCCGCCGTCGCCGTGCGCCTCGACCGGGCCGGAGGCGTCGGCGGCCGCGGTCGGGATCGAGTGGGTGGTGAAGGCGAGGTGCGCGCCGTCGCGGACCTCCTCGGGAAGGTCCGCGAGGGAGGCGACGACGCTGCCGATCATGGGTTCGAGGAAGCCGGGGTGGTTGAAGTAGTGCCGCAGCTTGTCGACCTCCGGCAGCTCCAGGCCCTCCTCGCGGAGCGCGGCCAGCGCGTCGGCGAGGTTCTCGCGGTACTGGCGGCAGCCGGAGTAGGAGGCGTAGGCGCTGGTGGCCAGGACCAGGACGCGGCGGCGGCCGTCGCGGACCATGTCGCGCAGGGTGTCGGTGAGGTACGGCGCCCAGTTGCGGTTGCCCCAGTACACCGGCAGCTTCAGGCCGTGCTCGGCGAAGTCCTTGCGGAGCGCGTCCAGCAGGGCGCGGTTCTGCTCGTTGATCGGGCTGATGCCGCCGAACAGGAAGTAGTGCTGCCCGACCTCCTTGAGGCGTTCCTTGGGGATGCCCCGCCCGCGGGTCACGTTCTCCAGGAACGGGACCACGTCGTCCGGCCCCTCCGGGCCGCCGAACGAGAGCAGGAGCAAGGCGTCGTACGGGGTGGCGTCGAGCGCGTCTGACATGCCTCGATCCTGCCACCCGGCTCTGACAGCCGGGATCCCGACCCACGCGGACCGGGGTGCGTTAGGGTCGCCTAAGTCGTAAGCCGTATCGGCTGCCCACGCGCCTTACCGTCCCTCGGAGACCCTGTGCCCAGCCCCTATCGCGCCCTGTTCGCCGCCCCCGGCTCCAGGGGCTTCTCCGCCGCGGGGTTCGTCGGCCGGATGCCGCAGTCGATGACGGGCGTCGGCGTGGTGACGATGATCTCCCAGCTCACCGGCCGCTACGGGCTGGCGGGCGCGCTGTCGGCCACGATCGCGCTGGCCGCCGCCGCGCTGGGGCCGCAGATCTCGCGGCTGGTCGACCGGCACGGGCAGGCCCGGGTGCTGCGGCCGGCGACGCTGGTGGCGCTGGCCTCGGCGGCGGGGCTGCTGCTGGTAGCGCATCTGCGGGGGCCGGACTGGGCGCTGTTCGCGTGCGCCGCCGGAGTCGGCTCGGTGCCCAGTCTCGGCGCCATGGTCCGCGCCCGCTGGGCCGCCCTGTACCGCGGGACGCCGCTGCTGCACCTCGCCTACTCGTTCGAGTCGGTGGTGGACGAGGTGTGCTTCGTCGTCGGGCCGATCGCCTCCATCGGGCTGTCGACGGCCTGGTTCCCGGAGGCGGGCCCGCTGCTGGCCGCCTGCTTCCTCGCCGTGGGCGTCTTCTGGCTGACCGCGCAGCGCGCCACCGAGCCGGCGCCGCACCCGCGCGCGCAGCAGGCGGGCGGTTCCGCGCTCCGCTCGGCCGGGCTGCGGGCGCTGGCGGGCGCCTTCGTGGCGACCGGGGCGATCTTCGGGGCGGTCGACGTGGTCACCGTGGCCTTCGCCGACGAGCGGGGGCACAAGGGCGCCGCGAGCGTCGTGCTGGCGCTGTACGCGGCGGGCTCCTGCACGGCCGGCCTGCTGTTCGGGCTGCTGCCGCCCTCCGCAGCGCCCGCCCGCCGCTGGCTGCTGGGCGTCTGTGCGATGGCCGTGAGTATGATCCCCCTCCTACTGGTCGGGAACCTGCCGTTTCTGGCCGTGGCGCTGTTCGTAGCGGGTCTGACCGTCGCTCCCACGATGATCACGACGATGGCCCTCGTCGAAGAGCACGTACCACGCGCGCACCTGACGGAGGGCATGACCTGGGTGAGCACCGGCCTCGCGGTCGGGGTGGCGCTCGGGTCGTCGGCGGCCGGCTGGGTGATCGACGCGGCCGGCGCACGCGCCGGGTACGGGGTCCCGGCGGTGGCCGGGGCGGTCGCGGTGGCGGTCGGTTTCCTCGGGTACCGCCGGCTCAGCAGGCCGGCGCAGGGTCGGGGAGGCTCCCTTGAGCAGGACAGCGAGCGCGCGGAACGGCACGTGGCGTAACTGGGGAGGCACCGTCGCCGCCCGCCCCGCGCGGGAGGTCGCGCCCGCCTCGGTCGAGGAACTGGCCGCCGCGGTGCGCCAGGCCGCCGAGGACGGCCTGCGGGTGAAGGCCGTCGGCAGCGGCCACTCCTTCACCTCCGTCGCGGCCACCGACGGTGTGTTGATCCGCCCTCATCTGTTGACCGGCATACGCTCCCTTGACCGGGCGTCCATGACGGTCACGGTGGAGGCGGGCACTCCGCTCAAGCGGCTCAACATGGCCTTGGCGCGCGAGGGCCTGTCCCTCGCCAACATGGGCGACATCATGGAGCAGACCGTGGCCGGCGCGACCAGCACCGGCACCCACGGCACCGGCCGCGACACGGCCTCGATCGCCGCCCAGATCATGGGCCTGGAGCTGGTCACGGCGGACGGCTCGGTGCTCACCTGCTCCGCGCGGGAGCACCCGGACGTCTTCGCGGCCGCCCGGATCGGCCTCGGCGCGCTGGGCGTCGTCACGGCGATCACCTTCGCGGTGGAGCCGGTCTTCCTGCTCACCGCGCGCGAGGAGCCGATGCCCCTGGAGAGGGTGCTCGCCGAGTTCGACCAACTATGGGCGGAGAACGAGCACTTCGAGTTCTACTGGTTCCCGCACACCGGCGGCACCACGACCAAGCGGAACAACCGCAGCGCCGGACCCGAGGCGCCGGTGGGGCGACTGGCCGGGTGGTTCGAGGACGAACTGCTGTCCAACGGCGTCTTCCAGGTGGCCAACTGGGTCGGCCGCGCGGCGCCCGCGACGGTGCCGTCGATCGCCCGGATCTCCAGCCGCGCGCTGTCCGCGCGGACGTACACGGACATCCCCTACAAGGTCTTCACGTCGCCGCGCCGGGTGCGCTTCGTGGAGATGGAGTACGCCGTCCCGCGTGCCGCCCTGACCGGCGCCCTGCGCGAGCTGAAGGCGATGGTGGACCGCTCCGGACTGCGCGTGAGCTTCCCGGTGGAGGTGCGCACCGCGCCCGCCGACGACGTGACGCTGTCCACCGCCTCGGGCCGCGACAGCGCCTACATCGCGGTGCACATGTTCCGCGGCACCCCCTACCAGCGCTACTTCACCGCCGCCGAGCGCATCTTCACCGCGCACGAGGGCCGCCCGCACTGGGGCAAGATCCACACCAGAGACGCCGAGTACCTGGCCGCGGCCTATCCGTGCTTCGGCGAGTTCACCGCGCTGCGGGACCGGCTGGATCCGGAACGCCGGTTCCAGAACGACTACTTGCGGAGGGTCCTGGGGTCGTAGCGGGCCCGCCGGACGGGGACGGCGTGCCGCTGGGGCCCGTCCCGGGCACGCCGCCGAGGCCGCCCGCGCCGGTGTCGCCGCCCGCGCTCCCGTCGCCCTGGCCGCCGTCCTGCTCCGCACCGCGCATGCCGCGGTTCTCGGGCCTTTCAGGCATATTTGGTTTTTTCCTTGCTTTCCCACACAGGGCCGATTCTCCCTATCAGATCGGCCTGTTGCATGAGAAAAGGACGTAAAAGCGGAACTACTAGGTCCGTTTCTGGCGATTCCGTGAAGTGCGCCACGTCCATGATCGAGACGAGGGATCGGGGGTAACTGAGCCCCTGTCGTCGCAAGAAGTCGAGTGGCGCGCCTATCTCCGCACATGGCCCGAATGGAGTACTGTTGCGCATCCTGGGCTCGCTCTCCCGCCAGGACGTCCGGGGTCCTGCTGGACCGCCGGGAGGGGGAGGGTCGCGCAGGGTGATGATTTCGGTCACTGAGCGTGGAGAAAAGGTAACCGTGCCATAACGGCGAGCCAGGTCCTTTGCCCGACACGCCGGGCAACTCGGCAAGGTTGTGGCAGGCTGCACCCGGGCAGGCCACACTCGACTAGCGGAAGCAGCGACGCACGTGACGTCGGCAGGCACCACCCGGGAGGTCCCCATGCCCGAACTGCGTGTCGTGGCCGTCTCCAATGACGGCACACGGCTGGTGCTGAAGGCTGCGGACAGCACGGAGTACACGCTTCCGATCGACGAACGGCTCCGCGCCGCCGTGCGCGGCGACCGTCCCCGCCTCGGCCAGATCGAGATCGAGGTGGAGAGCCACCTCCGCCCCCGCGACATCCAGGCGCGCATTAGAGCCGGTGCGACCGCGGAAGAGGTCGCCCAGCTCGCCGGCATCCCGGTGGACCGGGTGCGCCGCTTCGAGGGCCCCGTGCTCGCCGAACGCGCCTTCATGGCCGAGCGCGCCCGCAAGACCCCGGTGCGCCGCCCCGGCGAGAACTCCGGCCCGCTGCTCGGCGAGGCAGTCCAGGAACGGCTGCTCCTGCGCGGCGCGGACAAGGACACCGCGCAGTGGGACTCCTGGCGCCGCGACGACGGCACCTGGGAAGTCCTGCTGGTCTACCTGGTCGCGGGCGAACCGCACTCGGCGAGCTGGACGTACGACCCGCCGCGGCGCCTGGTGCAGGCCGTCGACGACGAGGCGCGCGCGCTGATCGGCGAGACCGAGGACCTCGGGACGCCGGAGCCCAGCTTCCCCTTCGTGCCGCGCATCGCACGGCTGCCGCGCGACCGCCCCTTCGACCGCGAGCGTCCGGCGCTGCCGGCCCCTGCGCTCGAACCCGCCGAGGAGAGCGTGAGCGAACGGGACTCGCTGACCAGCCTGTTGGAAGCGGTGCCGAGCTTCCGCGGCGACTTGGTGGTGCCCGATCGCGTCCAGGAGCCCGCGGACGAGCCCGACGAGGAGACCGCGGCGGAGGAGCCGCCGGCCGCCTCCGTCGGGGCCGGGTCCGCCTACGCCGACGTGCTGATGCCGCGCGCCGTGCAGAGTCACCGGGACCGGCTCGTCGGCGCGACCGACCGCCAGGCCGAGGCGGACGGCGTCCGCCCCGGCCGCCGCGCCGCCGTCCCGAGCTGGGACGAGATCGTGTTCGGCACGCGGCGCAAGAAGCAGGAGTAGACGGCGTCCTACGGCGAAGGGCCGCTCCCGTATCGGCAGCGGCCCTTAGACATGCGGCGCCTGGCCGTCGTCCGGCGGCCCGTCCCCGGCCCCTCCCGCCACCGGTCGCCGCGCCCGCCCGGTTACGAAGTCCGGCGGGCAGGCGGACCCAGCCGGGTCGGGACCCTCCACCACGGACCGGGCGGAGAAGACGGACACGGCGGCGGACTACCGGGGAGCCGGGCCCACCGGCCACGGGCCGCCACCGCGGGGAACGGGCCCGGCGGACTACTGCGGGTCCGGGCCCACCGCCACCGGCCGGGACGGGTCGGAGGACCACTCCGACCACGAGCCGACGTACAAAGCGGCCGGGACGCCCGCCACGGCCAGTGCCAGTACCTCGTGCGCCGCGGAGACGCCCGACCCGCAGTAGACGCCCACCTCGCCGCCGCCGTCCGCGCCCAGCGCCGCGAACCGCGCCCGGAGTTCGGCCGGGGGCAGGAACCGCCCGTCCGGAGCGGTGTTCTCCGTCGTCGGCGCGGACACCGCTCCCGGGATGTGGCCGCCCACCGGGTCGATGGGCTCCGTCTCACCGCGGTACCGCTCCCCCGCGCGCGCGTCCAGCAGCACGCCCGAGCGCGCCAGCCGCGCGGCGCCGTCGGCGTCGAGCAGCGGCACGGCGCCCGACGCCGGTGAGAAGTCGCCCTCGGCCGGCGCGGGCACGTCGGTCTCCAGCGGCCCGTCCCAGGCCGCCAGCCCGCCGTCCAGGACCCGCACGTCCGGGTGCCCGGTCCAGCGCAGCAGCCACCAGGCGCGGGCCGCCGCCCAGCCCTGTCCGCCGTCGTATACGACGACCGGCCGGGAGGCACCGACACCCGCGCGGCGCATGGCGGCCCCGAAGTCCTCGATCGACGGCAGCGGATGACGGCCGTTCCCGCCCGGCGACGAGGCCAGTTCGCGGTCCAGGTCGACGAAGACGGCGCCCGGGATGTGCCCGGCCTCGTACGCGGCCCGTCCGTCGAAGGGCGGTCGGCCGCCCGCGCGGGCCGTGCTGAGCTGCCAGCGGACGTCGAGCAGCACCGGCGGGCGAGACCCCGCGAGGTCGGCGGCGAGATCGGATGCGGAGAGGACAGCGTTCATGGTCGCCATCCTCGCGCACAGGGTGGCCGCGGCGCCCAGGCCGGGCTAGTGCTGTGGCCGGGCAGGTCCCACCCCGAGGCGTGCGGGACCGAACACCACCGTGCGGTCGGCCTGATGGCGTCCGTCTGATCGACGTGCAGGACGTTTTCCGGCGAACCCCGGCGGACAGGCTGAGAAACGAACGGAACCGTTAACGCAGGAGTGTCGACGGGGGGGGCTCGCCATGGTGACGATCGTTGTGTTCTTCGGACTCCTGGTGGGTGCCGTGGTCACGCTCCTGTGGGTCCTGCTGCGGCGCGGCAGTGGGCCGACGGAGAACGCGGACGGGCTGCTGATCGAGGAGGCGCGGCGCCGAGCGGCGGACCGCGACCGGAGGTCCTTCAACGCGTTCGCCCAGCACAACATCGCGCCCACCATGGGGGACAGCTACCACACGGAGCGGTGAGCGAGCGGGCGAGCGCCCTGCCCGCCGCTGACTGAGTCAGGGACCCCACACCCCGCAACTCAGCCCGGGGCGGCCGGAACGGCGCCTGGTCCCGTCAGGACCAGGCACGGCAGGTCCGGGCGACGTACCGTGCGCGGGGCGGGAAGGTCAGGCCGAATCGACCGGCAGGACGTCCGGCGAGAGCGCGCTGGCACGCGCGGCGGCGCTCGTGACACGGCGGCGGTGGTGGCGTCGGCAGAGCACTTCGTAGGCGACCTCCGCGGCAGGGGGGTTCACATCGCCGACGACGACCTGTTCGCCTTCCACCACCATCTCGCCGCCCAGCGTGCGGGCGTTGTGCGTGGCACGCGCCCCGCACCAGCACAGCGCCTCCACCTGGAGCGCCTCGATCCGGTCCGCCAGCTCGATCAGCCGCTGGGAGCCCGGGAAGAGTTTGGTCCGGAAATCGGTCGTGATGCCGAAGGCGAAGACGTCGAGATCCAGGTCGTCCACGATCCGCGCCATCTGGTCGATCTGCTCCGACGCCAGGAACTGCGCCTCGTCCACAATCAGGTAGTCGACCCTGTCGCCTTGCGACATCCGGCCCACCACATAGGCGTAGAGATCCATCCCGGACATCGCCTCGACGGCGTCCGTCACCAGACCCAGCCGCGAGGACAGCTTCCCCTCCCCCGCCCGGTCGTCCCGGGTGAAGATCATGCCCACCAGACCGCGCGCGGAGCGGTTGTGCTCGATCTGGAGAGCCAGCGTCGACTTCCCGCAGTCCATCGTTCCGGAGAAGAACACCAGCTCGGGCATGAGGGGTCGGACGCCTTTCGGTGCGCGGCGGGGAGGGGCCGGAAAGGGGACGGGGAACGCGGCGAGCCCGGGGGGTGGGGGCGCGGCGGTGGGCGTGCGGCGGTCCTAGGAGCGTACTTCGAGCAGGGGGACGAGCTGTTCGGCAGGGGTCATGGATCCGTGGTTGCCGACCATCAGGGATTCCTTGGGCTCCCGCTCCGAGGCGATGAGCAGCACGTCGTCGCGGGCGGCGGCGACCACGTCGCCGATGCGCGCGTACACGCGGTCGTCGATCCGCGGCCCGAACCAGCCGGCGTCGATCGCCTCGTCCCGCGAGGCGACCCAGAACTGCTCGCCCAGCACCTCCCGCCAGCAGGTCAGCACGTCGTCCGCGGCGCCCGGCACCGCGTAGACGTGCCGGGCGCGGCCCTCGCCGCCGAGCAGGGCGACGCCCGCGCGCAGCTCCCAGTCCTCGTCGAAGTCGATCCGGTGCCGCTCGTCGAAGGGGACGTCGATCATGCCGTGGTCGGCGGTGACGTACAGGACGCTGCGCTGCGGCAGTCGCTCGGCCAGCCGCTGGACCAGCCGGTCGACGTGCATGAGCTGGCCGCGCCAGGTGTCGGAGTCGACGCCGTAGCGGTGGCCCGCGCCGTCCAGCTCGGAGTAGTAGGTGTAGACGAGGGCGCGGTCGCCTGCGGCGAGCTGGTCGGCGGCGACATCCATGCGCTCCTCGCCGCTCAGCCGCCCCAGGAACGTTCCGCCGCTGAGCGCGACCTTGGTCAGCGGGGTGTTCGCGAAGGTCGGGGAGGACACCTGGGCGGCGTGCACCCCCGCGCGCTGGGCGAGCTGGAAGATCGTGGGGTACGGCTGCCAGGCGTGCGGGTCGGTGTACGGCTGCCAGCGGAGCTGGTTCATCAGGTCGCCGGTGCGGGGATCGCGCACCGTGTAGCCGGGCAGGCCGTGGGCGCCGGGGGGCAGGCCGGTGCCGACGGAGGCGAGGGAGGTCGCGGTGGTGGCGGGGTAGCCGGCGGTGATCGGGCGCCCGGTGCCGCCGCGCGAGCTGTCCAGCAGGGACGTGAGGAAGGGCGCGTACTCCGGGTGCTCCCGCACCTGCTGCCAGCCCAGGCCGTCGACCAGGAACACGCAGGCGCGGTCGGCAGGGGTCAGCTCGGCGATGGCGGCCGTCGTCCCGGGCACGCCCATGCCCGCGGCGATCGTGGGCAGCAGGTCGGCGAGGGAGCCGGATCCGTAGGCGGGGACGGGCGCGGACCCGACGGCCAGGGGCTCGGGGTGGTCCCAGGCGGTGGACTGTGTCATCAGCGGGTCAGGTCCGCTGTGGCCTCGGAGACGGCCTGGGCGAAGGCGAGGGTCTGGCGGACCGTGTCCGGGCCGTCGCCGGTCTCGCTGACGCGCAGGCTGAGGTCGTCCGCCGTGGAGTTGCCGGTGTAGCCGTGGTCCGCCTCGCAGTTGGGGTCGCCGCAGGCGGCGGGCTCCAGGTCGATGCGGGAGACGGCGCCCCAGCCGATGGTCAGCACCACCTCGCGGGGCAGCGTGCCCGGCGCGTACTGCTCCGGGTTGGCCACGACCCGGCTGACCACGACGGACGAGATCCGGCTGAGCTTCACCGACTCGGTGGAGGTCGTGGCGTACGGCGTCGGGGAGGTGGTGTCGGCGGACTGCTCGTCGGTGTGGCTGACGATGAAGCGGTTGCCGGTGAGGACGAGCACCGTGACGTGCCGGCGGACCTCGTTCTGGTCGAAGGTGGTCTCCTGGTGGACCAGGTACGACCGGATGGGCTCGCCGCCCACGGCGGCCTCCACCGCCTCGGCCACGAGAGCCGGGTAGTAGCCGCTGCGCTCGATCGCCGCCCGCAGCCCCTGGGTCGTCGTACTGGTCTTGGCCATGCCGCCCATCCTACGGGGGCGCGCTGACTGCGCGGCGCCGCCGCACATCGCGCGAGCCCGCTCAGTAGGCGGGGAGCGTGCGCGGGCCGAGGTCGTCCCGGGCGGGCGGGCGCGCGAGACGCACGCTCGCGCCGAGGACGCTCACCCCGCGCGGGGCGACGACGACCGGCTCCAAGGTGATCCCCGCGACTTCGGGGTGATCGTCCACCAGGCGCGACAGGCGCAGCAACAGCTCCTCCAGGGCCGGGGTGTCCACCGGCGCCGAGCCGCGCCAGCCGAACAGCAGGGGGGCGGTCCGGATGGACCGGATCATGGAGGTCGCCTCCCGGTCGGTGACCGGGACCAGCCGGTGGGCCATGTCGTCGAGCAGTTGGGAGGCCGCTCCGGCGAGCCCGAAGGTGAGCACCGCGCCGGCCGCCGGGTCGATGACCGCTCGTACGACGGTGTCGACTCCGCGCGGCGCCATCGCCTGCACCACCGGCCGCAGTTCCTCGGGCTTCCCGAAGAGGTCGGCCAACTCGGCGTAAGCCCGGCGCAGTTGCCCCTCGTCGGCGAGGTCGAGACGGACGCCGCCCAGGTCGGCGCGGTGCCGCAGATGCGGTGCGGTGGCCTTCAGGGCGACGGGGTAGCCCAGGGCTTGTGCGGCCTCCGCGGCGGCGTCCGCGGTGGGCGCGGGGTGCGCCCGGCGGACGTGAACGCCGTAGCGGCCGAGCAGCGCGCAGGTCTCCTCGGCGCCGAGCGTGAGCCCCTGCCCGCCGGCGAGCAGCCCGTCGATGAGCGCGGCGGCGCCCTTCTCGTCGATGTCGTCGTACTCGGGCACCCGGCCCGGGTCGGCGGCCTCCCGCCGCCACTGCGCGTACCGGACGGCCTCGGCCAGCGCCCGGACGGCGCGCTCGGCCGCGGGGTAGGCCGGAATGAGGCGGGGGCGGGCGTCGGGCGGCGGGACGGCCCCAGGCGCGGTCCCCGGAGCGGTGGCCGGGGGCGGCCCGAGCGCGCTCCCGAGCACCCCCGGGACGCTCCGGCCGGTCGCGGCGGCCCGACTCGGCGGAGTGGGGTGGTCGGGGTGGCTGGGGCGCTCAGGATGACTGAGACGACTGGGGTGGCTGGGACGGCTGGGGTGTGCGGTGTGGCTCGGCTCGGCGGCCGGACTGAGATCAGCGGGCTGGCCTGGGTGAGCGGGCGGACTTGGGTGAGCGGGCTGAGCGGGCTGACCTGGAGGGACGGCCGGGTCGGGGTGACCGGCCGAGTCGGCGTTGACGGCCGAGTCGCCGTGACCGGCCGGGTCCGGGTGACCGGGCTGACGCCGGTGGGCGGCCGGGGCAGGGTGAGCGGCGGCGCCGTCCGTCTCGCCGCGGGGGCCCGGCGCCGCCTGCGGGCCGGTGCTCGCCGCGGCGGACAGCGCCTCCGCCAGGCCGCCGAGTTCGACGTGGACCACCAGCACCGGCTTGCCGGGGACGGCTTCCGCGGCGGAGCGCAGGGCGGCGGCGAGGGCCGCGTCGTGGTCGGGCCCCTCCCCCAGCGCCGGTATCGCGGTCACCACGACGGCGTCGGTCGTCTCGTCGGCGAGGGCGCGCGCCAGCGCCGACCGGAAGTCCTCCGCCGAGGCCGCCGTCGTCAGGTCCAGCGGCGGCTGGGGGCGCAGTCCTTCAGCGAGGCAGCGGTCGTACGTCAGGACGCCCAGGGACTCGGAGTTCCCCAGGATCGCCACCCGGGGTCCCGGGGGCAGCGGCTGCCGGGCGACCAGCAGTCCGGTGTCGACCAGTTCCGTGATGGTGTCCACCCGGATCACCCCGGCCTGCCGCAGCAGCGCGGAGACCGTCGCGTGCGGCAGGCCGGTCGCCCGTACGGTGTGACCCTGGGGGGCCGATCCGGCGCCCTGCACCACGACCAGCGGCTTCGCCGCCGCCGTGCGCCGGGCGAGCCGGGTGAACTTGCGCGGGTTGCCGATGGACTCCAGGTACATCAGGACGACGTCGGTGTCGGGGTCGTCGTACCAGTACTGAAGGGCGTCGTTGCCCGAGACGTCCGCCCGGTTGCCGGCCGAGACGACCGTCGACACCCCGGTGACCCCGGTGACGCCGCCGCCGCGCCGGTGCAGCCGGGACAGCAGGGCGATGCCGATGGCCCCGGACTGGGTGAACATCCCGATCCGGCCGGGGCGGGGCATCTCGGGGGCGAGGGAGGCGTTGAGCCGGACGCCGGGTGCGGTGTTGACGATCCCGAAGGCGTTCGGGCCGATGACGCGCATGCCGTACGAGCGCGCCTGGCGGACGAGCGCGCGCTGGCGCTCGCGCCCCTCGGGGCCGCTTTCCGCGTACCCGGCGGAGATCACGACGAGTCCCTGCACGCCGTGCTCGCCGCACTCGGCGACGACGTCGGGGACCTGTTCGGCGGGGACGGCGACGACCGCGAGGTCCACCGGCCCGTCGATCTCGCGCACCGAGCGGTGGACGGGCGCCCCGCCGACGGTCCTCGGGCCCGCGCCCTCCTCGCCCGCCTCGCCGTATGCGCGGTTGACGGCGTACAGCCGACCGGTGAAACCGGCGTCGCGGACGTGGTCCAGGATGCTGCGGCCCACTCCGCCGGGCGCGCGGCCGGCCCCGATCACGGCGACCGAGCGGGGCGCGAGCAGCCGCCGCACCGACCGCGCCTCGGCGCGCTGCTCCCGTGCGCGCTGCACGGCGAGGGAGCGGTCCGTCGGCTCGATGTCGAACTCCAGGCGCACGACGCCGTCCTCGAAGCTGCGCTTCTGGGTGTACCCGGCGTCCGTGAACACTTTGATCATCTTGCTGTTGGCGGGCAGCACCTCGGCGGCGAAGCGGCGGATGCCGCGCTCGCGGGCGACGGCCGCGAGGTGCTCCAGGAGGGCGGAGGCGACCCCGCGCCCCTGGTGGGCGTCCTGCACCAGGAAGGCGACCTCCGCCTCGTCGGCGGGCGCGGAGGCGGGCGCCCCGGTGGGGCCGACCCGGTCGTAGCGTACGGTGGCGATGAACTCGCCGCCGACGGTGGCCGCGAGTCCCACCCGGTCCACGAAGTCGTGGTGCGTGAAGCGGTGGACGTCCTTCGCGGACAGACGCGGGTAGGGCGCGAAGAAACGGTAGTACTTGGACTCGTCCGACACCTGTTCGTAGAAGCTGACCAGCCGGTCGGCGTCCTCGGCGGCAATGGGCCGGATCCGTGCGGTTCCGCCGTCGCGCAGCACTACGTCGGCCTCCCAGTGGGCGGGGTACGCGTGCCGGTCCGACGGGGTCTGCATGGGCCCCAGAGTACGGCTCGCGTCTGACAGCGACCCGAGGCAGTCTGTGGAGGACGTGCGCGAGGACGCGCCCGCCGGACCGAGGCCGCGGTCCGGCGTCGTCCCGAGGGCATCGCCCAAGACGGGGGTGCTCCGCGTGTGGGAAACTGGTCTAGACAACCTGATACATCTGAAGGGCAGCATCACATGGCTGAGCGCCGCGTCAACATCGGCTGGACCGAGGGCCTCCACGCCCGCCCCGCCTCCCTCTTCGTCCGGGCCGCCACGGCCTCTGGGGTCCCCGTGACGATCGCCAAGGCCGACGGCGCCCCCGTCAACGCGGCCTCCATGCTGGCCGTCCTCGGTCTCGGCGCCCAGGGCGGCGAGGAGGTCGTCCTCGCCTCTGACGCCGAGGGCGCTGAGGCCGCCCTGGACCGGCTGGCCAAGCTGGTCTCCGAGGGCCTCGAAGAGCTTCCCGAGACGGTCTGACCCGCTCGCACAAACGCTACGGCGAAACCGCGCCGCCCCTTTTCGGGCGACGCGGTTTCGCCGTTCCCGGGCCACGGGCGGGGTGACCGCCTTCGTATGGATCGACTGCGCGGGGGCGCGTCGACGACGATTCCCGAGCACACCGCCTCTTCGCGCGGCGCCAAACGTGAAAGCTACGCCAGTCGCAGAGAAGGCGGCGCGCATAAAGCTCGTCGGATTCCCGCCTTCAATACACTTGTATAAGTGCCGCGTGTTAATGACGCGGTCCCGATGTGTTGACGGGATGTTGCGAAGCCCTCACACGGTGCGCGACCGCGGCGCGCCCGGCGTGCAGCGCGGTCAGCGATCGGGCGCGCGCCGCGTCGCCGCGCGCCACGGCGTCCACGATGGCGGCGTGCTCGGCCCACGACGCCACCGGGTCGGCGGGGGCCCGGACCGCGTACGTCCAGGCGATCTTGTGCCGCAACTGGGTCAGCGAGGCGGCGAGGGCGGGGCTGCCGCAGGCATGGACGAGCGTCTCGTGGAACCAGCTCCCCAGGGAGCGCAGTTCCTCGCCGCCGTCCGCGGCCCGCTCCTGCCCCAGCCTGACCAGCCCGCGCAGCACTTTCAGATGGGCCTCGGTGCTCCGCTGGGCGGCGCGGGAGGCGGCCAGCGGTTCCAGCAGCAGGCGCATCTCCAGGAAGTCGGCGGCCTCCTCCCCGGTCGGCTCCGCCACATAGGCGCCCGCGTGCCGCCGCGTGACCACGAAGCCCTCGGCCTCCAGGGTGCGCAGGGCCTCGCGCACGGGGACGCGCGAGACGCCGTAGCGGCGGGCGAGGACTTCCTCGGTCAGTCTGCCGCCCCGCTCGTGGACGCCGGCGACGATGTCGTCCCGGATCGCGGTGCACACCGAGTGCGCCGGAATGCGCATGACCGACCTCCGCAGATTCCGCCGAGATTCCCGCGCCGCACCGACGACGCGCGTATGCAGTGACTCTATTCCACGGCGCCGGGATATTTGACGGGGGCCGCAATTCAGCGACGTTTTTCAGACAACGAAAACACGGCGATGGGACCGGCGTGCGGGATCGGACAGCCGAAAGCCCCGGCATGAAAGCCGGGGCCTCGGGGATCTTCTTTGGGTCCAATCGCGGGGGGGGGGGGGCGTGGTTGCGGAGGACCCGGTTGCGGGGCCCCCGCGCGCAGGCTTCCCCTGCGCGGGCCCTTCCCGCGCGTGTCCGCCTGTCAGGCGTTCACGCCGTGCTCGCGGAGGTAGGCGACCGGGTCGACGTCCGAGCCGTAGTCCGGGCCGGTACGGGCCTCGAAGTGGAGGTGGGGACCGGTGGTGTTGCCGGTGTCGCCGGACAGGCCGATTCGCTGACCGGGAGTGACCTGCTGGCCCACCGAGACGCCGACGGACGACAGGTGCCCGTACTGCGTGTACATGCCGTCCGCCATCCGGATCACGATCTGGTTGCCGTACGCCCCGCCCCAGCCGGTCTGGACGACGGTGCCGGCGCCGACGGCGTGGACGACGGTGCCGCTCATGGCGTGGAAGTCGATGCCGGTGTGCACGCCGGAGGACCACAGGGCGCCGCCGGTCTTGTAACCGGTGGAGACGTAGGAGTCGGCGATCGGCGGCACGAAGGCGTTGAGCCGCCGGCGCTCGGCCGCGCGGGCGGCGCGCTCCTTCGCCTCGCGCTTCTCCGTCGCCAGCTCGGCGGCCCGCTCACGGGCGGCCTGCTCGGCCCGCTTCCGCTCGGCGGCCTGCCGCTGGGCGACGGCCTGGGCGTCGATCTTCTCCGCGACGGAGTCGCCGGCGCTGATCACCGAGGTGAGGCCGGTGTCCTGCGAAGCGGGAGTCTCGGCGGCGAGGGCCGGGGCCGCGGCGAGGGCGCCGACGACGCCGGTGGCGGTGAGAGCCGCCACGCCCGCCGCGCGGGCGGTGGTGCGGTGCGTTCTTCCGGGACGGCGATGCCTCCCGGCGGGGCGCGTGAACGCCATGCAGACGATGGTCCTTTCCTTCCCTCTCGCCTACCGGGTTAGCTGACGGGTTCGGAGCAGGAAGGTCTCCTACAGGCCCCCTCGCGCGATGCGCGCGGGCGCCCGATTCACCCCAGGGACGGTGGGTCCCCGGCTCCCCTGGCTCGCGCCGTACGGGGACTCGGCGATGACTGTCCGGTGCCGCGGCTGCGGCGCAGTGCCCGACGGACAGCCGGACCGACGGTAAGGGGGGCCGCTTCCCCTTCCCAAACGCGGCAGCCTCTTTGTAGCGCACGACACAGAGCAGACGGGCATCGTCTTCCCGAACGGCCCCAATACGGACACGGCGGGGCCCTGGTGACGCTTCGGTCACCAGGGCCCCGCCGTGCTTCGCCGTCGCCGGCGCCGCGCCGAGCCGCGCTACTCGGCCGCGACGACGGTGACCTGACCGATGCCCAGGGCCTCGACCGGCGCCTTGATCTGCGCCGCGTCGCCGACGAGCACCGTCACCAGGCGGTCCTGCGGGAAGGCGCCCACGACCGCCGCGGTGGCCTCCACCGTGCCGGTGGCGGCGAGCTGCTGATAGAGCGTCGCCTGGTAGTCGTCGGCCAGGTGCTGCTCCACCTGGTCGGCCAGCGTGCTCGCCACGGCGGCGGCCGTCTCGTACTTGAGCGGGGCCACGCCGACGAGGTTCTGCACGGCGACGTCCCGCTCGGCGTCGGTCAGGCCCCCGGAGGCCAGCCTGCGCAGCACCGTGAACAGGTCGTCCAGAGCCGGTCCGGTGTTCGGCGTGTCGACCGAGCCGCTGATCGCGAGCATGGCGGCGCCGGAGCCGTCCGGGGCCGAGCGCAGCACCTGGCCGAACGCCCGCACGCCGTAGGTGTAGCCTTTCTCCTCGCGCAGGACGCGGTCCAGGCGCGAGGTGAGGGTGCCGCCGAGGCAGTACGTGCCGAGCACCTGCGCGGGCCACACCCGGTCGTGCCGGTCGGGGCCGATGCGGCCGATCAGAAGCTGCGTCTGCACGGCGCCGGGGCGGTCCACGATGACCACGCGGCCGGTGTCGTCGGCGGTCACCGGCGGCACGGGCCGCGGCTTGGCCTGCGTGCCGGTCCAGGCGCCCAGGGTCTCGCCGAGCAGCTCGTCCAGGTCAATGCCGGTGAGGTCGCCGACGACCACGGCGGTGGCCGTGGCGGGCCGCACGTGCCGGTCGTAGAAGGCGCGGACGGCCGCCGAGTCGATGGCGGCGACGGTCTCCTCGGTGCCCTGGCGCGGACGCGACATGCGCGCGGCGGCCGGGAAGAGCTGCCGGGAGAGTTCCTTGGCGGCGCGGCGCGAGGGGTTGGCCATCTCGTGCGGGATCTCGTCGAGCCGGTTGCGCACCAGCCGCTCGACCTCGGAGTCCGCGAACGCGGGCGCCCGGAGGGCATCGGACAGCAGGCCGAGCCCCTTGGCGAGCCGGGAGGCGGGAACCTCCAGGCTGAGCCGCACTCCGGGGTGGTCGGCGTGCATGTCCAGGGTGGCGCCCGCGCGCTCCAGCTCGGCCGCGAAGTCCTCCGCGGAGTGCTTGTCGGTGCCCTCGGCGAAGGCGCGCGCCATGATCGTCGCGACGCCGTCCAGGCCGGCCGGCTCGGCCTCCAGGGGCGCGTCGAGCAGCACCTCCACGGCGACGACCTTCTGGCCGGGGCGCTGGCAGCGCAGCACCGTCAGGCCGTTGTCCAGCGTGCTCCGCTCGGGCGCCGGGAACGCCCAGGGCCGGGCCTCTCCGGCCTCGGGGCGGGCGTGGAAGTCCATCGTGGCGAGCTCGGTCACTTCGCCGCCTCCTCGGTGTCGTCGGTGGCGTCCGCGTCCGGCGCCTGGTCCTGTGCGTCGCCGGCGGTCGGCTCGTAGACGAGCACCGCGCGGTTGTCGGGGCGCAGGCGCGCCTGGGCGACCTCCTGGACCTCCTCGGGCGTCACCTCCAGCACCCGCTGCACGGCGGTCAGGGCGAGCTGCGGGTCGCCGAACAGGACGGCGTACCGGCACAGTTCGTCGGCGCGGCCGGCGACCGTGCCGAGCCGGTCCAGCCACTCGCGCTCGAGCTGGGCCTGGGCGCGCTCCATCTCCTCGGCGGTCGGGCCCTCCTCGGCGAACCGGGCCAGCTCCTCGTCGATGGCGGTCTCGATGACCGGCACCTCGACGTCGCCGGACGTCTTCACGTCCAGCCAGCCCAGGGAGGGGGCGCCGGACAGCCGCAGCAGGCCGAACCCGGCCGCCACGGCGGTGCGGTCGCGGCGCACCAGCCGGTTGTACAGGCGCGAGGACTCGCCGCCGCCCAGGATGGTCAGGGCGAGGTCGGCCGCGTCGCTCGCGCGCGTGCCGTCCTGCGGGAGCCGGTAGGCGGCCATCAGGGCGCGGGCCGGGACCTCCTCCTCGACGACCTCGCGCAGTTGCCCGCCCATGACCTCGGGCAGCGAGCCGTCACGGGGCTCGGGCTTGCCGTCGTGGGAGGCGATGGAGCCGAAGTACTTCTCGATCCAGGCGAGCGTCTGCCGCGGGTCGATGTCGCCGACGACGGAGAGAACGGCGTTGTTGGGCGCGTAGTACGTCCGGAAGAACGCCCGCGCGTCCTCAAGGGTGGCCGCGTCCAGGTCCGCCATGGACCCGATGGGCGTGTGGTGGTAGGGGTGGCCCTCCGGGTAGGCGAGGGCGGTCAGCCGCTCGAACGCCGTGCCGTAGGGCACGTTGTCGTAGCGCTGGCGGCGCTCGTTCTTGACGACGTCGCGCTGGTTCTCCATCGACTCGTCGTCCAGCGCGGCGAGCAGGGAGCCCATGCGGTCGGCCTCCAGCCACAGGGCCAGTTCGAGCTGGTGCGCGGGCATGGTCTCGAAGTAGTTCGTGCGCTCGAAGCTGGTGGTGCCGTTGAGCGACCCGCCGGCGCCCTGCACCAGCTCGAAGTGGCCGTTCCCCTTCACCTGGGCGGAGCCCTGGAACATCAGGTGCTCGAAGAGGTGCGCCAGCCCGGTGCGCCCCTCGACCTCGTGGCGGGAGCCGACGTCGTACCAGAGGCACACCGCCGCGACGGGGGTCAAGTGGTCCTCGGACAGCACCACGCGCAGGCCGTTGGCCAGGCGGTGCTCGGTCGCTGTCAAACCGCCGGAGCCTGCCTCGGCTGTGGCCGTGTGACCCATGGGCATGTACGTCCCTTCGATCGCGGTGGCGGTCCGCGAACCGCCCCTGTCCTGCCGTCCTGCCACTGTATGCAAGCGGACGGACGCCTGGCGAAGTTCCCGTGCGCGGTACGCCGGGAGCTGATCGGACGGCGGACGGAGGCACGGGGACGGGCTGACGCGGACCAGGGACGGACCGGGGGCGGAGCAGGGACGGACCGGGGGCGGAGCAGGGACGGACTGGGGACAGACCGCGGAAAGTCGTGGGAAGCACGGCGAACCGGCGGGCGGCGGGGCCGCTGGGGCGGGGTCTGGTCCGCGTTGTCAGTCCGGCGGTCCACAATGGTCCGCGTCAGATCCCGTCACTCGCCTCAGCAAGGAGCCGGCAGCGATGGCCCGCCGCAGCACCAAGACCCCGCCGCCCGACGACTCGTACGAGGAGAAGATCCTCGACATCGACGTCGTCGACGAGATGCAGGGCTCCTTCCTCGAGTACGCGTACTCGGTCATCTACTCGCGCGCCCTGCCGGACGCCCGGGACGGTCTGAAGCCGGTGCACCGGCGCATCGTCTACCAGATGAGCGAGATGGGCCTGCGCCCCGACCGGGGGTACGTGAAGTGCGCCCGCGTGGTCGGCGAGGTCATGGGCAAGCTCCACCCGCACGGCGACGCGTCGATCTACGACGCCCTGGTGCGCCTGGCGCAGCCCTTCTCGATGCGGGTGCCCCTCGTCGACGGCCACGGCAACTTCGGCTCGCTGGGCAACGACGACCCGCCCGCCGCCATGCGGTACACCGAGTGCCGCATGGCCGAGGCGACGAGCCTGATGACGGAGTCGATCGACGAGGACACCGTCGACTTCGCGCCCAACTACGACGGCCAGGAGCAGGAGCCGGCCGCGCTGCCCGCCGCCTTCCCGAACCTGCTGGTGAACGGCGCGTCGGGGATCGCCGTCGGCATGGCCACGAACATGCCGCCGCACAACCTCGGCGAGGTGATCGCGGCCGCCCGGCACCTGATCCGTTACCCGAACGCGGACCTCGACGCGCTGATGAAGCTCGTCCCGGGCCCCGACCTGCCCACCGGCGGCCGGATCGTCGGCCTGTCCGGCATCCGCGACGCCTACGAGACGGGCCGCGGCACCTTCAAGATCCGCGCCACGGTCTCGGTGGAGACCGTCACCGCCCGCCGCATGGGACTGGTCGTCACCGAGCTGCCCTTCGCGGTCGGCCCGGAGAAGGTGATCGCCAAGATCAAGGACCTGGTCGGCTCGAAGAAGATCCAGGGCATCGCCGACGTCAAGGACCTCACCGACCGCCAGCACGGGCTGCGGCTGGTCATCGAGATCAAGAACGGCTTCGTGCCGGAGGCCGTCCTGGAGCAGCTCTACAAGCTGACGCCGATGGAGGAGTCCTTCGGCATCAACAACGTCGCGCTGGTCGACGGCCAGCCGCTCACGCTGGGCCTGAAGGAACTGCTGGAGGTCTACCTCGATCACCGCTTCGACGTCGTACGGCGGCGCAGCGAGTACCGCCGCGGCAAGAAGCGCGACCGGCTGCACCTGGTCGAGGGCCTGCTGACGGCCCTGGTGGACATCGACGAGGTCATCCGGCTGATCCGCTCCAGCGAGAACTCCGCGCAGGCCAAGCAGCGGCTGATGGAGCGCTTCTCGCTGAGCGAGGTGCAGACGCAGTACATCCTCGACACCCCGCTGCGCCGGCTGACCAAGTTCGACCGCATCGAGCTGGAGGCGGAGAAAGACCGGCTCACCGCGGAGATCGAGGAGCTGACCCGGATCCTGGAGTCGGACGCGGAGCTGCGCAAGCTGGTCTCGGCCGAACTGGCCGCGGTCGGCAAGAAGTTCGGCAACCCGCGGCGCACGCTGCTGCTGGAGGCGGGCGCCGCGCCGACCCCCGTGGTGCCGTTGCAGGTGGCCGACGACCCGGTCCGCGTCCTGCTGTCCTCGACCGGCCTGCTGGCCCGGACGGCGAACGGTGAGCCGTTCCCGAAGGACGCGCGCGGCGCTCGGCGCCAGCACGACGTGATCGTCTCCACGGTCGCGGGCACCGCGCGCGGCGAGGTGGGCCTGGTGACCTCCTCCGGCCGCCTGCTCCGGCTGAACATCGTGGACCTGCCGCAACTGCCGGAGCCCGACGGGGCGCCCCACCTCTCCGGCGGCGCACCGCTCGCGGAGTTCGTCTCCCTGGAGGACGACGAGGACGTGGTCTGTCTGACCACGCTGGACGAGTCCTCGCCGGGGCTGGCGCTGGGCACCGCGCAGGGCATCGTCAAGCGGGTGGTGCCCGACTATCCGTCGCACAGGGACGAGTTGGAAGTCATCACCCTCAAGGAGGGTGACCGGATCGTCGGCGGCGCCGAACTGCGCACCGGCGAGGAAGACCTGGTCTTCATCACCGACGACGCCCAGCTCCTGCGCTTCCAGGCTTCGACGGTCCGGCCGCAGGGCCGACCGGCCGGCGGCATGTCGGGCGTCAAGCTCGCCGACGGGGCCAAGGTCATCTCGTTCACGGCCGTCGACCCGGCCGTCGACGCCGTGGTGTTCACGATCGCGGGCTCGCGCGGGACGCTGGACGACTCGGTGCAGACGACGGCCAAGGCAACGCCGTTCGACCAGTACCCGCGCAAGGGCCGCGCCACCGGCGGCGTGCGCTGCCAGCGGTTCCTCAAGGGCGAGGACTGCCTCGCGTTCGCCTGGGCGGGACCCGTCCCGGCCCGCGCCGCGCAGAAGAACGGCGCCCCGGCCGAACTCCCGGACATCGACCCGCGCCGAGACGGCTCGGGCGTGTCGCTCGCGAAGACGGTGGGGGCGGTGGCGGGACCGGCGTAGGGGGAGGTGGGCCCAGGGGGGGGCTCGGCGGGGTGACGTGGGGGCGGTGTGCTGGCGGGCGCCCTGCGGGGCTCTCCTTGTGGGGGTGCCGTGGGGGGCCGGTCTCCCGGCGAGTCGGGGCAGCCAAGAGATCCTCGGTGACCTTTCCGGTCACAGCGCTAGGGCCTGTCCGGCGGATCGAGGTGCGGACGAGCAACGGTGCCGATCAATCCCGGTGAGCGGGGCCTGGTGCGTCCAGGTGCAAGGCGGAGGAGGGCGGCGACGCGGTGGGGGCACCACCCGGCCGAAGGCTGGGGGACGTCGGTAACCGACGACAACGCCGCTGGGGGTCCCCCTCCGGGGGGAGGGCGTGCCAGGCCCCGCGTCCGCGCCATGATCCGCCGGACAGGCCCTGGCTAGCGCGGCGGCTCCTCGCGCGTCGGGCGCTCCGGGTCCCGGACTGGGGTCGGATCGGGGACTGGGACTGGGGCCGAGCGTTCGGGGTGTTCGGGGTCCGGGCTCACGGCGGTTGCGTCTGCTGGGTCCGGGTCCGCGAAAGCCGCTGCGTCGGGGGCCGGGTCCTCGGTGAAGGCCGTGACTTCGGAGTCTGCGCCGTGCGGGGCGAGCCCGTGGGACTCCGGTTCGTCTGGGTCCTGCACGTACCGCAGGACGCCCCACATGCCGTGCTCGTCGGCGTGCGGGGTGGCGTCCTCGCACGCCCCCAGCTCCTCGCGGAGGGCCGCCGCGTCGATGCCGGCGCCGATGAGGACGAGCTGAGTCAGGCGCGGCGGCTCGCCGCCCGCTCCGCGCTGGGGACGGACGGGCCAGGGCTCGGGGTAGAAACGCAGGAAGCGCCCCACGGCGTGCACGGCGTAGCGGTTGTGCGGGTCGTGGGGGCCGAAGTCGACGTAGCCCTTGATGCGGTAGAGCCCTTCGGGCCTGCCGTCGAGGAAGCGCATCAGCTTGCGCGGGTCCAGCGGCACGTCGGCGGCGAAGGACAGGCTGTCGTAGCCGGAGTGCAGGTGCCCGGCGTGGTGATCGTGCGGCTCGTCGTCCTCGGGCCGTTCCAGATCGTCGAACGAGAGCTGCCCGACGCGTTCCACGCTCGGCCGGCAGTCGAAGAGGAACTCGGGGTCGACGCGGCCGTAGGAGGCGGGAACGACGGCCGCCCGGTCCGCGAGGGAGCGTACGGTCTCCAGCACCGCCGCGCCGTCGTCGGCCCGGTCGGCCTTGTTGACGACGACGAGGTCGGCGAGTGCGAGGTGCCGGTCGATCTCGGGGTGCCTGCCGCGAGTGTCACTGAACTCGGCGGCGTCGACGACCTCGACGAGTCCGCCGTAGACGACCCGGGAGTTCTCGCTGGCCAGCACCATGCGGACGAGTTCCTGGGGCTCGGCGAGCCCGCTGGCCTCGATCACGATGACGTCAACGCCGTCGCCGGCACCGGCGCCGGGGCGCGCGAGCCGGTCGAGGTACAGGTCCAGTTCACCGGCGTCGACGGCGCAGCACAGGCAGCCGTTGCCGAGAGAGACGGTGGAGTCGCCCAGCGCTCCGGCGACCGCCATGGCGTCGATCTCGATGGCCCCGAAGTCGTTGACGATCGCGCCGATGCGGCTGCCGCCGCTGTGGTGCAGGAGGTGGTTGAGGAGGGTGGTCTTCCCAGCGCCCAGGAATCCGGCGAGCACCAGGACGGGGATCTGCGGCAGGGAGGGCAGCGGCGCCCGTACCGGCCCCTCGTCCGCATCCGGGACGGGGTTCGGGCCCGGGATTGCTCCGGGGCCCGAGGACGCCGGGCTGCGGTCCGGGACAGGGGTCGGTTCCGGGACAAGGGTCGGTTCCAGGACCGGATGGGGGTCCTGACTGGGAAGAGGCTGAGGTTCGGATTCCGGAACGGTTCCGCGACCGGGGGTCAGAACGTACCCGGAGTCCCGGCCGGGACCGGCCCCAGGCGCTGGACTCGGGATCGGATCCGAGGTTTCGCCGGCGCCCTGGCTTCGGCTCGGCTGGCTCACCGTGCGACCTCTCTCCGACCGACGCGCGCACCGGCCGGGAGGCGATGCACCTGGGCGACTGGACGCGGCCCGCCGCCCCAGGATACGAGGGATCGAGCGATGCGAGCCGTGCCGGGCCGCCGAGGCGGCGGCCGTCAGGCGGCCGGCACCGCCATCGGCGCCTGCGGTCCGACGTACCGCGCGGCCGGGCGGATGATCTTCGTGTCCTCCGCCTGTTCGAGGATGTTCGCACTCCAGCCCACCACGCGCCCCGCGGCGAACGTGGGGGTGAACATCTCCCGGGGCAGGCCGCAGAGTTCCATCACGACACCGGCGTAGAACTCGACGTTGGTGTGCAGCTCGCGGCCGGGCTTCAGCTCGGCCAGGATCGCTTCCACGCGGCGCTCGACCTCGACGGCGAAGGCGACGCGCGGGCCGCCGAAGCGCTGGGCGATCTCGCGCAGCATGCGGGAACGGGGGTCCTCGGTGCGGTAGACCGCGTGCCCGAAGCCCATGATGCGCTCGCCGGCGAGGACCCGTGCGCGGATCCAGGCGTCGACGCGGTCGGGGGCGCCGATGGCGTCGAGGGTGTCCAGCGCGCGGCTGGGCGCGCCTCCGTGCAGGGGTCCGGAGAGCGCGCCGACCGCGCCGACGAGACAGGCCGCGACGTCCGCGCCGGTCGAGGCGATGACCCGCCCGGTGAAGGTTGACGCATTGAATCCGTGGTCAATAGTGGAGATCAGGTATTGCTCGACCGCACGAGCCCGCTCCGGGTCCGGCTCGCAGCCCGTCAGCATGTACAGGTAGTTGGCCGCGTAGGACAGGTCCTCGCGCGGCTCGACGGCTTCGAGTCCCTGGCCCATTCGGTGCATCGCGGTGAGCAGGGTCGGCACGGCCGCGCAGGCCGCGAGCGCGTCGCGCCGCCTCTGGTCGGCGTCGATGTCGTACACCGGGCGGAAACCCTGGGCGGCCCCGAGCAGGGACAGCGCGGTGCGCAGGCCGGCGAGCGGGCCGGAGCGCGCGCCGGCGGCCGCGAGGACGGGCAGGGCCGCCCGGACCTCCTCGGGCAGCCGTCGCAGCGCCGCCGTGTCGGAGGCGAAGGCAGCGGCCTGGCGGGCGTCGGGCAGCTCGCCGTGCAGCAGCAGGTACCAGACGTCCTCGAAGGTCCGGGAGCGGGCGAGTTCGACGGCGGAGTACTGGCGGTAGTGGTAGAACCCCTCGCGCCCGCGGACGTCACCGATTCGGGTGTCGGTGACCACGACTCCGGCAAGTCCGCGGGGCGCGTCGACGAGAGTGGCTGAGGCCCTGCTGCTGGACATGATTTCCTCCCTGGAATTGATTAGGACTGTCCATGCTTGACTGAGACTCTGTCAACATTGATTGCATCAATATGTGATCCACCCTCTCGGACGGATACGGTGACGCCATGCGCGATCAAGAACCCCCCGCCGGCGCTGCGGAGCGGCGGCTGAGCACCAGGGAGACCGCCGAACTGCTCGGAGTGAAGCCCGAGACCGTCTACGCCTACGTGAGCCGAGGTCAGCTCAGCAGCCGGCGCGGGCCGGGAAGCCGGGGCAGCACCTTCGACGCCGAGGAGGTCGAGACGCTCGCCCGCCGCAACCGCCGCGACGGCGGCGGGCCGGACGCGGGCGGAGAACTGTCGGTGCGCACCCGCATCACCCTCATCGACAAGGACCGGTACTACTTCCGCGGAGTCGACGCCACAGAGCTGGCCGCCCGGCACAGCTACGAGGAGGTCGCCGAGTGGCTGTGGACGGGGCGGCTGCGCCCGGGAGCGTCCTTCGCCGCGCCCCGAGCCTCCGTCGAGGCGGCCCGCCGCGCGGTGGACGCCCTCCCCGAGCACGCGGGGCCCACCGACCGTCTGCGGGTGGCCGCCATCGCCTCCGCCGCCGCCGACCCCCTGCGGTTCGACCTGTCGGAGGAGGCGGTCCTCGGCACGGCGCGCGTCCTCATCCCCACCCTCGTCGCCGCGCTGCCGCCGGTCCTGCGCAGCCGCCGGGACCAAGGGCCGCTCGCCCAGCGCCTATGGACGCGGCTGACCGGCCGGGCGCCCGACGACGCGTCGCTCCACGTCCTGGACACGGCCCTGGGGCTGCTCGCCGACCACGATCTGGCCGCCTCCACGCTCGCCGTGCGCGTGGCAGCCTCCGCCCGCGCCCACGCCTACGCGGCCGTCTCCGCGGGACTCGGCGTGCTCGAAGGCCCTCTGCACGGCGGCGCCGGAGCGCTGGCGCACCGGCTGATCCTGGAGGTGCTGGACCGGGGCGCCGCCGGCCCGGTCATCGCCGACGAACTGCGGGAGGGCCGCCGCATCCCCGGCCTCGGACACCGCCTCTACCCCGGCGAGGACCCGCGCGCACGCGTCCTGTTCGGTCTCCTGGACCAGATGCCCGGCGCCGCCCCGGCCCTCGCCGCGGCCCGCGACATCGCGGCCACGGCGGCCCGCCACAGCCCGCTGCACGCCAACGTCGACCTGGCCCTCGGCGTGTTCACCGCCTCCTGCGCCATGCCCTCCAGCGCGAGCGAGACCGTCTTCGCCGTGGCCCGCACGGCCGGTTGGATCGCGCACGCCTTGGAGGAGTACGGGGAACGCCCGCTGCGCATGCGGCCGAGCGGCCGTTACGTCGGTCCGCAGCCACCGCAGCCCCTGCCGACGCCGGAACAGTCGGAATAGCCGGGGCAGCCGGGGCAGCCGGGGCAGCCGGGGTAGAACGTCCGGAAGGCCAGACGCAGCTTCTCGTCGCGCTCATCCGCCGCCCGGGACGGCACGCCGACTGCGGCGGCGTGACGGCCGGAGCGCCGCGCCGCGCGGATGGCGGTGTGGTCGCTGGAGCGGGACCGTTTCCGCAGCGGCGCCGCGCCCTACACCGCGCCCGCTCCGGTCAGCGACCGCACCTCCGTCTCCGCGTGCTTCGCCTCGTCGGGCGGCTCGGAGGAGGTGACCGTGCCGAGCCACCCGGCGAGGAAGCCCAGCGGGACGGAGACGATGCCCGGGTTCTCCAGCGGGAAGAACTGGAAGTCGACGCCGGGGAACAGCGCATCGGGGCTGCCGGAGACCACCGGGGAGAGCGCGACGAGCGCGAGCGCCGGGATCAGGCCGCCGTAGACGGACCACACCGCCCCTCGTGTGGTGAACTCCCGCCAGAACAGCGAGTAGAGCAGGACCGGCAGGTTCGAGGAGGCGGCGACGGCGAAGGCGAGCCCGACCAGGAAGGCGACGTTGAGGTCGCGTGCGAGCAGGCCGAGCGCGATGGCGACCAGCCCGATGCCGACGGCCGCGATCCGCGCCACGGCCACCTCGCTGCGCTGGCGGCCGCCCCGGCGCCGCAGCGACGCGTACAGGTCGTGGGCCACGGACGCCGACGAGGCGAGGGTGATCCCGGCGACCACCGCGAGGATCGTCGCGAAGGCGACGGCCGCCACCACCGCGAACAGAACGGCGCCCGCGGTGGAGCCCGCGCCGCCGCCGAGGTCCAGCGCCAGCAGCGGGACGGCTGTGTTCCCGGCCGCGTTCGACGCGCGGATCGCCTGCTGTCCCACGATCGCAGCGGCGCCGAAGCCGAGGACGATCGACATCAGGTAGAAGCCGCCGATGAGCCCGATCGACCAGAGCACGGAACGGCGGGCGGCCTGGGCGGTCGGCACGGTGTAGAAGCGGGACAGGATGTGCGGCAGCCCGGCCGTGCCGAGCACGAGCGCCAGCCCGAGGCTGATGAAGTCCAGGCGTGCGGTCCAGTCCCCGCCGTACCGCAGCCCCGGCGCGAGGAAGTCGGCCGCGTGACCGCTGTGCGCGGCCGCGGAGAGCAGCAGTCGGTCGACGTTGCCGTGGAAGCGGACCATGACCAGCACCGTCAGGACGACGGTGCCGCCCAGCAGCGCGACGGCCTTGACGATCTGGATCCAGGTGGTGGCCCGCATGCCGCCCAGCGACACGTAGATCACCATCAGGGCGCCCACGCCGATGACGGTCCACACCTGCTCCGCCCCGCCGGTGCGCCCGAGGAGCAGGGCCACCAGGCTTCCCGCCCCGACCATCTGCGCCACCAGGTACAGCACGGACACGGTGACCGACGACGTCCCGGCCGCGATCCGCACCGGCCGCTCGGTCATCCGCGCCGCGACCACGTCGGCGAGGGTGAAGCGCCCGCAGTTGCGGACCAGTTCGGCCAGCAGGAACAGCACGACCAGCCAGCCCACGAGGAAGCCCACCGTGTACAGCACGCCGTCGTAGCCGAACAGGGCGATCAGTCCGGGGGCGCCGAGGAAGGAGGCGGCCGACGCGTAGTCGCCCGCGATGGCGAAACCGTTCTCCATGGGCGAGAAGAGGCGGCCGCCCGCGTAGAACTCCTCCGCCGAACCGTGCCGGTTGCGGCTCACCCAGGTGGTGATCGCCAGCGTGACCGCCACGAACACGCTGAACAGGATGAGCGCGAGGGTCTGGTGGCCGCCGGTCATGAGGCACCGCCTCGCACGGCGTCGCGCGTCAGTTCCTGGGTGTCCCAGCGCAGTTCGAGTGCGGCCCGGTCCCGGTGCAGCCGCGCGTGCCGCGCGTAGGCCCAGGCGAGGAGGAAGGTGGTGAGGAACTGTCCGAGCGCGGCGAGCAGCCCCACGTTCACCGCGCCCGCCACCGGCCGCGCCATGAAGCCGGGCGCGGCCGTCGCGGTCACGACGTAGGCCACGTACCAGACGAAGAACGCGACCGCCCCGGGCACCACGAAGCGCCGGTAGCGGCTGCGGACCTCGCGGAACGCCGCGCTGGCCTGCACCTCCAGATACACGCCGGCCGCCGCGCCGGCGCCTGGGCCGCTCTCGTCCTCCCGGCGCGCCGCCGGAACCGGCGCTGCCGGGACGCCCGCGCCGTCTCCCCCGCCCCAGCCGGATGCGAGCGCGTCGCACCAGGGGTCGCGGTACTTCATGTCCCCGGTCGCCGCGTCCTGGCTCTCTTGGTGGCCGGACGCGTTCTCAAAGCCACCTCCGCCCCCGTCGGGGCGGCCTTCGCTTGACTGCATGCCCAAGGATGGACAGACCGGGTGGATCCCCGACTTCTCTTCCCCCCGCTCTTCACCCCATCAGGTGACTCACCAGGCCGGAGCCCGCACCAGACCCTGCCGCGGGGTGCTCTCCTCCCCCACAGGCAGCGGCGAGCACGGACGCGGCGTGCCCATCCGGGCCGGAGGCAGGGACGACGGCCCGCGACCGGGCGGCAGTCCGCGGGCGGGCGACGGCCCGCGACCGGGCAGGGGCCCGCGACCAGGCGGCGGTCTGCGGGCGGGCGACGGAGCGGGCAGCGGTTACGCGTCGATGCGCGACCGGTCCAGCGTGGCCGCCGAGCTGGCGATGAACTCCTTGCGCGGCGCCACGTCGTTGCCCATCAGCAGGTCGAACACCCCTTCCGCGGCTTCCAGATCCGTGAGGTTGATCCGGCGCAGCATGCGGTGGCGCGGATCCATGGTGGTCTCGGCCAACTGGTCGGCGTCCATCTCACCGAGACCCTTGTACCGCTGGATCGAGTCCTTGTAGCGGACGTTCTTGCTCTGCAACTCCAGCAGCTTGTCGCGCAGCTCGCGGTCCGAGTACGTGTAGACGTACTTGTCCTGGCCCTTCTTGGGCTGGGTCAGCTCGATGCGGTGCAGCGGGGGCACCGCGGCGAAGACGCGTCCGGACGCGACCATCGGGCGCATGTAGCGGTGGAACAGCGTCAGGAGCAGGGTCCGGATGTGGGAGCCGTCCACATCGGCGTCGGTCATCATGATGATCTTGCCGTAGCGGGCCGCGTCCAGGTCGAAGGTGCGGCCCGAGCCGGCTCCTATGACCTGGATGATCGCGCCGCACTCGGCGTTCTTGAGCATGTCCGAGATGGACGACTTCTGGACGTTGAGGATCTTGCCCCGGATCGGCAGCAGCGCCTGGAACTCGGAGTTCCGGGCCAGCTTCGCCGTGCCGAGCGCGGAGTCGCCCTCGACGATGAACAGTTCGCTGCGGTCGACGTCGTCGCTGCGGCAGTCGGCGAGCTTGGCCGGCAGCGAGGAGGACTCCAGGGCCGTCTTGCGGCGCTGGGCGTCCTTGTGCTGGCGGGCGGCGATGCGCGTGCGGGCGGCGGCGACGGCCTTCTCCAGGACCACGCGGGCCTGCTGCGCCGCGTCCCGCTTGGGAGAGGTCAGGAACGCCTTGAGTTCCTTGCTGATCACGTTGTTCACGATGCGGCGGGCCGCGGAGGTGCCGAGGACCTCCTTGGTCTGGCCCTCGAACTGGGGCTCGGCGAGGCGGACGGTGACCACCGCGGTCATCCCCTCCAGAGCGTCGTCCTTGACGATGTCGTCCTCGGCGACGCGCAGCATCTTCTTGGTGCGCAGCACCTCGTTCATCGTCTTGGCGACCGCCTGCTCGAAGCCGGCCACGTGCGTGCCGCCCTTGGGGGTGGCGATGATGTTGACGAAGGACCGGAGCGTGGTGTCGTAGCCGGTGCCCCAGCGCAGGGCGACGTCGACGCCGAGTTCGCGGGTGACCTCGGTGGGCGTCATCTGGCCGTGCTCGTCGAGGACCGGGACCGTCTCCTTGAAGACGCCCTGACCGGTGAGGCGCAGCACGTCGCAGACCGGCTTGTCGTGCGCCAGGTACTCGCAGAACTCGCTGATGCCGCCGTCGAAGCGGAAGGACTCCTCGCCCTTGCTGCCGCCCTCGCCGAGGCCGAACTCGTCGCGCACGACGATGGTCAGGCCGGGCACCAGGAACGCCGTCTGCCGGGCGCGCTGGTGCAGGTTGTCCAGGGAGAGCTTGGCGTCTTTGAGGAAGATCTGGCGGTCGGCCCAGTAGCGCACGCGCGTGCCGGTGCGGGACTTCGCGATCTTCTTGGCCTTGCGCAGGCCGCCCTTGGACTCGAACGAGGCCTCGGGGCCGTTCCCCGCGAAGGCGCCGGGGACGCCGCGCCGGAAGCTGATCGCGTGGGTGTGGCCGCCGCGGTCCACCTCGACGTCGAGCCGGGCGGACAGGGCGTTGACCACGGAGGCGCCGACGCCGTGCAGACCGCCGGAGGCCGCGTACGAGCCGCCGCCGAACTTGCCGCCCGCGTGCAGCTTGGTCATGACGACCTCGACGCCGGACATGCCGGTCCTGGGCTCGACGTCGACCGGGATGCCGCGGCCGTCGTCCCGCACCTCCACCGAGCCGTCGTCGTGCAGGACGACCTCGATGCGGTCGCAGACGCCGGCCAGGGCCTCGTCCACGGAGTTGTCGATGATCTCCCACAGGCAGTGCATCAGGCCGCGGCTGTCGGTCGACCCGATGTACATGCCCGGACGCTTGCGCACGGCTTCGAGGCCCTCGAGGACGAGAAGGTGCCGCGCGGTGTAGTTGGAACCGTCCCGGTCTGCTCCTGCCAGCAGCGCTGTGGACGGCACGGACGTATCGGCGGTCACGCGGTTCGCTCCTCGCTGAATTTCAGATGTGGCCCCGACGGGCAGGGCATGGCTTCGGTTGCCGCTCAGAGGGTACCGAGGCCAGGTAGAGCCCTTGCAACGCAACCCTCGGCGCCGACTCAGACTAGTCGAGAGTCGCATGTACGTTCGATCCCTCGATGGAGTGAAGCACATATCACGTTCCTTTCGAGGCATGAACCATTTAGGCTCCGGGCACGTCCTCATGAACAACCGGCAACCCAGCCGGGAGGACTGGACCATGACCGACAGCGCGAACCCGTAAGAGACACAGAAACGCATTACGGCACATTCGCCGCCAAACCGGCAGCAGCCAGCCGCCTCGGAAGATTGTTTTCGAGGAGAAGCCACGGGCGGGAACGTTTGGGGCTGGTTGGATGTTGACCCTGGTACGACAGCTCGTCGAGCTAGAGAAGAGGCGACGTGACTACTGTTCTGACCCCCGCGAGCCCGCTGACGGCCGCTGATCGCTGCGACCGCTGCGGCGCCCAGGCTTACCTGCGCGTCGTCTTGCTGAGCGGCGGAGAACTGCTCTTCTGCGCCCACCACGGTCGCAAGTTCGAGCCGGAACTCAAGAAGATCGCCGCTGAGATACAGGACGAGACGGAACGCCTTACGTCCGTTCCGGGAAACGCGTCCGACGACGAGCGCTGACACCTCGCACGACGAGCCAGCACCGGCACAGGCCGGCAGACGGGCGGCCACTCCTCATACGGGAGTGGCCGCCCGTCTTCGTGCCGCACCAGGCGCTAGGGCCGACAGGACCGTTCAGGCCCTCTCAGCGGCGCTCCGGGAGGCCCTTGGGGCCCCGGGGCCCGGCCCCGCTGGCCAGGGCGCGCGGGATCGCCCAGACGCGCGAGTAGACGCCGGGACGGCCCGCCCGCTCGCACTCGGCGTCGGGCAGGACGGGCATCCATCGTCGCCGTCAGGACGAGAGGGCGGGCCAGGGTCCGCGCGAGACGGCGTCGCCTACGCGCTTCTCGTTCCGTGGTGATCGTCGGACACCCGGAGTCGGGCAGCGCGGTCTCCCCCGCAGCACGAAGGCCCGGCGCCCATGAGGGGGGCCGGGCCTTCAGCGGTCTGCCGCCGGGACCTAGTCGAGGTAGTCCCGGAGCACCTGCGAACGCGACGGGTGGCGCAGCTTCGACATGGTCTTGGACTCGATCTGGCGGATCCGCTCACGGGTGACGCCGTAGACCTTGCCGATCTCGTCCAGGGTCTTCGGCTGGCCGTCGGTGAGGCCGAAACGCATGGAGACGACGCCGGCCTCGCGCTCGGACAGGGTGTCCAGCACGGAGTGGAGCTGCTCCTGCAGAAGCGTGAAGCTGACGGCGTCGGCCGGCACGACGGCCTCGGAGTCCTCGATGAGGTCGCCGAACTCGCTGTCGCCGTCCTCGCCCAGCGGGGTGTGCAGCGAGATGGGCTCGCGGCCGTACTTCTGGACCTCGATGACCTTCTCCGGGGTCATGTCGAGTTCCTTGGCCAGCTCCTCCGGGGTGGGCTCGCGGCCCAGGTCCTGGAGCATCTGGCGCTGCACGCGGGCGAGCTTGTTGATGACCTCGACCATGTGCACCGGGATGCGGATGGTGCGGGCCTGGTCGGCCATCGCGCGGGTGATCGCCTGACGGATCCACCAGGTGGCGTACGTGGAGAACTTGTAGCCCTTGGTGTAGTCGAACTTCTCGACCGCGCGGATCAGACCGAGGTTGCCTTCCTGGATGAGGTCCAGGAAGAGCATGCCGCGACCGGTGTAGCGCTTGGCCAGGGAGACCACCAGACGGAGGTTGGCCTCCAGCAGGTGGTTCTTGGCCCGGCGGCCGTCCTCGGCGATGATCTCCAGCTCGCGCTTGAGCTTGGGGGCGAGCTTGTCGGAGTTGGCGAGCTTGTCCTCGGCGAAGAGGCCGGCCTCGATGCGCTTGGCGAGTTCGACCTCCTGCTCGGCGTTGAGCAGGGGGACCTTGCCGATCTGCTTCAGGTAGTCCTTGACCGGGTCGGCGGTGGCGCCGGCGGCGGCGACCTGCTGCGCGGGGGCGTCGTCCTCGTCGTCGTCGGAGAGCACGAAGCCCGCGTTCTCGGTGCCCTCGGGCTCCTCCGCGCCCTTGGGCTCCTCGACGAGCGCCTCCTCCTCGAGGATCTCGGCGTCGTCCTTCTTGCCTGCGGCGGTCTTCTTGGCCGCCGTCTTCTTGGCGGGGGCGGCGGCCTTCTTCGCCACCGTCTTCTTGGCGGCCGTCGTCTTCTTGGCGGCTGCCGTCTTCTCGGGCGCGTCGTCCTCGGCGGGCATGTCCGCGGCGGGGGCCGCGGAGACGGCCGGGGCGGTGGCCTTCCTGGTGGTCACCGTCTTCGCCGGGACCGCCTTGGCGGCGGCGGTGCGCTTGACCGGGCTCTTCGCTGCGACGCTCTTCCGTGTGCGCTTGTTGGGCTCCGCGGCACTGACCATCAGCGTCACACCCTCTTCCTCGAGGATCTGGTTGAGGCTGCGCAGTACGTTCTTCCACTGAGTGGCCGGAATCTGGTCAGCTTCGAAGGCCCGACGCACGTCGTCGCCGGCGATCTGCCCCTCAGCCTTTCCCCGCTCGATGAGCGCCATGACAGAGACGGACTCGGCGATCTCCGGCGGGAGCGTACGGGATGTGCTGGCCGACACGAACAACCTCTCGGGACGTTGAAAACGGCTTCCGGCTCCGTCCGTTTGCAGCGGGCGGGAGCCGACCACCGGCCTGGGGATGGGGCCGACGGCGCGGGCGGGGTCGGGAAGTGCCGCGGCGCCGTGATCGGCGTCCGCGTTCCCTCCGCGACTGTCACCTCTTAGGTCATCGCGCTGCCCCCCGGAGCGTTACGCCCAATCCGCGTGGCCCGAGTCACACCCCGTAAGCGAGCAAAATCGGTCAGAAGTGGGCATAAAAAATCGCTCGTCGCCACCCCTTCGGACGCTTCCCGCCAGCACGCCGGGCGTCTCGGAGGGTCGCCCGACCGCCGCGGGTGACCCCGGCCGGGGCGCGGCGAGTCCAGTCGGCTGGGGTGGGGGTCCAGCCGGGTGGGGCGACGGTCCGGCGGCGCGGCGTGAGGGTTCGACGGGGTCCGGCAGGAGGCGGCTCATCCGCCGGGGCGACGGCGCGGGAGGGGACGGCAGGCCGGGCCGTGCCGTCCGCAACCGGGGCGGTGCTCGCCGTTCAGTGCTCGCGCGGAGCGGGGACGACCCGCTCGATCTCGGGGTGCACGGTGAGCAACTGACGCATGGCCGCTTCCGCCGCCGCGGCGTCGCCCGTGGCGAGCGCGTCGACGATCCGGGCGTGCTGGGCGACGCAGTTCTCGTTCGGGCGGTCGCAGCCGGTGACCGGGCCGCCGGAGACCTGGAGGGCGGCCGAGACGATCCCGGAGAGGTGCCCCAGCATGCGGTTGCCGGCGACCTGGATGAGCAGGGAGTGGAACTCGCTGTCGGCGCGCGAGAAGGTGAGCGCGTCCCCCTGCCCGAGAGCGTGCCCCATGATCTCGACCATGTCGGAGAGGCGCTGCTGCATGTCCTCGCGCCCGTGTCCGGCGGCGAGCCGCGCGGCGAGCGGTTCGATCGTCCAGCGCAGCTCGCTCAGCTCCCGGCGCTGGTCGTCGCGCTGCGGGCCGAAGGCGCGCCACTCGATGATGTCCGGGTCGAGCAGGTTCCAGTCGCTGACCGGGCGCACGCGCGTGCCGACGTTGGGCCGGGCGCTGACCAGGCCCTTGGCCTCCAGCACGCGGAGCGACTCGCGTACGACGGTGCGGGACACCTCGAAACGCTGGCCGATCTCCTCGGGCACCAGCGGGCGGTCGGCGCCCAGGTCACCGGAGACGATCATCTGGCCGAGCTGCTGGACGAGTTGGCCGTGCAGGCCGCGGCCGCGGCTGCCCGCGGCGCGTCGGCCCATACGTCCCAGTTCGTGATCCGCCCCCTCCCAGGAGGGGCTTGTCATGCGGTCGGGGGCGTGGGCCTCCGCGTAGGGGTAGCGGTCGAGTTCGCCCGAGCCGGCCAGACTGGCGTCTGAGGAGCGGGCGGCGGTCATCATGGTGTGCGCAAGGGTACTCATGGATGTTTTGTCGGCACCGCCTCCAACTCCCTTGAGGTTTTTGGTGAAAAGCACACGAAAGGGTGATCGCTCACCCCGTCGCAATTGACGCCTTATCGGAAAGAAATGCACTTTCCGTGGGGAGTTGTGCCCAACACCCGACCGAAAGAGCCCGAACCCAGGTCATCGCGTTCTGCCGCGCAGGGCGGTCATCAGGTAGGCGCACGCCAGGGCGGACAGGGACAACGCCATGGCGCCGCCCACGGGTTGGGCGATCAGGCGGCTCGCGGCGGCCAGGTAGCGGTCGCCGCCGAAGGGCCACTGGAGCAGGAACGAGCGGCGCAGTCGGTCGGCCAGTCCGGCCGTGTCTCCGACCGCCCCGCCCAGGACCTTCTGCACGGCGGGCACGACGAGCACCGGGACGGCGAGCACCGCGGCGAGTCCGGCGGTGGTGGACCGGAAAAGTCCCGCGGCCAGCACGCCGGCCCAGGCGCAGCCCACCACCAGCCCGGCCCAACCCGCGCCGAGCGAAAGCCAGTCGCCGGGAACCTGGGTGAGTTCCCGTCCGTAGACGACGTAGAGCACTTCGGCGTCGCAGCCCACGGCGAGGAAGGCGAGCAGCAGTGCGGTGGCCGCCGCGACGAAGAGCTTGGCGGCGAGGAGCCCGAGCCGGCGGGGGACGGTGCCGCGGTCCGCCGCCAGCGCGGGATGGCGGAACTCGTCGCCGAAGGCGAGCGCGCCGAGCAGCCCGGCGCCGAGCGCGGCCGGCGGCAGGGGGAACTGCCGCGGCCACGCCGACAGGACGCTCGGCTGCGGGGTGTGGCCGATCCGCCCCATGATCAGGGCGGTGAGGGCGGAGAGCACGAGGACGGCGACGACGGTGAGGAAGCCCGTCCCGATGCCGCAGGCCCGGCGCAGCTCATACCGCAAGGGGCGCAGGGGGCCGACCCCGGGGCGGACGGTGATCGGAGGCGGAAGCGGCGAGGAGGCGCCGAGCGCGACGGTCTCCGCCGGGCGCGGCGTGGGGATCGACGGCTGCGCGCTCGGCGGGGCCGCGGGGGACGCCGCGCGGCCCGGGACCTGCGGGGCGGGGGCGGGGGCGGACGCGTCCGAGGCCGTGGGGCGTCGACTGGTGGAATGGGCATGGGAATGGCGATGGGGCGCGCCGACGGACGCGTCCGCGATCCTTTTCCGGGCGGCTTCGTCCAGGGGACGCAAGGGTACGAAGGTCGTTCGGGCGCGCGGGGCGGCGTTCCGGTCGTCGAAGGCGGTGGTCGCGGACCGGGCGACGTCCGTGCGGGCGGCATCGGGTGCGATCTCCGAGGGGACGGTGACCGAGGCGGCGACGGCGGGCGCGGCGCTCGATCCGGTGGTGACATCGGCGTCGTCGCGCCGTGCCTCTGCCGCAGCGTCCTCGGTACGCGTGCCGACCACCGCCGTCTCGCTGGGTGCCGGTGCCTCGCCGGTGGAGGGCGCGACGGGCGGGACGGCGTCGGAGGGCGCGGCGGGCCGGACGGCGTCGGAGTGCGCGGCGCCGACGAGAAGCTGCGCGTCGAAAGGCGTGTGCGCGGTGACGAGCCGCCTGCCGCTGGTGGTCTCACGCTGTGCGGATGCGGATGCGGATGCGGATGCGGGGGCAGGGGCGGAGGCGGCGGGCCCGGTTCTGTTCGCCGCGTCCCGCGCAGCCGCCCCGGCCGACGCGCCTTCGCCCGCGGGCGCCGGGCCTGACCGCCCAGTGTCCACGCCGGACCGCTCGGCGCCCACTACGGCGCCCGTACCGGCGCCCGTACCGGCGCCCGCGCCCATGTCCCCCACCTCATCGGCGAGTTGGTGTACGAGGACGCCGTGGCGGAAGGCGATCTCGCCGACGACGGCGCAGGTACTGCCGTAGACGGAAAGCCGGTTGCCGTTCTCGCGTACGACCTCTACGGAGTGCTGAGCGGTGCGGGCCTCCTTCTTCAGCAGGGCGGCCAGGCGGGCGGCGTGCGGGGTGCGGACGGCCACCCGGGGGCGCAGCCGGTGGCGGCGGAAGTCCGCGGCTTCCTGGTCGGCGACGAGGCTGCCGCTCTCCAGCGTGACGACCCGGTCGGCCGTGCGGGCCGCTTCCTTGGCGTCGGCGGTGGTGAACAGCACCGCGCCGCCCTGAGCCGCGTGGGCGCGCAGCATGCCGTGCAGCCAACGGCCCTCTCGTGGGGAGAGTCCCCGGGCCGGGTCGTCGAGGACGAGGGTGTGCGGGCCGGACAGCAGGGCGCAGGCCAGCCCCAGACGCCGGTCCATGCCACGCGACAGGGCGCCCAGGCGCTCCTCTCGGAGGCTGACGAGCCCGACGGTCTCGAGGATCGCGTCGGCGCGCCGCACCGGCAGTCCCGCTGCCGCGCACAGCATGCGCAGATGCCCGCGGACCGAGCGGGAGGGGTGCCCGGGGACGTCTCCCAGCAGGACGCCGACCTCACGCGCGGGGTGCGGGATGCGGTGCAGGGGACGACCGTTGAAGTAGGCGATGCCACGGCCCCGTTGCAGTTCGAGCATGAGTCTGAGCGTCGTCGTCTTGCCCGCGCCCACGGCCCCGAGAAGCGCGGTGACTCGCCCCGCGTGCGCTTCGAAGGAGACGTCGTCGACGGCGGGCGGAAGATCCTTGCGGGAGTCGCTGGTCAGTCCGAAGGCCTGGATCACCCGCAGCAAGATAGCGCGTTATGTACCTTTTTTTCGGTGATCGCGGCGCGCGTTCGGCACTCGTCGACGTCATCGCCCGCTCCCCTGTTCGCCCTTCGCGAGCGGGGCCGGTCCCCTAGCGCCATGACGTGCGGCGCGCGGGGCGGCCGAACGTCAGACTTCCGGGCGCAGCATCGGCGGGTTGAGCAGCGTGGCGCCGCCGGCCCGGAAGAGTTGGGCGGGCCGGCCGCCCTGTCGGGTGGTGGTGCCTCCGGTGGGCACCAGGAAGCCCGGGGTTCCGGTGACCTTGCGGTGGAAGTTGCGCGGGTCGAGCGCCACGCCCCATACCGCCTCGTAGACCCGGCGCAGTTCACCGACGGTGAACTCGGGCGGGCAGAACGCGGTCGCCAGCGACGAGTACTCGATCTTCGAGCGGGCGCGCTCGACTCCGTCCGCGAGGATCTGGGCGTGGTCGAAGGCGAGGGGCGCCACCGGCTCGACGTCGTGGTCGAATCCGCCCTGTTGCAGCAGTTCCTCCACGGACGCCCAGCGGGCGTTGCTGGCGTCGCCGCCCGCGCGGGGCGCGGGCAGATCGGGGGCGAGAGCGAGATGCGCGACGCTGACGACCCGCATACGGGGGTCGCGCTTCGGATCGCCGTAGGTCGCGAGCTGTTCGAGATGCGCACCGTGATCCTGCCCCGGCTCGGACGGGTCGTGCGCGCGCAGTCCCGCCTCCTCGGCCAGCTCGCGCGCCGCCGCGTGCGCCAGGTCCTCGTCCGCGCGCACGAAACCGCCGGGGAGCGCCCAGCACCCCTGGAACGGGGGCTCCCCCCTGCGCACCGCCAGCGCGCACAGGGCATCGCGGCGCACGGTCAGCACGACCAGGTCAACGGTGACGGCGAACGGCGGAAAGGCTGACGGGTCGTAGGGCATGCGGCGATCATAGTCGTCTGCCTGACGATAAACACTCCTTTCACAGGGCCGCAGCGACGTCCGGGCACCGCGGAGTCGCGAGCGCTTTTGAGCGTATGAGCACGCATCGAACAGTTCCGCGCGACCGGGGACAGCGGTTGCGTGCGGTAACCGAAGTCAGACGATCAGGCATCGGCGGCGAGATGCTCACGACCGCCGCGTCGGTGACAGGCACGGCGCCGGACACCGGACACCGGAGGGCGGTCGGCGTGTTCTCGTGGCGCCCTGGCGGTCATTCCTCGCTCTCGTGCTCATGCGTCGCCGCATTCGTGCTCATGCGTCGTCCTCGGGGATGTGGGCTTTCCGAGGACGTCGCAGCGCGGGTCCGTCGCCGTCCCCCGGTCGCCGCCTTTGCGGGGTACACCGCCGCCCGTCGCATCGCGGCCCTTCCCCGTGCCCCGGCTTCCCGTCGCGTCACGCCCCCTTCCGGGGCCCAGGCCCTTCGTCACGTTGCGCGGGTGGGTTCGGCCAGCCGACGCCCGAGGCGGGGCGGGGCGCACGCCGTCGGTTCGGGAGGTCGCCGGACGCGTCCGCTCCGTGCCCGGCAGGTTTGCATCCGGTTCGCTCACCCGGGAGCGGCGGCGGCGAGGGGAGGCGTCCGCCGAGGCGGAGGCAGAGCTGTCCTCCGCGCCGTCCTCCGCCGACCGTGTGCGCTGTTCGCGCTCCGCGCGCAGGCAGCGGCGGACCGATTCCGGGTCCAGTCCCTCGTTGCACGCCTGGTGCAGCAGGTGGGCGAAGAGGTAGTCGGGGTCCGCGCCCAGCGCCATGGCGAGGGCTTCGCGCGCCTCCAGGCCGTCGCCCGCCGACCATGCGACCCAGCCCACGAGCGTCAGCGGCGCGGCCGCGTACTCGCCGTAGGAGCCGACGCAGCGGCGGGCCAGGGCTCGCCACAGCCGCAGCGCCGGGACGGCCTCGTCGCCCTCCATCCACTCGGCGGCGCGGTCGCGGGTCGTGCGGTCCTGCAAGCCGAGGATCAGCGAAGCCGCTTCCTCATCCCTTAGAAGCCGGTCGTCGCGGAGGTCGGCGGCAGCGGCGGCGCCAGCGGGTGCGTCGGCGAAACGGCGGATGAGGTTCTCAGCGAGCGCCAGGGTCTCTTCGGCCACCGCGGCACGGCTGGCCTCGTCCAGAATCCGGGGCATCAGGGCCCGGCCCGCCGCGTCCAGTGCCGTCTCCTGCGACCGCGCGGCGGAGGTCTCGCACGGCAGCAGCCGGCTGCGCAGTTCCTTGAGACTGCCCCTGACCTGGACTCCCGCGTAAGCCGCCGCGGCGGCCAGCACGGAGGTGCCGGGCAGGCCCATGGGCAGCCCTGCGTCGGGGCAGCACCCCTCGTTCGGGCAGCAGTAGGACCAGAAGCGGCCTCCGGAGATGCACAACGCCTCGATCACCGGAACGTCCAGACGGCCGCACTCGGTGCGCAGCTTCTGGGCCAGCGGCCGCAGCCGCCGCATGATCTCCTCCCCCGTCTCGCCCGGGGCCGGCTCCTGGCAGAGGAAGGCGACGATCTGCTCGGGCTTGACGCCTCTGCGCTCGCTGCCGGCGATCAGGCCATGGGCCAACTGCCGGGCCGCCGAGGGCCAGTCGTCCCGGCTCACGGGAATGCCGAGCCTGGCCCGGCCGCCGAACCGGCCGCGTCCGCCGCGGTCGTGCAGGGCGACCAAGACGATGCTGTCCTCCGGCCGGTACCCGAGCAGATAGGGCAGGGCGTCGGCGAGTTCGGCGGGAGTGCGCAGGGTGACCTGGTGTTCCGGTCCGAGGCCTTCGTAGGCGATCTCACCTTTTTGGAAGGGTCCGGTCGTTTCGCTGTGGTTCGTCATGGCCCGACGATCTCGCGAATTCCCGATTCCCGCTCGACCCTGTGGATAAGTCCGACCAAGGACACGTCAACCGCCCCAGCGGCCACCGGTTACCCGAGCACCGGCCACCGACCCCGAAGCCCCGACCACCGGCAACCAGCGACCGGCAACCGGCTCCCGACCCTCGACCCTCGACCCTCGACCCTCGACCACCGCCAGCCCCCGCCTCCCCCCTACCCGAGGGCGACCACCGCCCAGTCGCGCACCCGCCGCCTCCAGCGACTGCCCCGACGCGACTCACGCCGTCACGAGGAACACGCGGCTCGCGCCGTCACGGAGAACTCCCCGCGCTCACTCCCCCGGCGAATCCCGCGGAGTGATCAGGCGCGACACCGCTTCGCAGAGGCTGCGGCGGCGTCGGTCCTCTCGGCTCGGATCGTCGACTTCAGCGATCTCCCGCAGGGCCGGCGACGCGAAGGTCCACGCCTGCACCAGACCCAGGATCAGGACCAGCACGTCCGCGGGATCATGCGCGCTGTCCGGCGCGAGGGACCGCTGGGCTTGGGCCACGACCTCGACCTTGCGGCGGTAGGCGTCGTATTCGATCTCCGACGCCTCTTGACGCTCCAGGTTCCTCCAGCTCAGCAGCCTGCTCACAGTGGGGCGTTCGCGCAGGTAGTCGTAGAGGGAGAGGGCGTAGGCCGCGAGGTCGTCGCCGCGCAGCGGCACGTCATCGATCATCGTCTCGACGTCACGCACCAGGACGGCGTCGAACAGACCTTCTTTGTCCCCGTAGTACACGTAGATCTGACGCTTGTTCACACCGGCCATCTGGGCGATGCGGTCGACGCGTCCTCCCGCCAGCCCGTAGCGCTGGAACTCCTCCACCGCCGCGTCCAACAACTTCGCACGCGTCGCCGCCGACTGTTCCGCCTTCGAACGTCGCGGGGGGTCCTCCGTCACGGCCACTTGCTCCCTAACTAGATGGTTAGTAGTGTCCTCAGTGCTAACTATCCGGTTAGATTAACTTAGCCAAGAAAGAAGGTGCAGCATGCCTGCGACCTGGTTCATCACGGGCGCGTCGCGCGGCTTCGGGCGGGAGCTGACCGAACAGCTTCTCGCCCGGGGCGATCGTGTGGCCGCCACCGCTCGGCGCCCCGAACAACTGGACGATCTGGCGCAGGTCCACGGCGAGCGGCTCTGGACGCGCGCACTGGACGTCACCGACACCGCCGGAATGCGCGAGGTCGCCGCCGCGGCGTTCCACGACCTGGGCCGTGTCGACGTGGTCGTGTCCAACGCCGGCTACGGCATCATGGGCGCGGCCGAGGAACTGACCGACGCCGAGGTCGAGTTGCTGTTGGCCACGAATCTCACCGCGAGCATCAACCTGGCGAGGATCGCGGCTCCCCTGCTCCGGAAGCAGGGAGGCGGCACGATCATGCAGGTCTCCAGCATGGGCGCCCACGTCGCCTTCCCCGGTTTCAGCATGTACCACGCGAGCAAGTGGGGCGTCGAGGGCTTCTTCGAGGCCTTCGCTCCGGAGGTGCGGCCCTTCGGGATCAAGACGGTGCTGGTGGAACCGGGCGTCATCGCGACCAGCTTCTACGACGCCGCCCTGAGCACCACACCGCTCCCGGAGTACGAGGGGCGCGCGGACATCCAGCGCGGCGACGTCGACCCCGCGATCCGGATCGGCGACCAGGCCAAGGTCGCGGCGGCGATGGTCAGAGCCGGTGACCAGCAGGAGCCGCCGCGCCGGCTCATTCTCGGTTCGGACGCCTACCGACTCATGCGGGACGCGATCAGCGACCGTCTGGCCGCAGTCGAAGCGCAGCGTGACACGGCGGCCGTGACCGACGCGGACTGGTACACCGCCGCCTCCGCGTGAGGCGCCCCGCGGCCCGATCCGAGGCGTCCCGCGCCACGATCCGATCCCTGGCGGCCGCCGGGCCGGTTCTCCCCCACGCACACGGCCGGTCCCTCCCTGCGCACGCGGCCGGTCCCGGGCTCCCGCTGCACAGCAGTCCGACACCGGTGGTCCCTCCCTGCGCACGCGGCCGGTCCGCCCCACGCACGCGGCCGTTCGCGATGACCGCTCAGCCGGTCGCCGACCAGAAGAAGCGAACGCCTCGCCCGGCCCCACCACCACGTGGTGAGACGTGTCACCGCCCGCCGAGGACGCCCGAACTCACTGACCACCACCTGATCCGCCCCCCATCCCGATCACACGGAGAACGACTGTGAGCCAGTCCTACGCCTACGACCCGGAACTCGCCGACTTCGTCCCGACGCTGCCCGTGCTGGACGCCTCGGACGTCGAGGGGATCCGCGCGCTCATGAGCGACATGCTGGGCAGCCTGCCGACGCCGGACGCGACCGGCGTGTCCTTCGAAGACCGCACGGCGCCCGGCCCGCCAGGAGCGCCGGACATCACCCTGCGCGTCTACCGGCCGCGGCAGCCGGCCACCGACGGCGTCGTCTACAACGTGCACGGCGGCGGCCTGATACTCGGCGACCTCGACACCGACCACGCCCGGAACATCGCCCTGGTCCGCGAACTCGGCGCCGTCCTGGTGTCCGTGGACTACCGACTGGCGCCGGAGAACCCGTACCCCGCGGGCCTGGAAGACGCCTACGCCGGACTGTGCTGGACGGCGGAGCACGCCGCGGAGCTGGGCGTCGATCCTTCGCGGCTCGTGCTGCACGGCGCGAGCGCCGGCGGAAACCTCTGCGCGGCGCTCGCCCTGCTCGCCCGCGACCGCGGCGGCCCGGCCATCGCCTTCCAGTTCCTCGGCGTCCCGCAGGTCGACGACCGCACGGACACCCCCAGCATGGAACTCACGGAGGTGCCGCTGTGGACGCCCGACAGCTTCGCCGCCGCCTGGCGGCACTACCTGGGACGGCCCGGCGGCGGGGCCGACACCCCGGAATACGCCGCTCCCGGCAGGGCCGCCGACCTGACCGGCTTGCCGCCGGCCTACGTCTCGGTCATGCACTACGACCCGCTCCGCGACCAGGGGATGGCGTACGCGCAAGCGCTTCTGCACGCCGGCAACGCAGTCGAACTGCACCTCTTCCCCGGCACGTTCCACGGTTCCGCCTTCGCCGAGCACACGGAGATCAGCCGCCGCGAACTGGACGAGGAGGTGGCGGTGCTGCGCCGAGCCCTGAACGCGTAAGCGTCCGCGTGGAACGCGGCGGGAAAAGGGAGAGTGACGCCCTAGATCACCCCCTTCCACCGGGCGCACTCACCTCCGCGGGGCACTCTCACCGGCGCCGCCTGCCGCGAAGGTTCGCGCGCCTGACAGGGGACATTTCAGATATATGACTGACGGCGCCACCCCCGCGCCCCGCCCCCGGTCTGCTTGAATCGGCCGTCTGCGGGGCCGGATCGGCCCCACCGGCCAAGCGGGGCACGACGTGGAGCTGCGGCATCTGAGGTATTTCGTGGCCGTCGCCGAGCAGGGAGGCTTCACCCGTGCCGCCGCGCGCTGTTTAGTCGCGCAGTCCGCGCTCAGCCAGCAGATCGCCCGGCTGGAGAAGGAGGTCGGCGCCCCCCTGTTCAGTCGCCGGGGCCGCTCGGTGCGGCTGACCGCGGCCGGGGAGCTGCTGCTGCCGCGCGCCCGCCGCATCCTGGCCGACGTCGACCACGCCCAGGCGGCGCTCGACGCGCTCGGCGGGCTGCGGCACGGACGGCTGCGGCTCGGCCTCGTGCAGACCACGGTCCCCGACTTCGACATGGTCGAGGTGATGGCCGGCTATCACGCCCGCTACCCCGGCATCCACTTCCACGTGACCAACGCGGCCAGCCACGAGATGGCCGAGGCGGTGCTCGCAGGCGAACTGGACCTCGCCGTGGTGGGGCTGGGCCCCCGCCAGGTGCCCGAGGGGCTGCGGCACCGGCTGCTGGGCAGCGATCCGCTGGTCGCGGTGGTGCCGCGCGATCACCCGCTGGCCGACCGGGAGGTGATCGGCCTCGCCGAGCTGCCGGACGACCAGCCCCTCATCCAGTTCCTCCAGGGCTCTGGGCTGCGCCGCCAGGTCGAGACGGCCTACGGTCGGGCCGGTGTGGAGGCGGGCCGGCACTTCGAGATGGGCCGCATCTCCGACATGATCCGGCTGGCCGCGTACGGCGTCGGCGTCACCGTGGTCCCGCGCGCCTCGCTCGGCGCCGGGCCGCCCGGCGACGCCCGGGTCCTGCGACTCGACGACCCGGAGGCCCGGCACTACCAGTACGCCGTCTACGACGAGGACCGCCTCGCTCCCGCCGCCACCGCTTTCCTCGACCTGCTGCCGGAACGGACCGAGCCCTGACCGGAGCGGACGCCGGGCAGGGCGGTCCACCGGAACGGGCGCCGGGCAGCACGGTCCGCCGGACCGGCCGCGCCCCGGACCGGTGACCGCCAGCGGGCGAGCGGGCGAGCGGACGGGCGGACGGGCGGACGGGCGGACGGGCGATCTGTTTTACCGATCGTAGACAGCAAATCCATATGTTGGACTGCTGCGCCGCGCGCTTTCATGCTGAAGAGACAGGACTTCCCCCTGACTTCCCCTTGCCTTCTGCACTCCCCTTGGACGGATCATGGCGCTCGACACCAAGCACGTCACACTTCGCGAGGCATGGGCCACCGTCGCCCCCGATCCGGCGGACCGGCACGGCCCGCTGCCCCCGGTCATGCTGGCGCTGACCGTGGTGACCGGCCTCGTGGACGCCTACAGCTACCTGCTGCTCGGGCACGTCTTCGTCGCCAACATGACGGGCAACGTGGTCTTCTCCGGATTCGCCCTGGCCGGCGCCGCCGGGTTCTCGCTCGCCGCCTCCCTCGCCGCGCTGGCCGCGTTCGCGGCGGGCGCCTTCCTCGGCGGACGCCTCGGCCACCGCTCCCGCGCCCACCGCGGGCGCGTGCTGCACCAGGCGCTCATCCTGGAGACCGTCTTGGTCCTCGCCGCCTGCCTGATCGCCGCCGGCGCCGACCCCGCTCACGCGGCCGTCCCCCGCTACGCGCTGATCGCCCTGCTCGGCGTGGCGATGGGCCACCAGAACGCCACCGCCCGCGCGCTCGCGGTCCCGGACCTGACCACCACCGTCCTCACCCTCACGATCACCGGCATGGCCTCCGACAGCCGCGCGGCCGGCGGCAAGGGCGGCCGGATCGGGCGGCGCATGCTGTCGACGGCCGCGATCCTCGCGGGCAGCCTGATCGGCGCCGTCGCCGTGCTGCACGGCCTACCGGCTCTCCCGCTGCTGCTCGCCACTGTCCTCCTCGCCTTCGTCACCCTGGTCTCCTTCCGGCTCACCCGCTCCGACGCGGACTGGACCCTGCCCCTGTAGAACGTCTGGACCGTCCTCTGGGGTGAGACCGACGAGAGGGTGCAGGTCAGTCGTTCGCACCCGCCAGGACGTACGTCTTGGAACCCGGTCTGCCCCGGTCCACGGGTGGTGTCGACGTCGTCAGTAGAAGGCCAGCGACTCCACCCCCACACCGGCCTCCACGGTGCGGTCGACGACGCCCCGCTCGAGGTCGAGCACGCTCAGGGAGCCGTCGCCTTGGTTCCCGACGACGACCGTGCGGCCGTCGGGGGCGAAGGCCATGTCCATCGGGTCGTGCCCGACGGCGATGTCGCGCTGCTCGGCGAGGTCGTCCCCGGTCAGCACCGTGGCGAGGTCCCCGTCGAGGCTCGTCACGACGAGCCAGCGCCCGTCAGGGCTGAAGCGGGCGATCTGGGCCGCCTCCCGGTGACCCTCCAGTGCGACCGTGCCGCGCAAGGCGTCGGTGGCGGTGTCGAGCACGTGCAGGGCCGGAACGTCGCCGTCGACCAGGACGATCGTGGCGCCGTCCGGCGACACGGCGAGCCCGGCCAGTCCTCGCGGCGCGGGGATCTCGGCTATCGAGCGGCGCTGCGCCAGGTCGGCGACGGTGACGGTGGCGTCCTCCTCGTTCTCGGTGTAGAGCTTCGAGCCGTCGGGCAGCACCTCGATGCGGTGGGCGTTGGTGGAGCCGACGTCGATGACGGCGCGTTGCTCCCCGGTCCGCGGGTCGAGTGCGAGCACGACCCCACTGTCCTCGCAGACGCAGTACAGGACGTCGTCGGCGCCCCAGCGCAGTCCATGCGGCGCGACGTACGGCGCCACGTCGATGTCGCCGGAGTGCCGGCGCCGCGCCAGGTCGATCTCAGCGACCTGATGACCGGGGTGAGGGTTGTCGCCGTGGCGCCCGTCGCCGTAGATCGGGGCGTACGCGGTGGCGTGGTCGGGCGAGATCGCCAGCTCGTGGACCCGGGGCGCGAAGCCCTGGAGGACCTCAAGGGTCGCGTAGGTGTGCGGATCGAGGAACAGAATCTGATTGCCGGCCTTGTCGACGGCGATCAGTCCGGTGCTCCCGGTGGGGAAGTTCGGGTCGGTTCGCGTGGTCATGGGGTACTCCGGCGGGCTCGGCGCCGGTCGCGGAACGCCTTCGCCGTCGCTACGCGATGCGAGCGCGACGCCGAGGGCGACCGGCGCGGGAAGGGGTGTCGCCCCTCGCGCAGGGGCGTGCACGAGTGACGCGATGGGCGCGCCGAGGGCGAGGGGCTGGCGCAGGGAGCGCGGTCGGCGACGGCGGCGAGGAGGACCGCGGTGATCCTCGCCGGGGCCCGGGACGGCGTTGGGGTGGGCGCGGCGCTCGACGCCACGAGCAGCGGCTCGCCCGTCAGCTCGGCTGACCCGCCGTCGCCCTCCTTCGACACTACCCGTCGACTGGGATGACCGCGCTGCGCACGGACGGCCTGGGGCAGAGCGTGCGCCGGGCTGCCGTACGCCGCAGCAGCGTCGTCGCTCAGCGGCGGTCGCCGGCGCGGGCCTCGTGGTAGGGCCGGAGAAACTCGGTCAACGCGGCGAGAGTGGCCTCGGGGGCCTCCTCGGCGGGGAAGTGACCGCAGTCGTCGAACACGACGGCGCGTACGTCGGTCGCGACCGGGGCGATGGTCTGCTCGACCAGGACCCCCGTGGATCGGCCGCCCGCGATGGTGAGGATCGGCAGGCTCAGCGTCTTCTTGGCGCGCTCGGCGTTCTGGGCCATGTTCTCGGTGATGGCGCGGTAGAAACCGAAGCACGCGTGCAGCACGGCAGGGTCGCGCGTGATCGAGTCGATGTAGTGCTCGATCGCGGTCTCGGGCAGTGGACGCACCGCCTTGTTGGCGAACTGCCAGCGGAAGAACAGGTCCTCGCGGCCGCGGACGAGCTGCTCGTTGAGGTCGTCGAGCCGGTTGAACATGAAGTGCCAGAGACGGTTGATCACGTCCTGGTGGGCGAAGATCGGCGGCGAGGGGGCGAGCCCGGGGATGACGGCCTCGGCGAGCGCGAGGCGCTCGACCCGGTCGGGGAAGTCGGCCGCCACCGCGTAGCCGGTCCACATGCCGACGTCGTGCCCGACCATGGCGAACCGGTCGTGGCCCAGCGCCGCCATCAGCGCGACCATGTCGGCGGCGAGAGTGCCGGTGTCGTAGCCGGCGTCGGGCTTGTCGGACAGGCCCACGCCGCGCGGGTCAGGGGCGACGACGGTGTAGTCGCGCGCCAGTTCCGGCATCACCAGCCGCCACGCGTACCAGGTCTCCGGCCAGCCGGCGAGCAGCAGGAGCGGGGGACCTTCGCCGCCGACGACGGCGTGCAGGCGCAGCCCGTCGAGGTCGACCCAGCGGCTGCTGAACACCTCGCCGAAGCCGTCGGGGAGCCCAGGCGTGCCTTCGGCCGATCCGGGACCGGTCGGAGCGGGCAGCGGGTTCGTGCTCGGGGACATGATTTTTCCTCTCGGATCCGGTGACGGGTCAGGAGCGGGGGCGCCTCGGGACGGCGCGCGCAGGGGACCGCTGGGGGGCGACCGCCGCCGCCACGGTGATCACGATGATGAAGGCGGCGAGGATCGCGGTCGCGAGCTTCGCGTCGAGAACCTGGTCCAGACCGCCGAGAGCGAGGGTCGGGACGATGGTCCCGGCATAGGCCGCGAGGAAGTAGGTGGCGTTGAGGTCGGCGCGACGACGGGGATCGGCGAGGCGGGCGGTCACGGCGATGCCGCGGCGGAAGGCCAGGCCGCTGCCGACTCCGGCGAGCACCGTGCCGACGACGAAGACCGGGAACGAACGCGTCCAGAGCCCGGCCACGAAGACCGCGACGCCGACGACCAAGAAGCCCGGGGCGAGCCACCGGCGCTCCAGCCAGCGGGCCGGCGCGCCGAGCTGAGCGACCAGGGCGGAGAGGAAGAGCAGGGCGACGACGCCCCCGACCGTCGCCTCGCTCGCCACATGGAGCACTCCGTGCAAAAAGTCCGGGACGAGCGAGGAGAAGAGCGCGTTCACGGCGAACGCCGCGAACACCGCCGCCGCGACCCGGAGGAAGAGCACCCGGTCCGCGCGGCCGGTCGGCAGCGTCGGTCGGCGCACCGCGAGGGTCGGGCGTCGCGGTTGGACCACGGTCTCGGGGACGAGCGCGGTGGCGAGCACCGCGGGCACGAGGGCGATGAGGTAGATCCAGAAGACAAGGGAGGTCGGGTCCGGGGCGAACTCCGCGAGAAGACCGGCGATGAGGGTCCCGATTCCGAGTCCGCCGAGGTTGGCCGCGGTCGCCGTGATCGTGGCGCGCCGTGTCCTGCCGTGCCCGGCGAGTTCCTCGAGGGCGGCGGTCGCCGTCGCGGTGACGATTCCGGTCGCGAGCCCGCTGAAAAGGCGCGCTGCCAGGAGGACCATGACATCGTCGGCGAGGAGGAACGCGACCGTGCTCACCGCCGCCAGCGCCAGCGCCGCGAACAGCAGCGGGCGGCGGCCCGACCGGTCGGACATCGACGCGAAGAGCATCAGGGAGACCACGACCCCGATCGCGTAGACGGCGAAGATCAGTGTCGTGGTGAGGGGCCCGAACCCCATACGGGGCGCCCAGAGGAGATACAGCGGCACCGGCAGCGTGCCGCCCAGCATCGCCAGCACGTAAACGGCGGCGACCAGCCAGAACGTGCGCGATCCGCGCTGCCGGACCTCCGTCGCGGACGTCTTGTCCCGTCTCCGAAGAGGGGTGCTCGTCTTGCTCATGATGTCGACGCTACTATCCTGGACTGATCGATACAAGATAGTTGGACGGATCAGTCCAAGATGATGGGACAACGCACCCGCACCCCTCGCCCCGCACCCCTCCCTTCGACACCCCCCTTCGACCTCGCCCCCATCTTGGACGGATTAGTCCAGAATGGAGTACCGTGACGCGTGACGATCGCGGAGGAAGGGGGCGCCGGGTGTCCGGTCGCAAGCAGTTCGACGTCGATACGGCGCTTGAGGCGGTGATGGTGACGTTTTGGCGCCTCGGCTACGCCGACACGTCGCTTGACGTGATCGGGCGGGCCACGGGGCTCGGCCGGGGGTCGCTCTACGGGACGTTCGGCGGTAAGGACGTGCTCTTCCGGCTGGCGTTGGCGCGGTACGCACGGACCTGGGGCGACCAGTACGACCGCGCGTTGGCCGGTCATCCCGACGATGCCGTGGCCGCCGTGCGGGCCTATTTCGAGGTCATCGTCGACCGGCTGACGGACCCGACGGTGCCGGACGGCTGCCTGGTGGCGCAGTCTGCGTCCCAGTCGGCGTCGCTCAGTCCCGAGTCGGCCGCGGCGGTCCGCGACCTCCTCGACCGCCAGTGCGAGCGCATCCGCGCCGCGCTGGAGCCCTCGGGTCTGCCGTCTGACGTGCTGCACGACCTCGCTCTGTTCGTGTGCGCGACCAATCAGTCGCTCACCGTGCTCAGCAGGGCCGGCTTCTCCGAGCCCGAGCTGCGGTCTGTGGCGCGTACGGCGACGACGGCCGTCAGCAATGCGCTGGCCGAGGGGTTGAGCGGTGTCGGAGAGCCCGCGAGGCGGTGAGCCGGTCGACGCCGGGGCATCCCCCGCCTGCCTGCTGAGCGCCGTCGTCGTCGAGGGCCGCCACTGAAACGACGACGGCCTCACGGAGGACGTCGCCACCGGCAGCCGTGCGGGTTGCGTCGCAGCCGAGGCAGTGCCGTCGCCACAGCCGCCGTCCGCTGACGGACCCCACCATGGTCCGCTGGGCAGAACCTAGCTGGTGCCGCGTCAGCCGACGTTCGCCTTGTTGGCGAGGGCTGAGCCGTCAATGCAGACTGCACCGCATGGAGTTGATCGCGCAGGGCCGGGACGCTGATGTGTATGCCCTGGATGAGTCCAGGGTGTTGCGGCGATACCGGCACGGGGGGCCCACCGGTCTGGAGTCACGCTTGATGACGCACCTTGCGGCATGCGGGTATCCGGTGCCGCGGGTGTATGAGATCACCGACACGGACATGGTTCTTGAGCGGCTGACCGGGCCGACGATGCTGGATGTGCTGGCCCGGCGTCCGTGGCGGGTGGGTTCTCTCGGCCGGGAGCTGGGCCGCCTGCACGATCGGCTGCATGCGCTTCCGGCGCCGGAGTGGCTGCCCAAGCGGTTCGGCACGGCGGACGGTGACCGGGTGCTGCATCTGGACCTGCATCCAGGCAACGTCATTCTGACCCGGCGGGGACCGGTGGTGATCGACTGGTGCAATGCGGGCGCTGGTGATCCGGCTGCCGATGTGGCGATGACCATGGTGACCGTGGGCAGTGCGGACGTGCCGGGATTCGCCGCCCGCTTTGGGCGGGGGCTGTTGCTGCGCGGTATCCGCAGCGGCTGCCGGACCGACCCGGCCGGACGGATGCAGGAGGCGGTCCGGGTGAAGCTGGACGACCCGAATCTGACGCCCACGGAGGCGGCGTGGTTGCGGCGGCATGCCAGTGTCGGCGATGGACCTGGTGTGGGCTGGACGGATCGGTCAGGCTGATCTGTGGCGGAGCGGGTGCGGGGACGCGAGATCAATGATGACGAGGGCAGACGGCTGCTGCGGATCATCCGCCGGGGCACCGAGTCGGTGGTGACGTGGCGGCGCGCCCAGATGGTCCTGCTGTCCGCGCAGGGCATGCCGGTGGTGAAGATCGCCGAGGTGTCGTTCACCAGCGCGGACCGGGTCCGAGATGTGATCCACAACTTCAACGCCCACGGCTTCGAGTCGCTGTGTCCAAAGTAGCAAGGGCGGCCGGCGGGCGACCTACAACCGCTGCGGCGGAGTACGGCACCTGTTCGCCGCTCTGGACCTTACCAGGGACAAGCTCTACGGCCACATCAAGGCGATCAAGAAGCGCACCCAGTTCCTGGAGTCCTGCCGTTACCTGCGCAGCCTCTATCCGCCCGAGGTCCGCATCGCGATTGTCTGTGGCAACTACTCCCCGCACCTCACCACGAAGAAGTGCCGGCGGGTGGGCGCCTAGGCAGAGGCGAACAACGTCGAGATCGCCTACACCCCGACCAACAGCTCCGGGCTCAACCGGATCGAGGCCCAGTTCACCGCCCTGCGCTACTTCACCCCCGCCGGCGCCGACCATGCCCACCGCAAGGAACAGGGCAGCATGATCCGCCGCTACATCATCTGGCGAAACCGCCACGCCGACGACCGACGCCTATGCGCCGTCATCGACAGGGCGAACGTTGCCTGACGCGGCACTAGGTACCGCCGTCCTGGTGCAGGATCGCCGACCTCGCCGCCCAGGCCAAGATGCTCTGTGTTCGCATCGAAAGCCCGAGCCGGTTCCAGTGGAAGATCACGTGGTAGCTGAGCACTTGCCTCAGTCCCCGGTCGAGTGTCCCGTCCTGTACGGCGTGACCGAGAGCCTGCCCCGTGCTGCGGAAGGCGGCTGCCCACTCGGCGACGGGCTCCAGCGGACCGCCGGAACGCAGCAAAGCGTCGCTGTCGGCGAGTAGCAGAGAGCGAATCTCTTGGGCACGGGCGTCAAGCCGCTCCGCGGGTACGTCGCTGAGGGCCGATCGGTGTTCCTCCGTGATGACGCGATGCCAGACGTCTCCCTGCTCGTACCACTCCAGTCTGGTGGCGCGCATCATGATCGTGCAGAGGAGGACAGACAGCTCCCTTGGCCCCACGGCAAGGTCGCCACGCTGCCGCAACCGCTGAGCCTCCCGACTGTCGGCGATGAAGAGAGAGTGCGCGGTCGTCATGCTGGTCACGCCGCCGAATGCTGCGGTCTCCGGCTCGTAGACGCCGGGCCACCACCGTTGCAGGCGGCCATCGGCAACGAGACGGTCGAGGCCGTCGCCGATGTCGAGCATGGCTCCGATCCGGGGTCGTGGGCGAAGGCGCAGACGCCAGCAGGGGCGCTTCCTGGTGTACCACCAGCCGTCGAGGGCGCCGTCGGCCTCCGCTTCTCGCAGCAAGGGCAGCACGTAGGCGATGAAGGTGGCGTCCGCGTTCGTCCAGTCGGTGAAGTGGAGATACATCTGCCGCCAGTCGCCGGTGGCGGTGTGGCGGGCCAGGGCATCCCGGCCAGCCCGGTCATAGACGGCGACGGCGTCGGACAGGGTCATGACGTCCATCCGGTATTGGCGTGCCGCATCGACGATCGGCAGACCGGCGAGGACGGCGAGGACCGCGCGCTGGATCGGACTCGGTTCCGCCTGGATCAGTTGATCAAGAGACATGCGTCCCATCCGGAGATCGGGGCCTGCTGCGAGGCGAAGGCAGTGAGGGCGAGCGCGGTGCCGGCATCACCGTTGATCAGCCCCGTCGCCGAGACGGCCCCGGGCCGAGCCTGCGCGGCAAGGGTGTCGCCTAGGCGCGTCGGGAGGATTTCCAGCCGAGGATCGAGGGCGTCGGCGGCGGCGCGGACAGCGGTCTGGTAGACGCCTGCCCAGCCGTGACACAGGCCCGTGTCGGTGACCTGGGCGAGCTGCTTGGGATCGGTCAGCGCTCGGTACAGGGCGTCCTCGTAGAACGCCTGGAGATCGGGGGCGCGCAGGGCGAGCCCGGCGAGTTGCCCGGCCCGTGCGATGCCCGTCGTCCCGTAGCACCAGCTCGGCCGGGTGGGAACGTCGTGGTGAGGGCGCCCGAAGTCGAGGTCGCGGCGCGAGATGTGCTCGGGCCACCAGGGACCGGAGGGACTGAGCTGGCACCAGACGTCGAGGTGCTCGCAGATGGCCCACATGGCTTCGCGGTGGCCGCTGACGGTGATGCCGCGGCGCATGGCTTGGGCCAGGAGGAGGAGCGGGCCGGTGATGCCGTGCGCGGCGCCGAAGTTGCCGTGGCCGCCGGGGAAGTGGGGTGATTCACCGCGGAACGGGTCGTGGCGGACCCACCAGCCCGGCAGACCGCGGCTGTCGGAGACGAGAGGGCGGGTCAGGGCAACGAGGTACTTCAGGACTCTTTCCAGGGCGAGCCCTCCCGGATCGGTCCGCAAGAGGTACGCCCCGATGCCGGTGAGGCCGTAGAACAGGTCGTACTCGGCGAAGGTGGGCAGGTCGCCCTTGTGGACGCGGGTGAGGGCGGCGTCCACGCGGCGGTGGGTCAGGCCGGTGATGTGCTGGTGCAGGGTTTTGCGTGCTGGGTCGTGCAGGTGCTGGAAGGGCGGCGGCACGGTGGTGAGGACGAAGCCGACAGACGGGGCGCCGAGGAACAGCCCGGTAGTGTCGGCCGCGCTGATGTCTCCGGCGGCTGCGGCGGTGATCCACCGGTGGGCAGGGCGCCAGGAGCCGCCGTACCGGCTGGCCGTCTCGATGTGCAGCAGGCTGATTCCGGCGGCGCCGTCGGCGAGGGACTGCACCGCCCAGGGCTCCTCCGGGGGAGGGGGTTCCGCGAGATGAGCGGCGTACTCTTCCAGGACCGCCGCGGCCGACGCGGTCATCGGGCCGCCATCCGGTGCTGAAGGGCCGCGGTTCGCACGAGTCGGATCGTGGTCTCCTCGGTGCGCGGATCGACGCCGAGAGCCCGGACGTGGTGCTGGTGCAGCAGTGATCTAACGACATCGAGCGGATCACGCTCACCGATCAATGCCGTCCGGTAGGTGTCCACGGCTGTCGCGCGGGCCCGCCATGCTTCCGTGACCAGGGAGCCGCCGGGGAGGGTCGCGAGAGCGGAGGCGCCGTTCGACGAAGCGAGTTCGAGTACCTGGCTGCGCAGGGCCCGGTCCAGTCGCCCTTTCCCCTGGGGGAGGTTGCGCACCAGCCACTCTTCGGCTGCTGCGGTGTCCGGCGCCAGGGGGCTGACGAGATGCAGGGCGCTGGCCGCTGCGAGGGCCTGCAAGGCGAAGACGTCAGTGCGCTCGGCGAGCTGGATCTGCGCGAGGGCGGCGGCGGAGTCCGCGGCGAACACCTGGTGCGCCGCGTCCATGGCCGCCTCGCCGCCGAAGCGCCCGGTCTGCGGCTGGTAGGGAGCCAGGACGAGTCCGGACACCAGACCCATCCTGTGCAGGCTGTCCGCCCACGTACGCAGGTGTTGGGCGGCGGTCCCGTATGCGTCCTGCGACAGGTGCAGCGCGAGGTCGAGGTGCTGGTCGGCGTCCGGACGAGCCATCTCCCGGCGCCGGATGAACCACCAGGTCGGCGGGGTGTCGCCGAAGGCGGCGAGCAGGTGGGGAAGGTGTCGGACCAGGATCTCGTCGTAGCGGCGCGGGTGGGCGTGGAGCTGCGCGAGGACGACGTCGCCAGCGCCCGGGAGGTGTAGCCCGGCGGGCGCCGACGTGCTGGTGCGGAACCGGGGCACATCGGTGATGTCGGGTTCGGACCTGCTCAGAGACAGCCAGATTTCGTGTGCCCGCCCGATCCAGCCGTGGGCGTCGCCGTCCGGCGCCTCGCGCAGCTCCAGGCGGCGGGTGCTGTCAAGATGTGTGCGCAGGACCCGGCGGTGGACCGGGTGGGACAGATCGAGGGGGAGACGCTGGTCGTACTCGACGACGGCGATCTGCTCCGGGACCCGCAGTCGGCCGCGCCAGACAGTGAAGGCGTGCTCCCACTCCTCCGTGGGGGCTTTGCGTCCGGGCAGGTCGTCGGCCGTCATCAGCCACCGGGCCTGAGCGAGGAGGGTGCGGCGGTAGCGCACCCGCGGAAGGAACGGGAGCCGGGAGCCAGCGCCGAAGTCGAACGGTTTGTAGGCGGCGAACCGCCCGTTGGCCACTTCGGCGAGGAACCGGGCCAGCGGTGGGGTCTGGGTCCCGGCCTCCAGGGCGTGCAGGACTCGCACGTCGATGCGCCGGCCGGTGGAGAGCTGTACGAGGTGGAAGCTGCGCGGGTCGGCGGCGACGGCGATGTCGGCGAGCTGGATCGTCGTCTCGTCGGCCTCCGTGTGGCCGGACAGCCCGATGACGTTCGGCAGGAGCCGCGGTGTACGGGTGACGTTCTCGTTGCGGTGCCGGCGCGGTGGGAACACGAGCTGCGCTGTGAGGGCGCCCGGCGCTCCGCCGTATGTGGCACGGAGCGCTTCCTGTTGCTGGGGCGGCAGAACATGGGCGAACCGGCCCGCCATGCTGCTGCCGGGTCGGGGCGCTGCGGTGAGCAGGACGTCGAAGGAGCCACGGGACAGAGCAGTGGTGCTGGGCGAGTGAATTTCGAAGGCGGCCTCTACACGGGGCTCGAACAGCCGCTCGTCGCTTCCGGCGGCGCTCTCCAATGCGTCGATCATGTCGTCCGTCAGCCGGAGTTCATCGCGGCCGTCCAAGAGGACTTGCTGCACCAGAGCGAGCAGTAGTTCATCGCGGTCGGTGCGCAGTTTCAGGGCGGCACCGCGTTCGGAGCCCATGTATCCGGCGGGTAGGCCCAGGCCGCTGTCGGAGACCAGATCCATCACCGGCACCAGAGCGCCGACGCCGTACCGGGCCCGGAACCGGCGGTGGTAGTCACGCCAGTGCTGGTAGCCGTAGGGCTGCGGGGTGGTCCGGTAGAGGGCCGACACGGCTGCTTGCACTTCCGCGATCACGGTCTGCGGGAGTTGGGTCTCGCAGTCGAGGGCGGTGTCGATGAGCAGCGGTGTGGGGGTGACGGGAGTGAGGGCGCGCATCCGCGCGGCGAGGGCGCTCACGCTGGTGTCGGAGAGCGTCGGCTGGTGGGCGGAGATGTCGTCGCGCAGCGCGTACAGCTCGTGGACCAGGTCCCGTACGTCAGGGACGCTGTCCGCCTGGTGCTGGTCCAACTCGCGGCACAGGTGCTGGAAGGCGTCCACGGTGGTCATGGGCGCCCACAGGCTGGTGATGAGGAACTGCTGCTCGACCAGGCCCAGGAGGAGAGCGTCTGTCTTCTCCGAACTGGCCTGCGGGAAGCTGTCGCGCAGGTGAGCGTAGAGGTCGCCGTAGGGGATGGGAGTGCGGGCCGCGTGCATGGCGGCGGCCACCGGCCGGGCGTTGCGGACGGATATCTCGACGGGGGCCAGGAGGACGGCGTGGCTGTCGGAGGGCGGCCCAGGCGCCACGAGCCGGTCGCCGCGCGTGTGCACGGCGTTGTTAGCGACGAGCGGCAGCCGCTTCAGTAACGCGGGGGTGCGTTGGAGCCGTAGAACCAGTTCGGTGACCCATTCGGCGTCCGGCCGGATCAGCACGCGGTGCTTGTCGCGCCATCGCGCGCTCGCCCGGGGCCCGACCGTCACCGGAGCGATGCCGGCGAACAGGCCCAGCGGCGTGGGCCGGTGCTGCCACCGCAGGAGGTAGGAAACCGTCGACAACGCGGTGCGGCGGACGTGACGGGGATCGGTCTGCCGGCCCCGGACGACTGCCTCGATGGCGTCGGACAGGACGGGGGTGGCCAGCTCCAGCGCGCTGCGGAAGTCTCCGCGCTGCCACACGCGGTTCAGCCATCCACGAGTGACGGCCACGTTGTCCAGGTCGAGGGTGCGCGGGATGTCTGCCGGTCCGGGGCTGGTGGTGGCGCGCAGCAACGCGGCGCCCTGCCACTGATAGCCGACGACTGTTCGGGAAGCCATGAGGCCCTTCCGTCAGGCGGCGCGGAGAAGGAGTGAGGTCTGGTGGGCCGGGCGAAGCACGTCGCCCGGCCCAGCGACGGGGAGCGGCCTGGATCAGGCCGGGTCCTCCGTGAAGGAACCGCAGGCGGAGGCGCCGGTCGCGCAGGTGGTGCCGCAGCCGTCACCTGTGGAGCACATGAGCTTGCCGTACGGGTGCTCGGCGATGACGACCTTGACGTCCAGCGGCGCGAAGTCGTCGTCGTCCAGTCCCGCCAGTAGGGCGGGCGGGGCCAGGGTGGCGCTCGTCATGATGGTGCCCTTCCTCTTGTTCGGATCGTTCGGATGGTGCGGAACTACCTGGCCTCCGGTGTCACACCGGGGGCCAGGAGAGCGAGATCCGGCTGTGCACCTTGTCGATGACCCGGTCGGCCGGGATCTGGTAGTCGGGGGTGACAGCCGGATAGACCCGGATGACCGGGCTGGGGCCGCCGCGCCGGTTGGCTTCCCAGGCGCGGAGCACATCGGCGATCTTGTGAGCGAGCTGCTCGGCGTTCAGGCCGAGGGCGTGCACGCCGTACTCGATGTGCTTGTCGTCCTCGGTTCGGCGGGTGACGAGGTAAGCGAAGGTGTCGTCCTCGACGGCGGCGAGGGCGAACCGCTTGTTCACGGGGGCGACCAGGCCCGTGTCCAGATCCTCATCGACGGCCATCGTGCAGAAGCCCGGCAGGCTGATCGCCATCGCCATCTGGAGGGTGTCGATGAGTTCTTGGATACGCACGGTGACGCCGGTCCACAGTTCGTGGCGCGGTGTCGTGACGGCGTTGTCGAGCCGGTGTGGGTCGGCCGGCAGGCCGTCATCGAACTTGAGCCCGATCTCCGGAGTGCCGTTGACCAGAAGGAGTTCTTCGCGGTGGGCGGTCGAGCCCTGCATCGGGACGAAGCCGCAGATCCTTGCCGACTCGCTCTCCAGGTAGGGGCCGTGTCCGCCCGTGACCTGGGTGAAGGAAACCGACCGGGTCAAGCCGCGCATCCGCAGCGGCACCACGAGCCGACCGCCCTGCTTGAGTTGACTGGTCCACGCCGGGGAGATGTCCCAGGCCCCGGCGGTCACCATCACGACGTCGACTTCGCCGAGGTCCGGCATGGGCTCGGCGGCGTCGGCGGTGACGACGTGCACCCGGTCGTAGCCGTGCTCGTTCAAGAGCCGACGTGCCCGATCGGTGACGAGGGGGTCGATGTCCACGGTGACGACTTCACCGTCCTCACCGACGAGCTCGGCGAGGTAGGCCGCGTTCAGCCCGCCCGAACCAACCTCCAGCACCCGCATACCGGGCTTCACCTGGGCCTGCTCCAGCATCATGGCCTGGATCTGCGGGGCAGACACGGAGCTGAGCTGCACACCGCGCTCGTCCGTCTTGGTGATCACGGCGGCGTAGGTGTCGTACGCCTTGTCCAGCGGGGTGTCGGGGATGAACGCGTGGCGGGGCACCTTGCGCATCACGGCTTCGATCTCCGGGGAGGAGACGTCGCCGTCCGCGCGCAGCTCGTCCACCACCTTGTTCCGCAGGCGGGTCGCCTCGTCGGGCTCGATGGTCGGGTTCGTCATGGACTTCCTTCGGTCGTTCGTGCCGGGGGGAGGGAGGCCGGCGCCGGGCGCCGGCGGCCGGGAGGTTCCGCGGTCGTAGCCGCAGGCGGCGGCTGGTCGCCGATCGCCGTGGCGAGATCGTCGAACACTTCCTCGACGTCAAGCGGCTGCCAGGCTTTTACGCGCTCCAGGACATTCCGCAAGCCGCCTGGACCCAGTGGCGGTGTCCTCTGCTCAACCGGCCGTGAGGGGGCGACCGTGGTGCTCACCGCGCCTTCCCCTGCGTCGGGAGAAGGCACCATACGGTCCTTTTGTCGTCGCTGACGCCCCACGTGCCGTCGAGTCCGCCGACCGTGACCGTCATGAGCAGTAAGCCCCGGCCGTTCTCGGCGTCGTCGCTGGTCTCGCGGAGGGCGAGGTCGCCGGGCACGTTGCTCGTCACGCCGACGTACAGCAAGTCGTCCTGGTGCTGCATCGTGACGTCGACCGCCGTCCCGCCGCTGTGCTGGATGGCGTTGGTCACCAACTCGGAGACAATGAGCGAGACGGGGAACGCCAGGCTGGACAAGCTGTGATAGGAGAGGAAGGCGTGAGTGATACGCCTCGTCGCACCGACCCGGAGGGCGTCCCGCAGGGGAATCTCCTCGCCTTGTGGGCGCCGGGCGATCTCGAAGGAGGTCTGCATCAGGCCCCCGGGCCGAGACTGGTCACCAATGCCGAGTGGGAGCCCTTTGCAGTCGGCTAATGCCTCCCTCGCCGTAAAGATCGTGCTCCGCGCTGTAGCCGTCCCCATTGACCCCTCCTCGTCGCGGACCGAGCACTCAGCGTCGTGCGAGGAGGCAGGTTGTGACTATGTCGCGAATATGACTTCTGACGGACCTTTCGAGTGACACGATGACGCCGCTATGACTTCTTGCCGCCTTCTGAGGGTGGACAGTTCCAACAGGGCACCGAAGCGGTATCCCATGGAGGGGAACCGATTCCGGAGGGGACATGGACGAGGGTCGGCGCACGGTTCTGTTTCGGCTGACGACCAGTAAGGGCATCCGCTCTCACAGGGCGTTCAGCGAAGAATACGCGCGCGTCGCGCAGCGATTACGGGATGAGGGCTACGACGTAGCTCCGCCCCCAGGAGCTCGCCACTACGAGCGTCTGCTGGTCGTCGGAGGCGTGAGAACGGCGCCGCACGCCCCCACGGCCCGTGTCCTGGAGCAGATGTTCCAGCGGACCATCGGGAACCTGCTGCGCTCGGCTGCCGAAGAGCCTACGGACGAGCGTGAGGGCACCGACTGGGCTCCTTCTCCCCCTGTGTCCGACGAAAGCGAATTGCTGATGACCGCTCGGGACGCCGCCTCTCACTCCGGCGAGGCCGCCGCGCTGCGCCTGGACGAGCTGACCCTCGACCAACTCCACGACGACCTGCTGACACTCAGCCGCAAGTACGGCTGCACGGCGCCGTCCGAAGTCTTCGAGGAGGCGAAGAACCTGCTTCAGCAAGTGCAGGTGAACCTCGAACGTACCCGGTCCCCTGAGCAGCACGCCCGCCTCTACTACGCCGCCGCGCAGGCCAGCGCGCTGCTCGCCGCCGTTTCCTTCGGCCTCGGGGCACTGACACCGGCGGTGTCCTTCGCGCGGTCCGCTGCCCAGTACGGCAAGACGATCGACAACGGCCCCGTGCAGGCTTACGCCTACGGAATGCTGGCGTTCATGGCGTTCTGGGACGGCCGCCCCAGCGAATCCGTCCGGCTGGCCAAGGCCGGCCAGCAGTTCGGCGGCCTGGGGGACACTGCTCGCCGCCGCCTCCACGCCATCGAGGCTCGCGCACATGGGCACCTGCGCGCCGACGACCAGGCGCAGCGCGCCATCCGGTCAGCCCTGGAACAGACGGGCGGCCAACGCGACGAGCTACACGACGACATCGGCGGGGAGTTCGGATTCGACGCCGCTCGCACCGCCATGAGCAACGCCACCACCTGCTTGCTCCTGCGCGACCCCACAGGCGCGGAGGAGTTCGCTTCAGCGGCCCTCAGCCTGCTCAGCAGCCGACCGCAGGCCGAGGTACCCATCGTGGTCTCAGGGCCGGCCGCCATCGACCTGGCGCGTGCACGGCTGATGCGCGACGAGGTCGAGGGCGCTCAGGAAGCCCTGACGCCCGTCTTCCAGGTGCCGCCGGGCTGGCGCGGCTCGGGCATGATGGAGCGACTGGTCGCCGCCCGGATCGAGCTCACACGCCCCCAGTTCCGGGGCTCGCCGGCGGCGCTCTCCCTCGCCGAGCAGATCGAGGACTTCAGCGCCCTCTCCCCGGTACGCCGGCTCGGCGCCCAAAGCCCGCTGGCGATCGAAACCTGACCCCTACCGGCCGAGCCGAGCCAGCGCGGCCAGGATCACGGCCTCCTTCTCAGGCGTGATCCCGTGCTCGGCCCAGCGCGGGTGCTCCACCGGCATCCCGCCGTCGCGGAGCCAGGCCCAGGTGTCCGCCACCGTCTCCGACAGCGGGCGGCACACCAGCCCTGCGGCCTGCGCCCGCGTCGACTCGATCTTCCACACGCCCGCGTGGGTTCGCCACAGCGGTAGCTCAGTCCACTGCTTCACGTCGTTGTCCAAGAGCAGCTTGTCCGGCGCCCAGGCCAGTCGCGCGTCACCGCCTGTGGCGAGCACGCAGGCCGTGAGGAAGTCGCTCATCGTCTGCCGCCCGATCGGTGCGACGCAGTTGTACGCGCCGCCCCGCTCGGCCGCGCCCTGGTCGAGTGCGAACGTGGCCACATCGCGTACGTCGATCGGCTGGATGGGCTTGTCCGGGGCGCCCGGAGCGAGCATCCGACCGCCGCGGGCAGCTCGGTTCAGCCACCACGGCAGTCGGCCGACGTACTCGCCCGGACCGAGAATGACCCCCGGCCGCAGGAGGACCGCTCGGTCCTCGCCGAACGCCGCGGTGACTGCCCGCTCAGCGCCTGCCTTCTGCCTGCCGTAGTACCAATCCGGCCCATCCCAGTCTTCAGGGAGTCGGCCGTACCCGGCGTCAGCGTCCGGCGGGCCGTCCAGCACTTCCGAGTCTTCCGTCAGAGAGTCGTTCGGCCACCCACGGTAGGCGTTCACGGTGGAGAGGTAGACGTACCGGCCAGCGAACGGCTCCAAGAGGCGCGCGCCAGCGAGTACGTCACGCGGCGCCATCTCGGAGGCTGATGTGTCCACCACGGCGTCCCACGGTCCTTCACCGGCAAGCCGCGCCAGGTCGGCCGCGACGGTGCGGTCACCGCGTACCGTCCAGGCGCCTTCCGGAGCGGCCCCGGAGCGGCCCCGGTTGAAGACCGTCACCTCCCACCCGCGGTCCAGTGCAGCTCGCACAACTGCGCGACCGAGAAACCAACTTCCGCCGAGCACGAGGATTTTCATGGCCGCGATCCTGCCCGAAGGCAGTGACCGCAAGCCAGGGCGCTGCCCCGTCCATGCAGCCAGGTCTTGACGCTCGCCTCCGCCTTCTCCCTGACCTCCACCGGACTGCTGGCGCTCCGGCTCGGTCGGCACTGCACAAGAATGACCGGCAGGGAAAGGCAGACGAGCCGGGCTGCACGCCGGGTGCGGCCCGGTCGGGATCGTCAGCCTGACGCGGCGAGCACCAGCGGCAGGACCTGGGCCGCTCCCGCCTGCCTCAGCAGGCGGGCGGCGACCGCGAGGGTCCAGCCGGAGTCGGTGTAGTCGTCCACCAGCAGGACGGGACCTGGGGTACGGGCCAGGGCGGCGGCCAGGTCCTCGGGGACGGTGAAGGCGGCGTCCAGGGCCCGGAGCCGTTGAGCGGAGTTGCTGCGTCGTGCCGTGTGCGCGCCGCTCGGCCCGGTGTGCGCCAGGGCGCCCAGGAAAGGAAGGCGCCCGACGTTCGCGACTCCCCGAGCGAGGGAGTCGACGAGCCGGGGGCGGGACAGGGAGGGGACGGCGACGACCCCCACGGGCCGGGCAGGGGCGTCCGGGCCGTCCGACATCCAGCCGTCCGGGGAGCGCGCCCAGTCGGCGAGGACCGTCACCACGGCCTTCAGCACGTCCTCGGGGACGGGGCCGTCGGGCGCCTGCTCGGACAGCAGCGGGCGCAGCCGGTTGCCCCAGCCGATGTCGGAGAGCCGTCCCAGACCCCGGCCGGAGGAACACTGCTGCTGGGGCGGGATGCGCCCCTTGAGGTCGACGCCCAGCGCGGCCATGCCCGTCGGCCACATCCGGCGCGGCTCGACCTCCGTCCCCGGGCGGCCCAGTTCCTTCGTCGCCCCCGCCAGAGTCTCCGTCGAGACGGCGGCGTCGGCCCAGGCGCCCGCGCAGTTGTCGCAACGACCGCACGGCGCCGCCTCCTCGTCGTCCAACTGGCGACGCAGGAACTCCATACGGCAGCCGGCGGTGGTGACGTAGGAGCGCATGGCCTGTTGCTCGGCCGCACGCTGCTCCGTCACCCGCGCATACCGCTCCGCGTCGTACACCCAGCCGGACCCCGTGGCCGTCCATCCCCCCTTCACCCGCCGCACGGCGCCGTCCACGTCGAGCACCTTCAGCATCGTCTCCAGCCGGCTGCGCCGCAGATCCACCGAGCCCTCCAGGGCCGGGACGGAGAGCGGCCGGCACGCCCCGGCGAGGGCCGCGAGGGTCTGACGGACCTGGTCCTCCGGCGGGAAAGCGGTCTCGGCGAAGTAGCGCCAGATCGCCTCGTCCTCCTTGCCCGGCAGCAGCAGCACCTCGGCGTGCTCGACGCCGCGGCCCGCCCGGCCCACCTGCTGGTAGTAGGCGATCGGGGAGGAGGGCGACCCCAGGTGGACGACGAAGCCCAGGTCCGGCTTGTCGAAGCCCATTCCCAGCGCGGACGTCGCCACCAGCGCCTTCACCCGGTTGTGCAGCAGGTCGTCCTCCGCCTGCTGACGGTCGGCGTTCTCCGTCCGGCCCGTGTACGAGGCCACCTCGAGGCCGCTCTGCCGCAGGAACGCGGTGGTCTCCTCGGCCGCTGCCACGGTGAGCGTGTAAATGATCCCAGAACCCGGCAGCTCGTCCAGATGCTCCGCCAGCCAGGCCATCCGGTGCGCGGCGTCCGGCAGCCGCACCACGCCCAACCGCAGGCTCTCCCTCTCCAGCGGGCCGCGCAGCACCAGCGCCTCGCCGCCGCTGGTGCCCAACTGCTCGGCCACGTCCGCTGTGACCCGGGCGTTGGCGGTCGCCGTGGTGGCCAGCACCGGCACGCCCGGAGCGAGCTCGGCCAGCATCGCCCGCAGCCTGCGGTAGTCGGGGCGGAAGTCGTGGCCCCAGTCGGAGATGCAGTGCGCCTCGTCCACCACCAGCAGGCCCGTCGTGGCCGCGAGCTTGGGCAGCATCTGCTCGCGGAAGTCCACGGAGTTGAGACGTTCAGGACTCACCAGGAGAACGTCGACGTCCCCGCGGTCGACCTCCCCGTAGATCGTCTCCCACTCCTCCGGGTTGGCCGAGTTGACGGTGCGCGCGTGGATGCCGGCCCGCGCCGCCGACTCGACCTGGTTGCGCATCAGCGCCAGCAGCGGCGAGACGATCACCGTCGGCCCGGCGCCGCGTCGGCGCAGCAGGGCGGTGGCCACGAAGTACACCGCCGACTTGCCCCACCCCGTGCGCTGCACCACCAGCGTGCGACGGCGCTCCACCACCAGGGCCGCCACCGCCTGCCACTGGTCCTCCCGCAGCCGCGCCGACCCCGACGGATCACCGACCAGCTCGGCGAGGACGGCGTCGGCTTCGGCACGCAGCTCCACATCGTTCATGCCTCTATGCAACCCGACGCCACGGACAATCGGCCACTTCACCCCACGTGACGGACGGCATGTCCACTAGTCGACCGGCCGCCCGAGGAACGGGACGAACCGGAGCGAGCCCCGCCCTGTCCGGCCTCCCGGTGACGTTTTCCCAGTTCAGGGACCTCAGCTCCACTGGCCGGGGCCGCCGCCGAGGAGGTCACCGCCTTCCTCCGGCCGCGCGGTCGCGACACAGCCGCCGAGGAAGGCCGACACCTCGGGATGACGGCGCCGGTCCCGGCCGTTCAGGGCCGAGCGCGGGCGGGCCGGGCGTCATGCGGCGGCACGCGGGGTAGGGATAGGAGACGGCACACGCGGTGGGGACATATAGAGCGCGCGGCCCGATAACGGTCAGTGGCCCCAATTGCTCGTTGCCGCATCCCAGTTCGACAGGAAGAATCGGAGTCCGCTCCCCGTACGGCTCGGCCGTGGTCCGGTAGGGCTCTGCTGCGGTGTGCGCCCCCTCCGAATCCGACCTCGCCCGCAGTGTGGGCGCGTAGCCGAAGGGAGGACCATGACCTTCGGATTCGCTCCGTCCTCGGCGGCATCACTGTCGACGTCCGCCGCATCCGTCCATCGCGTGCTCGAACCCGCGGAGTGGGCCGCGGCGGGCATCCCTCTGCTGCGCAACCCACGCGAGGTCGTCAGCGGGCTGCACGCGCGCCACCGGCCCGGACCGGCCACCGGCGTGATCGCGGTGCTCGACCCGGACGAACGGCTGCGGGCGAGCGCCTCGTTCACGCGGCGCCCCTCCCCCGCCGACGGCTGGATGTTCCGCAACGCGCTGCTCGACCAGTTGCGCCGCGTCATCCCGCACGATCTGCGGCGCCGCACTCCGGTGCGCACCGCCGTGCTGCTCTACTGCCGTGACGGCGACGCGCGGTGGACCGAGGAGGACGGCGCCTGGATGTGGGGCCTGCGGGACGCCTGCACCCTGCACGGGCTGCGCTGCGGGGCGTACATCACGCTGACCAGGGACGGTTGGCAGGTGCTGGGGGAAGGCCGCGGCGGCCGCCGTCCGAACACGGGCTCACCGCCCGAACTCTTCGGCGCCGCCGAGACGCCGCCCCTGCCGCCGCGTACCGGAGGCGCGGCCTCCGAAGTACTGCGCCGCGCCGCCGCACGCTGACGCCTCGCGCCGGACCGGCCACCGCGAGGCGGTCGTCAGGGCTACGGCTACGGCTACGGTCGCTAGCCACGGCTCGTGACGCACCGTCAACACGGTGTATGCGCCGGATACTCGGCGCACAATGAGCACACCGCACACCCTCGGCACACGGCGCACCCCTGGCGCGCGGCACACTCCTGGCGCGCGGCGCACCGCCCATCACCCTCGCACGCCGCGTATGCGCCAGCGCACGCCTGCGCGCACCCACACGCGTGGGCATACGCGCCGAAGATCGGAGCGTGCGCGGGCCGCGACCCGCGCACGCCGAAGCAGCCGCCGCCCGGTCACCCGGCGGCGACGGCTGTCGTCGTGCGCGGCCTCCCGGGAGGGGAGGCCCGGCCGTTCCCGGCCTCGCGGCCGGAGGCGGCTCAGACGCCCGCGCCCAGCACCGCGTTGATCCGCTGCGGGTCGCCGCAGACGATCAGCAGCGCACCGGCCCGGGAGTGGGCCAGAGGCAGGGCCGTGTCGGCGGTGGCGCCGCTTTCGCCGTTGACGGCGACCACGACCACCGGACGGGAGGCGGCACGGGAGACCGCGGCGGCGTCCGCGTAGAAGACGTCGTCGCCGGCGTCGTGCTGCGTCCAGTAGGACGCCTCGCCGAAGGACAGCTCGTGGACGGCCCACGGGTGCGGGTCGCCGGTGGTGACCACCAGGACCTCACCGGGGGCGCGGCCCGCGTCCAGCAGCAGGTCGACCGCTTCCTCGGCCGCGTCCAGCGCGCCCTCGGCCGAGGCCGGGATCAACTGGATCTGCGGCGCCGACGAGGCGGCGGCAGCGACCGGACCGGAGGGTGCGGGCGCGGGCGCGGGCTTGGTCGCGGCCGCGTCCCGCGGCGTGCGCTGCATCGGCGGCGCGGGCCGCGGAGGGCCGGGGCGTCCGGGGCGCGACGGCGCCGCGGGACGGGGGCCGGGTACAGGACGGGGGGTCGGCGCGGTGCGGCCGGTGACCGGCGTGGCGCGGGGACCCTGGGCGCTCTCGTGAATCTGAGGCTCCTCGGGGATGAGAGGCATGGGCTGATGTTTATCAAACAGTCGTGCGGCGCAGAAGGGCGGGTGGTGCGTCCCGGCCGTCGGAACGGTCAGAAGTCGAAGCCGAGCTGGCCTTCGCTCCCCGGAACGCCCCCTTCCGCCCACAGGCGGGCCTTCTTGAGGTGCCGCCACCGGGGCAGCGCATCAAGATACGCCCACGACAGCCGGTGGTACGGGGTGGGCCCCCGCTCCGCCAGCGCGGCCTTGTGCACGGGCGACGGGTATCCGGCGTTGGCCGCGAACCCGAAGTCTGCATGGTCGACGCCGAGTTCGGCCATCTTTTCGTCGCGATAGACCTTGGCTATCACCGAGGCCGCCGCGACGGACACACAGGACTGGTCGCCCTTGATGACCGTGCGGACCAGCCAGGGCGCGCCCAGGTAGTCGTGCTTTCCATCGAGGATGACCGCGTCCGGCCGCACGGGCAGCGACTCCAGGGCGCGGACGGCCGCGAGCCGCAGGGCGGCGGTCATGCCCCGCTCGTCGATCTCCTCCGAGGAGGCGTGTCCGAGCGCGTACGCCGTCACCCACGTCCGCAGCTCCGTGGCCAGCGCGGTGCGCCGCTTCACGGTGAGCAGTTTGGAGTCGGTGAGGCCCACGGGAGGCCGACGCAGTCCGGTGACCGCCGCGCAGACGGTGACCGGACCGGCCCACGCGCCCCGGCCCACCTCGTCGACACCGGCAATGATCTTCGCTCCGGTCGTGGCGCGGAGGGAGCGCTCGACGGTGTGGGTGGGTGGTTCGTACGCCATGGCGCCCTTAGCCTACGCCGCCCGGATCGGGCCGCGACACCCGGTTCCCCCAGCGCACGCGGCACGCGCGCGGACTGGTCGCCGGGCGTGCGGCCGGACGCGGCGGGGCGGCCGCCGGACGGTCGGTCGCCCCCTCACGGAACCCGTGCGCTCATTCGCTGACGCACAGAGCAGATCGGCGCGTCGCCCTCACGGGATGGCCCGCGGAGGCGGGTCCGTCCACCCAGTCGGTACGCTTCTTGGCGGCGGGCGCGTCAGGCGGACGCACCATAGGAGTTGGCGTCTCGCAGGAGCCGTACGACACCCCGGAACCCCCGGGAACCGCCCGGGAAGCTCACCCCGAGGAAGCGCACCGACGGGTCACCCCGCTCAGCGAGAATCGCATGTGCGAATGACCTTGCGACACGGAACGCGAAGGGATCAGCCGGACCCCGGGGCCCAGCCGGGCAGCGCCTCAGTCCGGTGCGCCCACGCGGCCGGCGGAGCGCCTGCCTCCCCGGAGGCCAGGACGCCGCCCACGATGGCGCAGGTGGTGTCCATGTCCCCGCCGACCTGGGCGGTCGTCCAGAAGGCGTGCTCGAAGTCCCCGAGGCCCCGCGCCGCCGACCACAGCGCGAAGGGCACCGTGTCGTGCGCCGTGGTCCGCCGGCCGCACCCGAGGACGGCCGCGACCGTGGCCGCGTCGGCGTAGTCCAGCATGTCGCGGGCGCGCCGCAGGCCCGCGCCGACGGCGCTGCGGGCCGGCACCAGCGCGATCACCCCGTCGAGCAACGCCCCGGGGGCCGGCGGCCCGCCGGGGGCGGCGGCCAGCGCGGCGGCCGCGGCGACGGCCATCGCGCCCACGACGGCCTCGCGGTGCTGGTGGGTGGGGTAGGCCGAGATCTCGGCCTGGTGGGTGGCCTGCTCCGGATCGTCCGCGTACCAGGCGCCCAGCGGAGCGATCCGCATCGCCGCGCCGTTGCCCCACGAGCCCCGGCCCTCGAAGAGCGCGGCGGCCAGCTCCCGCCAGTCACCTCCCTCACGGACGAGGAGCAACAGGCGGTTGACAGCGGGGCCGTATCCGCGGTCGAAGTCGTGGCGGTGGGCGAAGGACTGCGCCAGGGCGTCCTGGTCGATGCGGTGGTGCGCCGCCAGGACGGCCACGACGGAGCAGGCCATCTCGGTGTCGTCGGTCCACTGCCACGGGCCGGGCGGCAGCTCGTGCCGCTGGAGCAGGGGATAGTGCGCCGGCACGAAGAACTGCGAGCCCAGCGCGTCTCCGACCGAGAGTCCGCGCAGACTGGCGAGGGCGCGCTCCAGGCGCGCGCCGGAAGAGGAGTCAGGGGTCGTCGGAGAGGAGTCAGGGGTCATCGGTCCGTCACCCTATCCGCCGATCCCGTACGGCTCCGGGTCCCGCCACCGGTCGAACGGCCGGGTCAGGGTGTACCGGCCGTCGTCCCCGAGCACGAGCGTGCGCGTCTCGGCGTTCCCCGGGTTCGACAGCGACTCGAACTCCGCGACGGTCCAGTGGAACCACCGCATGCAGAACAGCCGCATGGCCAGGCCGTGAGTGACGAGGAGCACGTTGGGCGGGTGGTCGGGGGCGTCGAAGCTGCGGAAGAGGCTCTCCAGGAAGTTCCCGACCCGGTCGTAGACGTCCGCGCCGGACTCGCCCTGGGCGAAGCGGTAGAAGAAGTGCCCGTAGGCGTCCCGGTACTCCTTCTGGACGCGGACGTCGTCACCGTCCTGCCAGTTCCCCCAGTCCTGCTCGCGCAGCCGGGGCTCCTCGCGGACCCGGATCAGGCCGGGGTCGAGACGCAGGGCGCTGAGGGTCTCGCGCGTGCGGCGGTAGGGGGAGACGTACACGCTGACGCGCTCCCGCCCGAACAGCGCGCGCAGTTCCTCGCCCCGCTCCTCGGCCTGCCGCCGACCCCGCTCGGTCAGGGCCAGCGCGTGGTCGGGTACGCGTTCGAACACGGTGTCGTCGACGTTGCCCGTCGACTCGGCGTGCCGGACTAGGACGATGCGCTGTGGTCGTGCCATGCCGAAACCCTAGGCCGGATGAGGGCCGTCCGAAGAGTCGAGCGGCCCCCATACGGCGCAGGTCACACCGAGCGGGCCCCGTCGGCCGCCAGCGCGGGCCGCTGTCGCAGCTCACACCGTCCAGGCAGGCTCCAGGTCGACGACGTCGCCGGTGAGGGAGACGACGTCGGTCTCCGTCTGGGCGCGCAGGGCGAGCCGTTCCACCCGCTCCTCGCGGTACTTGCCGTGCTCGGCGGACGACTGCCACATCGACAGCACCAGGAACTCGTGGCCCGGCGCCTCGCCGAACAGGCCCCGGATCATGCCGGGGGATCCGGCCATCGCCGGGTTCCAGACTTTCTCCTGCATCAGCGTGAAGTGCTCGGCGCGTTCCTCGTGCACCCGGCACAGCGCCACCCGCAGCAGGTCGGCGTCCGCGAACCGGGGCTGGAAGCCCGTCTTCACGTCGAACCGGTAGTCGAACAGCTTGACCTGCGCGTCCTTGAAGGCGCCCGCCTGGGCCGCCGCCAGCCGGTCGTGCGAGCGGGCCATGAAGGAGTCGTAGAAGGCGCGGCTCTCCCAGAAGGCGAAGGTATGGGCCACCCCCGGCCGCCCGCGGCTCCAGCCGCCTCCCTGCCCGCGAAACCCCGGCTCCCCCAGAAGCCCCGCCCACTTCCGCTGCCCCCGCTCGAAGCCGCGGCGGTCCACCACGGTGCAGCGAATCCACTTGACCAGCACCGCGCCATGGTAAGGCCCCGGAGGCCGGCGCCGGTCACGCTCGGCGGCACAACACCCTCTCCATTGCCTTACGTTGCGTGGCACGATGGACAAAGAGCGTCCGTGCGACGGGGGTTGGGGCAGGAAGGACGCCTGGGGACGGGGAAGGGGGAGTCCGGTGAGCGGGCTCAGCAAGGGGATCCGCAAGGTCGAGGTCGCGCTGAAGTGGGATCCGAGTCCGGCGGGGCAGCCGCCCACCGATCTCGACGTCGTGGCCGGCGCCTACGAGGCCGCCGATCCGTACGGCGCTCCCGCCTACGTGGTGCACTTCGACAGCCGCTCCCCCGACGGCACGATCTACCTCGACCGGGACAGCCTGGACGGCCGGGGCTTCGGATGGGACGAGGTGATGACCGTGGAACTCGACCGGATCGCCGAGCACTACGCGCGCGTGGTCGTCGGGGTCGTGATCCAGCAGCGCCCCGCGCGCCGCACCTTCGTCGACGTGGTCGGCCCGGGGCTGCGCGTCCGCGAGGGCTACACCGTCCTCGCCGAGGACGACTTCGGCGGAGTGCTCGGGGCGACGGCGGCGACGGTCGCGCAGTTCGTCCGCGACGCGTCCGGCGCCTGGGAGTTCCGCCCCGGCGTGCAGGGCTTCGAGGACGACCCGGAGACGTTCCTGCGCACGATGGGCCGCGCGCGTCTGTCCTAGTCCGTGCTAGGGGCGGCGGCGGTCTGCGCGAGGCGGCGGCTCTCAGGCGTCTCGGGTGCCGCCGCGTTCCCAGGCGACGACGTCGAAGACGCGGAGCAGGGAGACGTCCGCCGGGGCGACGGACGCCAAGTACCGCCACTGAACCGGCTGTTCGGCGAGGTCGCGGGCGATGCCGGCCGCCACGGCGGCGTAGAAGGGGCCGTCCGGAGCGGAGCGGGAGACGGGCTCGACCGGATGGTCGCCGGAGTCGCCGCAGTAGCAGCGCTTCACCCTTCTGTCGTAGAGGGGGATCATGAGCGGCCGCTTGCGGTGCAGGATCTTCGACAGCGTGGTGAGTCCGAGGCCGACGGCGGGATCCGGGCCGTCCAGCACCCCGAACAGGTCGGTCAGCAGTGAGGCGAGCGTGCCCCGCGCCGCCGCGTCGGTCAACGTGAGCGTCGGGGGGATCGCGGCGAGCCCCTTCTCGAGCCGGGGACGCAGGGTCTGGAGGTTGTACACGGCCCTGATGCCGAGGCTCGCGTTCAGCAGCGACGGCGCCAGAAGGTCGCCGTCGGACAGCTCGGACTCGGCGCCGCCGGCGGCGAAACGGTCGTAGACGGGATAGGCGTACGGCCTGGTCCTGCCGCCCGTCGCGGCGACCTCCCGGTTCCGGCTCTCGTCGAAGTACCTGCGAACCCAGCCCTCCGCCTCGGCCATCCCGACGGTGAACGCCCCCACGCGCACGGTGTCCTGCTCGGCCATCCTCACCCGCCCCCCGTTTCGCCGGTGGCCGCAGTGTCCCCCGCGCACCACGGCGCGGGGAAGCACGGGGCCCAGCGAACGAGACGGCCCCGCTGGCGCGGACTGGACACTTCCCCCTGCGCGCGGGCCCCTGCGGAGACGGCGCCCCTGCGGGCAGGCCCCGGCGGAGACGGCCGAGGGCCCGGCGCAGTCGCCGGGCCCTCGGTTCACACGTCACCTCGCCGACCGGCGGGCGCCCGCTGAGCCCCCTCAGAGGAGGCTCAGCGGGGACTCAGCTACAGCCGCTGGTCGAGCCGCAGCCCTCGCAGATGTAGCAGGAGCCGGCTCGCTGCATCTTGGTGCCGCAGGAGAAGCACAGCGGGGCGTCGGCCTGGATGCCGAGCTGCATCTCCACCAGTTCGGCGCTGGTGTGCGCCTGCCGGGGGGCGGGGCGGGGCGCCTCGGACTCGGCGTTCGGCGTGCCGACGGCCTTCAGGTCGGTCTGGCGCGGGGCCGACTGGGCCAGGCCCTCGACGTCGACGTCCTCCTCGGTCGGCTCGTAGGAGCCGGTGTCCAGGTGGCGCTGGCGCTCCTCGGCGGAGTGGATGCCGAGCGCGGAGCGCGTCTCGAAGGGCAGGAAGTCCAGCGCCAGGCGGCGGAAGATGTAGTCGACGATCGACTGCGCCATCCGCACGTCCGGGTCGTCGGTCATGCCGGCCGGCTCGAAGCGCATGTTGGTGAACTTCGAGACGTACGTCTCCAGCGGCACGCCGTACTGGAGGCCGACCGAGACCGCGATGGAGAAGGCGTCCATCATGCCCGCGAGGGTCGAGCCCTGCTTGGACATCTTCAGGAAGACCTCGCCGAGACCGTCGTCCGGGTAGGAGTTGGCGGTCATGTAGCCCTCGGCGCCGCCGACGGTGAAGGAGGTCGTGATGCCGGGGCGGCCCTTGGGCAGGCGCTTGCGGACCGGGCGGTACTCGACGACCTTCTCGACCTTGGGCTGCGCACCCTGGGCCGGCTCCGTCTTCTGCTGCGCGGAGTCCTTGGTCTTGGCGGAGAGCGGCTGGCCGACCTTGCAGTTGTCGCGGTAGATGGCGAGCGCCTTGACGCCCAGCTTCCACGCCTCGAAGTAGATCTCCTCGACCTCCTCGACGGTCGCCGACTCCGGCATGTTGACCGTCTTGGAGATGGCGCCGGAGATCCACGGCTGGATCGCGGCCATCATCCGCACGTGGCCCAGCGGGGAGATGGCCCGCTCGCCCATGGCGCAGTCGAACACCTCGTAGTGCTCGGGCTTCAGGCCGGGCGCGTCGATCACGTTGCCGTTCTCGGCGATGTGGGCGACGACCGCCTCGATCTGCTCCTCCTGGTAGCCCAGGCGGCGCAGGGCCTGCGGGACGGTGCCGTTGACGATCTGCATCGAGCCGCCGCCGACCAGCTTCTTGAACTTGACCAGCGCGAGGTCGGGCTCGACACCGGTGGTGTCGCACGACATGGCCAGGCCGATGGTGCCGGTGGGCGCGAGGACGGACGCCTGGGAGTTGCGGAAGCCGTTCTTCTCGCCGAGGCGCAGCACGTCCTGCCACGCCTCGGTGGCGGCGGCCCACACCGGGCTGTCCAGGTCGTCCATGCGCACGGCGACGGAGTTGGCGTCGGCGTGCTGCTTCATCACGCGCTGGTGCGGCTGGGCGTTGCGGGCGTAGCCGTCGTACGGGCCGACGACCGCGGCGAGCTGCGCGGAGCGCTTGTAGGCGGTGCCGGTCATCAGGGAGGTGATGGCGCCGGCGAGGGCGCGGCCGCCGTCGGAGTCGTAGGCGTGGCCGGTCGCCATCAGCAGGGCGCCGAGGTTGGCGTAGCCGATGCCGAGCTGGCGGAAGGCGCGGGTGTTCTCGCCGATCTTCTGGGTGGGGAAGTCCGCGAAGCAGATGGAGATGTCCATCGCGGTGATGACCAGCTCGACGACCTGGGAGAAGCGCTCGACCTCGAAGGACTGGCTGCCCTTGCCGTCGTCCTTGAGGAACTTCATCAGGTTCAGCGAGGCGAGGTTGCAGGACGTGTTGTCCAGGTGCATGTACTCGCTGCACGGGTTCGAGCCGTTGATGCGGCCGGACTCCGGGCACGTGTGCCAGTGGTTGATGGTGTCGTCGTACTGGATGCCGGGGTCGGCGCAGGCCCAGGCGGCCTCGGCCATCTTGCGGAAGAGGGCCTTGGCGTCGACCTTCTCGATGACCTCGCCGGTCATCCGGGCGCGCAGGCCGAACTCGCCGCCCTGCTCGACCGCCTTCATGAAGGTGTCGTTCACGCGGACGGAGTTGTTGGCGTTCTGGTACTGGACGGACGTGATGTCGTCGCCGCCCAGGTCCATGTCGAAGCCCGCGTCCCGCAGGGCGCGGATCTTCTCCTCCTCCGTGACCTTGGTCTTGATGAAGTCCTCCACGTCGGGGTGGTCGACGTCGAGGATCACCATCTTGGCGGCGCGGCGAGTGGCGCCGCCGGACTTGATGGTGCCCGCGGAGGCGTCGGCGCCGCGCATGAAGGAGACCGGGCCGGACGCGTTGCCGCCGGAGGACAGCAGCTCCTTGGAGGAGCGGATGCGGGAGAGGTTCAGGCCGGCGCCGGAGCCGCCCTTGAAGATCATGCCCTCTTCCTTGTACCAGTCGAGGATCGACTCCATGGAGTCGTCGACGGACAGGATGAAGCAGGCGGAGACCTGCTGGGGCTGCGAGGTCCCGACGTTGAACCAGACGGGGCTGTTGAAGCTGAAGATCTGGTGCAGGAGGGCGTAGGCCAGCTCGTGCTCGAAGATCTCGGCGTCGGCGGGCGAGGCGAAGTACGCGTGGTCCTCGCCCGCCGCGCGGTACGTCTTCACGATGCGGTCGATGAGCTGCCTGAGACCGGTCTCGCGCTGCGGGGTGCCGACGGCGCCGCGGAAGTACTTGCTGGTGACGATGTTGACCGCGTTCACCGACCAGAAGTCGGGGAACTCCACGCCGCGCTGCTCGAAGTTGACCGAGCCGTCGCGCCAGTTGGTCATGACGACGTCACGGCGCTCCCAGCTCACCTCGTCGTACGGGTGCACGCCGGGGGTGGTGTGGATGCGCTCGATGTGCAGCCCCTTGCTCCCCGCCTTGGAGCCCTTGGCGCGGGAACCTCGCGCCGGACCGCTCGCCGTCTCTGTCATGCCGCCTCCCTCTACGGGCTGAAACGCCCTGAAGTGCCCCGATGTTCCGGGAACACGGTGTCCTGTCTGGTGCTGCGGGCGTCCGCTTTCGCCCTCGCCCGCAGCCGTCTTCTCTCGCCGCCGCGCCTGATCCGGCCCGCGGACCCGGCCGCCGATCGGCCGCTCAGTCGGCGGCGCGCGCGGTCACGGGGACGTCCGCCGCCCCGCCGCTCCCGCGGTCGTCTTCCTGTTCCGGGCGCCGCGCTTCCCGGCTCTGCGCCTCCCGGTTCTGCGCTTCCCGGTTCTGCGCTTCCCGGCCCTGCGCTTCCCGGCGCTCCGCGCCCGCTTCGCGGACGCCGTCGTCCGCGTGCTCGGCGGCGGGGCGCTGCGACGCCTCCCGGAGTTCCTCGATGGCCGCCCCGAAGTCCTCCAGCGAGTCGAACGCCCGGTACACGGACGCGAACCGCAGATAGGCGACGAGGTCCAGCTCCTGGAGGGGGCCGAGTATCGCGAGACCCACCTCGTGGGTCGCCACCTCGGCGCTGCCGGCGGCGCGCACGGCCTCCTCGACCCGCTGGCCGAGCTGCGCCAGGGCGTCCTCGGTGACCGGCCGCCCCTGGCACGCCTTGCGCACGCCGTTGATGACCTTGGTGCGACTGAAGGGCTCGGTGACCCCGGAGCGCTTCACCACCATGAGCGAGCAGGTCTCCACGGTCGTGAAGCGGCGCGAGCAGTCGGGGCACTGACGGCGCCGTCGGATCGACGTGCCGTCGTCCGTCGTACGGCTGTCCACGACGCGGCTGTCCGGGTGCCGGCAGAAGGGGCAGTGCATGGGACTCCAACCCTTCTCACAGCAGACTCGGCGGCCTCGCGAACCGCAGGGGCCCCTCGAAGCAGCACCCAGCATAGGGGATCTCCGGAGGGCTGAGGACCCGGGTAGCCACAAGTTCTGGGACGCCGTAGCCGTTCGACCACTACATGTAGGGATTCACCCGTACGCGTCCGAGTGATGCGCGTGTGTCGCGCGGACGCGCCGGAAGCCGGATGCCCGCCCCGCCGGGGAAAACACGCCGGGCGGCTCCCCGAACGAGCCCGGGAGGCGCAGGACACACCGCCGCGCCCCGCGCCGGAGGCGGGTGCGCGGAGATACCGTGGGCGCCGCACGGAGGACGTGCGGCCGTCCCGGGCGGAGACGCGACCGCCGCCCGGTCGGCCCGGCGCCGGATGACAGACTGGGGCGGCGCCGCGCGCGGACTCCGCTCCGGCGGTGAAGGGTACAGCGATGAGCCTCCTCGTCCGCCGAGCCCTTCAGCGGCCCTACACCGCCAAACAAGATCAAGTCAGGCGATCGACCCTTTTTCACTCGAACGTGTGTTTGGCGCAACCTTTCGAAAGCATCTACCGTTGTGCCGGAGGGAGACCATCGAGAGGGGCCGACGTGACCACCACCGCAGACAGCGCCGCCATCACCGCCCAGGACCGCTCCCAGGGCCGACTCGAGCCGGTGCATGCGAGGAACGAAGCCGCGAACCCAGAGGGGCCCAAGCGCTCCCTTCCAGGCCGACCTCCGGGCATCCGCGCGGACAGCTCGGGCCTCACCGAGCGGCAGCGGCGGGTGATCGAGGTGATCAGGGACTCGGTGCAGCGGCGCGGTTACCCGCCGTCCATGCGCGAGATCGGCCAGGCGGTCGGCCTGTCCAGCACCTCCTCGGTGGCCCACCAGCTCATGGCGCTGGAGCGCAAGGGCTTCCTGCGCCGCGACCCGCACCGTCCGCGCGCCTACGAGGTCCGCGGCTCCGACCAGGCCGCCACGCTCCAGCCCACGGACACGGTGGGCAAGCCGGCCGCGTCCTATGTGCCGCTGGTCGGCCGGATCGCCGCCGGCGGCCCGATCCTCGCCGAGGAGTCGGTCGAGGACGTCTTCCCCCTCCCCCGGCAGTTGGTCGGCGACGGCGAGCTGTTCGTCCTGAAGGTCGTCGGCGACTCCATGATCGAGGCCGCGATCTGCGACGGCGACTGGGTGACGGTCCGCCGCCAGCAGGTCGCCGAGAACGGCGACATCGTGGCCGCCATGATCGACGGCGAGGCCACGGTCAAGCGCTTCAAGCGCGAGGACGGCCATGTCTGGCTCCTCCCGCACAACGCGGCGTACGAGCCCATCCCTGGTGACGACGCGACCATCCTCGGCAAGGTGGTCGCCGTCCTGCGGCGCGTCTGAACGACGCCGAAGCCGCGCAGGACACCTCGCCTCGCCCCTTGATCGGGCCCCGGAACCTCTGCGCCGGTTCCGGGGCCCTGTGCTGTGCGCCGACGGTCTACTCCTGCGCGGCAGGCGCCGTCTCCGCGTGCTGGGCCGTCTCCGCCTGCTGAGCCGTGTCCGCCTGCTGAGCCGCCTCGGCTTGCCGGGCCGCCTCCGCCTGCCGGGCCGCCGCGTCGATGGCCGTCAGCGACCTGCGCACCTGGTTGCGGTCGGTGGTGTACCAGAAGTCCGGCAGCGACGCCTTGAGATAGCTGCCGTACCGTGCCGTGGCCAGCCGCGGGTCGAGGACGGCGACCACGCCCCGGTCCTCCGTGGCGCGGACCAGGCGTCCGGCGCCCTGGGCCATCAGCAGCGCGGCGTGGGTGGCGGCGACGGCCATGAAACCGTTGCCGCCCGCCTCCTCCACGGCCTTCTGGCGAGCGCTCATCAGGGGGTCGTCCGGACGCGGGAACGGGATCTTGTCCATGACGACGAGCTGGCAGCTCGCGCCGGGGACGTCCACGCCCTGCCACAGCGAGAGAGTGCCGAACAGGCAGGTACGGGCGTCCGCCGCGAAGTTCTTGATCAGTTCGCCGAGCGTCTCCTCGCCCTGGAGCAGGATCGGGAACTCGGGAAGGCGGCCGCGCAGTTCCTCGGCGGCGAGCTGGGCGGCGCGCATCGAGGAGAACAGGCCGAGGGTCCGGCCGCCCGCCGCCTGGACCAGTTCGGTCAGCTCGTCCAGCATGTCCCCCCGGTCGCCGTCCCGGGCCGGGCGGGCCAGATGCTTGGAGACATACAGGATGCCCTGCTTGCGGTAGTCGAACGGGGAGCCGACGTCGACGCCCTTCCACCGCGGCACGTCCTCCCCCTCCGTCCCCTCGGGGGCGAGGCCGAGCGAGGCCCCGACGCCGTTGAAGTCGCCGCCCAGCTTCAGGGTCGCCGAGGTCAGCACCACGGAGCGGTCGGTGAAGAGCTTCTCGCGCAGCAGCCCCGACACGGACATGGGGGCGACCCGCAGGGACGCGCCGAAGCGGTCGTGGCGCTCGTACCAGACGACGTCCCATTCGGAGCCGTTGGTGATCCGCTCCGCCACGTCGTGCACCGACTCCACGGAGGCGAGCGCCTGCTTGCGCACCGCGTCCTCGTCCTGGACGGACTTGTCACGGGTCGCGCCGAGGGCCGAGACGACGTTCCGTGCCGCGTCCCGGAGCGCCAGCAGCGCGTAGCCGAGGTCCTCCGGGATCTCCTCCAGCCGGCCGGGCAGCGCCAGCTCCATCAGCCGCTCGAAGCCCTCGGCGGCCGTCTGCAACTGGTCGGCGGCCTTCTCGTTGACCAGCTTGGCGGCGCGGCGCACCGCCCGGTTGACCTGCCCCGGGGTGAGTTCGCCGGTGGCGACGCCGGTCACCCGGGAGACCAGTTCGTGCGCCTCGTCCACGATCAGCACCTCGTGCTGCGGGAGGACCGGGGCGCCCTCGATGGCGTCGATCGCGAGCAGCGCGTGGTTGGTGACCACCACCTCGGCGAGCTTGGCGCGCTCGCGGGCCGTCTCGGCGAAGCACTCGGCGCCGTAGGCGCACTTGGTCGCGCCCAGGCACTCCCGTGAGGAGACGGAGACCTGCGCCCAGGCCCGGTCCGAGACGCCGGGCGTGAGGTCGTCGCGGTCGCCCGTCTCGGTCTCGTCGGCCCAGTCGCGCATCCGCAGCAGGTCCTGGCCCAGTCTGCTGCTGGGCGCCGCCGCCTCGAACTGGTCGAACAGGCCCTCCTCCTCGTCCTGCGGGACGCCCTCGTGCAGGCGGTGCAGGCACAGGTAGTTCGACCGGCCCTTGAGCATGGCGAACTCCGGGCGGCGGCGCAGCAGCAGGTGCAGGGCGTCGACGGTGCGCGGCAGGTCCCGCTCGACGAGCTGGCGCTGGAGCGCGAGGGTGGCGGTGGCCACGACGACGCGCTCGCCGTGCGCGAGCGCGGGCACCAGGTAGCCGAGGGACTTTCCGGTGCCGGTGCCGGCCTGGACCAGGAGGTGCGAGCCGTCGTCGACGACGTCCGCGACGGCTTGGGCCATGGTCGCCTGGCCGGGGCGCTCCGTCCCGCCGACGGCGGCGACGGCGGCGTGCAGGAGTTCAGGGAGGGAGGGCTTCGTCATAGCGCGACCACCCTACGGCTCGGGACTGACAAACGGGTCATCGAGGCGGGCGGAGCGGTCACGGTCACAGCGGCACGCTCCGGGTACGGTCGCGGATCATGAGGGCGGCCCGTTTGCCGGGCAGGTCGGTCTCGGCCGCGCACCGGAAACCGGCGCTGCGGAAGGCCGCCACGGAGGGCGCGTTGCGCACGTCGGGCTCGGCCACGACGCGGGCGCAGGCGGGGCGGTTGCCGAGGATCAGGCCCGTCACGGCCCTGATCAGGGCGGTCCCGAGGCCGCGGCCGCGGTCGGCGGCGGCGCCGAGGAGGAGGTGGACGCCCGTGTCGTGCGGCCGGGCCGGATAGCTGCGGGTCAGCGGGTCGAGATCGGCGCGGTAGATCTCCCAGTAGCTCATCGGCGTGCCGTCGAGCAGGCCCAGGCAGGGCACGCTGCGTCCGTCGCCGTCCGCCTGGACGCGCAGATGGTCCTCGGTCACGCTCCGCTCCCCGGCGAGCTGCCAGAACTCCGCGACGGCCGGATCGTTCATCCAGCGGCTGACGAGCGGCAGGTCGCGGTCGAGCCGGACGGGGACGAGCTGGAAGGCGCCCGCCGGGGTGGCGGTGGGGCCCCACTGGCCTACGCCGTCCAGGAGGTCGCGGGCGGCGGGCGGAGCGCTGGACGGCGGCGGCGCCACGCCGGACGGTGCCGGTGCTGTCGGTGCTGCCGGTGCAGGTGCCGGTGCAGTTGCTGCCGGTGCAGGTGCAGGTGCCGTGAGGGGCGCGTGGAAGCCGTCGGGCAGGCGCAGGTGGAGGGTGTCCTCGGCGTCGGGGTCGGGCGTGGCCGCGTGCGCCTGGGCGGTGGGGGCCGGGACGCGGTCGGCGGCTCGGGCGTCGGTGGGGGGCATGGCGCGCTCCTCTCGGAGGGCGGGGTCAGGCGTGCAGGGGGTTGGCGAGGGTGACGTAGACGGACTGGGTGTCGACGGGGCCGACGAGTTCGTCCAGGCCGCGCAGCCGGGTCAGCAGGTTGGCCTTGCAGCGCAGCACCGGCGAGTCGAGCAGGCGGGCGGGCAGGGTGGAGGCGGCGGCGGGGTCGGAGGCGCGGTCGCGCAGGAAGCGCCGGAAGGCGGCCAGGAGCAGCCGTTCGTCGGCGAGCCGCTGAGCGCCCAGGGCGCCGATGAGACCGAACACGTTGTTGACGGCGAGGTAGTAGGCGAACCGTTCGTCCGTGACCTCGTCGGAGACGAAGGTGTCGCTCCGCTCGCCGATCCCGGGCAGCAGGGCGGCGAGTTCCGCGCGCCGGGAGGCGCGGAAGTAGTAGCCCTGGTTGTCGCGGTACCGGCCGCCGACGGGCCAGCCGTCGGCGTCCAGCAGGAGCAGCGTGTTCTGCTGGTGGGCTTCCAGGGCGATGCCCGCCTCGCCGTCCAGCCACAGCACCGGGCGGACCACGTGGTCGAGGTAGCGCAGGAACCACTCGGCGGCGACGGCGCCGCGCGGGCGCCCGGTCTGGGCGGCGATGCGGGTGAGAACATCGGCCAGGCGGGAGCCGAGGGCAGGGGCCGCGCCCGGTCGGAGAAGGGGCCGGGGCGCGACGAGCCCTGCCACGCAGGACACGTCGTCCGCCGGTCCGAACGGGTTGTGCCGGATCATCACGTTCAGTCCAGGTGCCGCGTGTCCGTCCCGGTCGTCGACGGCCAGCCAGGCCGGGTCGCGCACGACGTCGAAGCCCGGATGCGCCGCCCGCCACCGCTGGGCCAGGCCGGTGCGCAGGAGGCGGTGCACCTCGACGCCGCGATGCAGTTCCTTACGAAGGTTCTCCCGGCGGGAGTTGGTGATCCGCAGACCCAGGGACAGCTTGAGCATGGCCGGGGCGCCGGTGCGGTAGACGGTGCGCACCGAGGAGGTGGGGCGCCAGGAGGGGCCGTACGCGCCCAGGTCGCGCAGGAGTCCGGCGTCGAGCAGCGCGGCGACGTCCGCGCGCGGGCTGATCTCGCGCCACTGCCAGGGGTGCAGCGGGAGGGCGGCGAACCCGTCGGGCAGCGGCAGCCCGGAACCGGCGAGCCGGGCGGTGAGCGCGGCGGCGGGAACCTGCCGGCCGCCTTCCGTCCAGGCCGAGTCGGAGGCCAGCACGGACGGGGCGACCCCTGCCCAGTGCAGGGCGAAGGCGCCGCGCGTCTCCGGTGAGAAGCGCTCGACTTCGCCGTCCGACAGCCCCTCACGGCTCTTCGGGGCCGGGTGCAGCGGGTGGCCGAGGACGAGGGCCTGCTCGGCGGACAGGAAGAGGTCGGTCCCGTCGGCTGGGCGTTCCCAGCGGTCACGGAGGAAAAGCGCGGTGCGGCGGACGGAGTCGGCCACCCGGGCCACGAGATCGACCGCGTCGGCGTCGGCGAGAGGGGTGGGGGCGGATACGGGGGCGCCGGTCGGGGTGGGGCGGGGAACGGAGTCGGGGGCGGCAGCGAAAGCGGAGTCGGGGCCGGCGGCAGCGGTCGCGCCGGAGGCGGGGGTCGCGTCGGGGCCGGAGGTCGCGTCGGGGCTGGAGGTCGCGCCGGGGTCAGAGATCGTGTCGGGGACAGCGGTCGCGCCGAGGCCGAAGGCGGAGGTCGCGTCCGGGCTGGAGGTCGCGTCGGGGCCAGAGGTCGCGCCGGGGCCAGAGATCGCGTCAGGGGCAGCGATCACGCCGGAGGCGGGGGCCGCATCGGGGCCGGAGGTCGCGTCAGGGCCAGAGATCGCGTCAGGGGCAGCGATCACGCCGGAGGCGGGGGCCGCATCGGGGCCGGAGGTCCCGCCGGGGGCGGAGATCGCGTCGGGGGCGGAGATCGCGTCGGGGGCGGAGATCGCGTCGGGGGCGACGGTCGCGTCAGGGCCGGGCGCGGTGCCGTGCGCTGCCCCGATGGCGGGCGCGGCGCTGGGAGCGGGGCCGCAAGCCGACGCGGTGTCCGGGTCGGCCCGGTCAGAGGACGACGCCTCTCGGGCGAGCAGGCTGGCGACCGTCACGGCGTCGGCGGCCGGCGCGCTCCGTGGGGCGCCGGCGAGGACGGGAAGGCCGAAGCGGTGCCAGCCGGTAGCGGACCAGTGAAGGACCGGAACGAGGAGGGCGGTTCCGGTGGCCGGGAGCGGGATGCGCAGCGTGCCGCCGTCCGGTGCGGGCGTGACGGTCTCGCGCACCCAGCAGCGCAACAGGTTCTCCACGGCGGCGGCTTGTGCGGCCGTGTGCGCGTCGGGGTCGTCCAGGGGATCGGCGGCCCTACGGTCCGGGCGCGGCGGATGCGGCGCCCCGCTGGACTGACGGGGGAACGTCTCGGTCGCCTCCTGACGGATGGCGGACCGGTCGGGCGGTGTCGGGGGCGGAGTGGTGTTCACGGGGTTCCTCGGGAAGTAGAGACGGTCCGGCTCAGCCGGTGGTGGTACGGCGCGGCGGGGGCGAGACCGTTTCACCCGGCCCCGGCGACGGCGCCTGTAACGGCGACGGCTCCGATGCACGGGACCGACCAGGGCGGATCGGACGGGACACGGCTGAAGCGGATGAGCGGGGCGGCTGAAGCGGAGGGTGCGGGGCGGGGGCGGACGGGAGCGGGCGGGTCGTGGCCGGGGCGAACCGCCCCCGGGAGGACGGGGCAGGGGCGCACGGACGAGCCGCGCCCGCCTGGCTCGGGTCCGTGCCCGGGTTCAGCCGTCGTCAGGCCCGCAGCCGAGACCCGGCGGACCCGAGCCAAGGCCCAGCGGTCCTGAGCCGAGTCCCAGCAGTCCCGAACCGGCACCCGGCGGCCCCGAACCGGCACCCGGCGGCCCCGAACCGGGACCCAGCGGCCCGAGGCCCGGCGCCCCGGGCGGCTACCCCGGTGCCTCCCCATGTCCCCGAGCCCGCCGCGGTCTCCCCGGCGGACCGGACGGACCGAGCGGGCCGGGTGGCCCGGCCTGACCCGGCGGGCGGCCGCTGCGGCCCGCCAGATGCCGGGGCAGGTCCCGGGCCGCCGCGCCGATCGCGTCGGCGAGCCGGTCGAGGACCGCCGCCGACTGCTCATCGGTGATCGTGAGGGGCGGCAGGAGCTGGACGACACTCGTGTGCCGCCCGCCCAGTCCGACGATCAGGCCGCGCCGCAGGCACTCCCGCTGCACGGCGGCGGCGAGTTCGGGTGCGGCCGGCCGGGGATCGTGCGCCTCCGGGCGCTCCGCGGCGGCCGGGTCCGGCACGGCGTCGGGGTCCACCAGTTCCAGGCCGATCATCAGGCCCCGGCCCCGTACGTCACCGATGCAGGAGTGCTCCTCGGACAGCGCGCGGAGTCGGGCGAGCATGCGGGCGCCCAGGACCCCGGCGCGTGCGGCGAGGCGGTTCTCGCGTACGTGGGCCAGGGTGGCGGCGCCGGCCGCCATGGCGAGCTGGTTGCCGCGAAAGTCGCCGTGGAAGGCGGCCTCGCGGTCGCTCTGCTCCCGGACGTCGAGGTCGTCCCGGTGGACCACGACGGCCAGCGGCAGGCTGCCGCCGACGGCCTTGGACAGCACCATCACATCAGGGGTCACGCCGCTGTGCTCCACCACCCAGAACGCGCCCGTGCGCCCCACCCCGGTCCGGGTCTCGTCGACGATCAGCGGCACCGAGCGTGCGGCGGTGATCCGCCGCAGCCGCCGCATCCAGTCCTCCGGCGCGGGCGTCACACCGCACTCGCCCTGAACGGGTTCGAAGATCATCCCGGCGGGCAGGGGCGCCCCCGGTCCGGGAGCGTCGAGGACGGACTCGCTCCAGCGGGCGGCGAGTTCGGCCCCGTGCGAGCCGTCGACGCCGAACGGGCAGCGGAAGTCCCGCGAGGAGGGCAGCCGGGCGGGCGGCCGGGCGGCCCGGACGTCGGGTGCGTGCCCGGACGCGGCGAGCGCCCCGGCGGTCGTCCCGCGGTGGGCGCCGGTGAACGTCATGATCCCGGTTCGGCCGGTGGCCGCCTCGACGAGCGTGCGGGCGGCCTCCGCCGCGTCCGTCCCCGCCGGACCGCAGAACCGTACGCGGGCGCGGTCCGCGAGCCCGGCGGGCAGCGTGCCGAACAGCTCGGCGACTAAGGCGTCCTCGACGGGGGTGGCCAGGCCGGGGGCGTGCAGGGGCGCGCCCGAGTCGAGGGCCTTGCGCAGGGCGTGCAGGACGACGGGGTGGTTGTGCCCGAGGGCGAGGGCGCCCGCGCCCGAGAGGCAGTCGAGGTAGCGGCGGCCGTCCGCGCCCTCGATGGTGAGGCCGCGGGCCCGGACCGGGACGATCGGCAGCGACCGCGCGATGGTGCGCGCCGCCGACTCGCGCGCCGCCTGGCGCCGCGGGATCGCCTCCTGCGCGGCGCGCGCCGGAGCGGCCGCGCGCCCTCCGGGTGAAGACTCCGTCACGTGCACGGTCCCCTGTCCTCCCGCCGTCCCCAGGCGCCAGGCCGCCGCCCGGCCCCCCTGCCGCCGTCGGGGGCCCGGACGCGGACAGCAGGACCCCCACCGCTACAACCGTGTCCCGCCCGCGCGGTTACGGGCTGCCGGGCAGCAGGTGACGACGCTCCCTGAAACAGGTGCCGGTGGGGCGGATGGGGCTGGTGAGGCGTGCGGCCGGGTCAGGCGGAGGCCCTGTGGGGCCCTGCGGGCGGTCGGGCCGCTCCCCCGGCGGCCCGTCAGCTCCACGCGGCCGCGGTGTAACCGCCGTCCACGCGGATCGCGTCGATGCCGCTGATGTAGCGAGCCCCGCAGCGATCCTGGGGCAGGACGAGCTGGGCGCCCGCGCGGTCGAGCGGGACGCCGTCCAGGGTGGCCGCGAGCAGGACGGGAGCGCCGCCGAAGTCCGGATCGATCTCCGCCCAGGACAGCAGTGCGCGGTGGCCGTCGGCGCCGCGCACGGCGATCAGGAAGCGCAGGCGGTCCTTGCGCCGGGCGGGGTCGAAGACGGGTCCGGCGGAGGAGAGCACGTCGTGCAGGAGCGGTCCGGTGAAGAGGTGGCGCCGGTCGCCGCTGGCGGCGCACGCGAAGGCGACCCGGGCCCGGTGCTGGGGCCAGGCGAGCAGTCCGGCCACGGTGAGGCGCGCCGGGCGGCTCAGGTCGCCGGTGAGGGCGAGTTCCGCCGCCGGTCCGGCGGCCGGACCGGCGGCTGCGAGGGACTGGCTCACGGCTACCACCTCCTGGGTGACGGTACCCGGACACCACCCCCGCACAAACGCGTATACGCGGCACAGAGGCCGAAGATCCTCGCTTCTGCCGGTAGCTCACCGCATCTTGCCTCGCATGTGCGGTACGGCGACCAGTCACGGCGGGAGCGCCGCGCCGCCGACGCACCACTCCTCACCGCCGCGCCGCCCACACACCGCCCCCCAACGCCGCATCGCCCACGCCCCCCCACCGCCGCGCCGTCGCCGCACCCTCCCCCACCGGCACGCCACCGGAGCCGAGACGCTCGCGGCCCCGGACCGAGCTGAAACACCCACGGCCCCGGACTGAGCCGAGGCGCCGCGACCCTCGCCTGAGCCGATGCGCCCGCCATTCCCGTCCGATCCAAGGCACCCGCCACCCCGCCCGATTCGAGACACCGGCCACCCCGCCCGATCCCCGGCGACGCCTCAGCGGGGCGCCGGGCCGGCGCGTGACCCCCGCACTCCCCACAGACCTCCCTTTGACGCTCCGTCAGGCACGTCACCCCGTAGCGAAACCGTTGCCGTCCCGTCGGCGGGCTCCCATGACGAACGCCTAGCGTCTGGTGCCGTTCCGCCCGCCGCGGCAGCCGTGCGGGCCCGGCCAGAACCCGGCTCGGGACCGCGCGGACGACACCGCGGCACCGGCACGACCGTTCATCCGTTCGTTCACAGCAGGGGAGTCGACGCATGCGCCCCATACGGCCGTCCGCCCTCGCACGCCGAGGAGGCACGGCACGGCGCGGGACGTCCGCCGTGCAGGCGGCCACCGACCCGGCGAGCGCGGGCGCGGGCGCAGGCCGGATACGACTCGGTCAGCAAGAGGTTCGCCGACAGGTGAACGGGGCAGCGGGACGCTGAGCGCGGACCTTCACCGTCCCACCGCCGCCCGCGCTCAACTGCTGGTGCACAGTGGGGTGTCGCTTCCCGTCCGGTGAAGCGCACGACAGAGAAGCGACCCAACGGGGGTGCAGCGCAACATGCGTTCCATACATCCGTCCCGCGCGCTGAGGCGCGCGTCCCGGCGCCCGGCCGTGGCCGCCGCCTCGCTCGCCGCGGCCCTGGCGCTCACGGCGACCGCCTGCGGCGGCTCCGGCGGGGACGACGGCGCCGACCGGCCGCCCGCCAGCGGCGCCGCCTCCAGCACCGCGACCGGCGGCGGGGTCCACATCCCGGCCGACCTCGCGGAGCGGCTCAAGAAGCACGGCATCGACGTCGGCAGGTGGCGCGACGGCGGCTGGAAGAACTGGGACAGGCACAAGTGGCTCAGTTCCGCGAAGGACTTCGTCAACCCGGTCATCGAGGGCCTGTGGAAGCCGGAGCGGATGAAGTCCGCCGAGGAGGCCGACAAGACGGTCACCGAGGCCGCCGCCGCCGGACAGGGCGTCAGCGACCCGGCGCCGCGCCCGGTGCGGGCGCAGGCCGAGAAGACCCCGTACCACGAGCACGCCGCACCGGTCGGCAAGGTCTTCTTCGACTCGCCCCAGGGCCCGATGGTCTGCTCCGGGACGGTCGTCAAGGACGTCAACCACCCGGGGAAGTCCAACCTGGTGTGGACGGCGGGCCACTGCGTGCACGCGGGCGGCGACGGCGGCTGGTACCGCAACATCGCGTTCGTGCCCGACTACAACGACCTCGGCAAGTCCTCGTCCGAGCTGAGCGACGCCGACCGGACCGAGGTCGCGCCGTACGGCGCGTGGTGGGCGGACTGGGCGTCGACCTCCGACCAGTGGATCCGGGGCGGCTCGGAGTCGGGCGGCGCGGGCGCGCCCTACGACTACGCGGTGCTGCACGTGAAGCCCGAGTCCGGCGCGAAGTCGCTGGAGGAGACCGTCGGCGCCGCGCTGGACGTGGACTTCTCCGCTCCCTCCGCGACCGGGATCTCCGCGATGGGCGCCTGGGGCTACCCGGCCGCGCCTCCCTACGACGGCGCGGACATGTTCCACTGCCTGGACCGGCCGGGCCGGCTGTCGCTGAGCCCGTCCCTGCCGACGATGTACCGGATCGGCTGCACCATGACGGGCGGCGCCTCCGGCGGCGGCTGGTTCCGCGAGGTGCACGGCAAGACCGTGCTGGTCTCCAACACCTCCATAGGCCCCACCGACAACACCTGGCTCGCCGGACCGCAACTCGGCAAGACCGCCCAGACGCTCTACCAGAACATGAGCCGGACCTACGGCGGCCGGTGACAGCGGACGACACGACGCGCGGCGGCCGGTGACAGCGACTGCATGACGTACGGCACGGGGCACGGCGACCGGTGACAGCGACAGCGACAGCGACAGCGACAGCGACAGCGACAGCGACAGCCCGGCGTACGCGGAGGGCCCGGCCCCCGGCGCACCGTTCGGTGCGCGGGGGGCCGGGCCCTCGGGCCGTGCTCTAAGCGGCGGCGCGGTCAGCTCAGCGCGCGGCGGCCGGGACGTACGGCGCCAGATCGGCCGCCAGTTCCTCGTGCACCCGGGCCTTGAGCAGGGTGCCCTCCGCGGTGTGCTCCTCGGAGATCACCTCGCCGTCGGTGTGGGCGCGCGCCACCAGGTTGCCGTGGGTGTACGGCACGAGCGCCTCGATCTCGACCGCCGGGCGGGGCAGCTCGTCGTCGATCAGGGCGAGCAGCTCGGCGATGCCCCGGCCGGTGCGGGCCGACACGGCGATGGCGTGCTTCTCGACCCGCAGCAGCCGCTGGAGGACCAGCGGGTCCGCCGCGTCCGCCTTGTTGACCACGACGATCTCGGGCACGTCGGTGGCGCCGACGTCCCGGATCACCTCGCGCACGGCCGCGAGCTGCTCTTCCGGGACCGGGTGCGAGCCGTCCACCACGTGCAGGATCAGGTCGGAGTCGCCTACCTCCTCCATGGTGGAGCGGAACGCCTCGACCAGGTGGTGCGGCAGGTGCCGGACGAAGCCGACGGTGTCCGCGAGGGTGTAGAGCCGCCCGCCGGGCGTCTCGGCCCGGCGCACGGTCGGGTCCAGGGTCGCGAACAGCGCGTTCTCGACCAGGACGCCCGCGCCGGTGAGGCGGTTGAGCAGGGAGGATTTTCCGGCGTTGGTGTAGCCCGCGATGGCGACGGAGGGCACCTTGTTGCGGCGGCGCTCCCGGCGCTTGATCTCGCGGCCGGTCTTCATGTCCGCGATCTCCCGGCGCATCTTCGCCATCTTCTCGCGGATCCGCCGCCGGTCCGTCTCGATCTTGGTCTCACCGGGACCGCGCGTGGCCAGGCCGCCGCTGCCGCCGCCCATCTGGCGGGACATCGACTGACCCCAGCCGCGCAGCCTCGGCAGCATGTACTGCATCTGAGCGAGCGCGACCTGCGCCTTGCCCTCGCGGGACTTGGCGTGCTGGGCGAAGATGTCCAGGATCAGGGCCGTGCGGTCGATGACCTTGACCTTGACGATGTCCTCGAGGTGGATGAGCTGCCCCGGGCTGAGTTCGCCGTCGCAGACGACGGTGTCCGCGCCCGTCTCCAGGACGACGTCGCGCAGTTCGCCGGCCTTGCCGGAGCCGATGTAGGTGGCCGCGTCGGGCTTGTCGCGGCGCTGCACCACGCCGTCGAGCACGACCGCGCCCGCGGTCTCCGCGAGGGCGGCCAGCTCCGCGAGGGAGTTGTCCGCGTCCTGCGCGGTGCCGGTGGTCCACACGCCGACGAGCACCACGCGCTCCAGGCGGAGCTGCCGGTACTCGACCTCGGTGACGTCCTCCAGCTCGGTGGACAGTCCGGCGACGCGGCGCAGGGCCGCGCGGTCGGAGCGGTCGAACTGGTCGCCGTCGCGCTCGGTGTCGATCCCCTGGCCCCAGACGACGTCCTCTTCCATCAGGGCATCGGCCCGAAGACCGTCGGGGTAGGTGTGCGCGAGGCGCTTGCCGTCCTGGGACGCCTGGGAAGGGGAAGAAGAGGAGGTCATTGGATCCTTACGTCGTCGGAGACCCTACGTGCGGCGGCGGGCCGTGACCGGTCCGGCGGGCGCTCGGGGCCCACTTCGCCGTTTGGTGCAACGTGCGGGCGGACCGGAGAATTCCCGTCGCGCCGAGCCGCGCCTGCCCGACGATGGTCCCACGGCGCGGCTCACGGCGTCACCGCGTTATTCCGCTTGCCACCGCGCGGCCCGCCCCGTCGCCGCCCCTCACACCGCTTCACATCGGCGTCTCGTGCGACCGCTGGGCGGTCTTCTTCGGCGGCACGGACTTCCAGTCCGGGTGGCCCGGCATCGGCGGGGTCTTCGCGCCGTAGAGCCAGCCCTTGAAGAAGCCGCCCAGGTCGCGTCCGGCGACGGTCGAGGCCAGCGTCTCGAAGTCGGCCGTGGTCGCGGTGGAGTCCCGGTGGTCCCGTACCCAGGCGCGCTCCAGGCGCTCGAACGCGGCCTTGCCGATCTTCTGGCGCAGCGCGTACAGGACGAGGGCGGCGCCGTCGTAGACGTTGGGGCGGAAGATGCCGATCTTCTGGCCGGCCACGGGCGGCTTGGGCAGCGCCGGCGGGCCGCCGACCGCGCGCCAGCGGTCGGAGTCGACGTAGGCGGCCCTCATCCGGGTCTCCAGGGGCTGGTGCTCCTTCTCGTCGGCGTACAGCGCCTCGTACCAGGTGGCGTGTCCCTCGTTGAGCCACACGTCGGACCAGGTGCGCGGGCTGACGCTGTCGCCGAACCACTGGTGGGACAGCTCGTGCACCATGACCGACTCCACGTACCACCGGGGCCACTCCGGGTCGGTGAACAGGTCCTTCTCGAACAGGGAGAGGGTCTGCGTCTCCAGTTCGAACCCCGTGGCGGCGGAGGCCATGAGGACGCCGTACGTCTCGAAGGGGTACGGCCCGACCTTGCTCTCCATCCAGGCGATCTGGCCCGGGGTCTTGGCGAGCCACGGGGCGAGCGCCGCGCGGTCGCCGGCGGGGACGACGTCGCGGACGGGCAGGCCGTGCGGGCCGGTGCGGTGCAGCACGGCGGAGCGGCCGATGGAGACCTGGGCCAGCTCGGTGGCCATCGGGTGCCGGGTGCGGTACGTCCAGGTGACCGACCCGCCGGAGCGCACGGGCGCGGCGGGCAGGCCGTTGGCGACGGCCGTGTAGCCCTTGGGGGCGTTGATCCGGAAGGTGAACATCGCCTTGTCGGAGGGGTGGTCGTTGCACGGGAACACCAGGTGGGCGGCGTCGGCCTGGTTGGCCAGGGCGAGGCCGTCGGCGGTGCGCACCCAGCCGCCGTCGCGGCCCGGCGCGGGCGCCGGGTCGCTGGTGTGGCGCACCGTGATCCGCATCCGGCTCCCCGCGGGCAGCGGGACCGACGGCGTGACCACCAGGTCCTCCCCCGCGGCGGTGAACGCGGCGGGCAGGCCGTCGACCTGCACGGAGCCGACCGTGCCGTGCGCGAAGTCGAGGTTCACCCGGTCCAGCGTCTTGGTCACCCGGGCGTCGATCACGGTGACGGCCTGGAGCGGCTTGCTGTTGTCCCCGGGGTAGGCGAAGGACAGGTCGTACGACGAGACGTCGTATCCCGGGTTGCCCAGGTACGGGTAGAGCCGGTCGCCGAGGCCGAGCGGGGCGGGCGGGGCGCTCGCGGCGATCAGGCAGCCGGTGACGGCGGACGCGACGGCGGTCGCGCGCAGACGGCGGGCGAGGCGGTGACGGGGGGTGCGCGGCATGCGTCCACGGCTATCAGCGCACGGCGGCGCCCTGGCGGCGACGCGCGCCGGTCCCACCCGAACGGCGGCCTCGCGGGGCGTGCATCCGGTCGCCCGGCAGCCGGACGCCTGGACGCCCGGTCGCCTTCGGGTGCTCGCCGCGCCCGGTGGTCCGCGGACGCTCAGACGTCGGGCTGCTGGGGAGGCGGCTGGGTGCGGCTCACGTCGTAGACCCCGGGGACGTCGCGCATCGCCCGCATCAGGGCGGGCAGCCGGGCGGCGTCGGGCAGGTGCAGGGTGTAGGTGTGGTGGACGCGCTGCTGGGCGGGCGGGGCGATGGTCGCCGAGACGATCTGGACGCCCTCCTGGGCGATGGCCTCGGTCAGGTCTGCCAGCAGATGGGGCCGGCCGAACGATTCGGCGAGCAGCGTGACACGGCACGCGCTGGCCCCGCCCCAGCGCACGGCGACCTCCGCGCGTCCCGCCTCCTTCATCCGGTCGACCGCGGGGCACTCGAGGCGGTGCACGGTCACCACGCCCCCGCGCACGTCGAACGCGGTCATCGGGTCCGGCGGCACGGGCGTGCAGCAGCCCGCCAGCCGCACGAGCGCGTGCGGGCGGTCGACGACGACGGCGCTCGCGGGACCGGCCTGGTCGGGGGCCGCCGCGGCGGTCCGGTCGGCGCCCGCCGTGCCGGTCCGGTCGGCGCCCGCCGCGGCGCTGTCGTCGCTCCGGGCGGCCGTGACCGGCTCGGCGGCGCCCTGCGTCGCCGTGCCGTCCTCCGCCGCCGGGCCCGGGGCGCCGGGGGCGAGGACGGGGGCGGGCGTGGCGTCCGCGCCGGAGGCGGGAAGGTCCTGCGGGGCCGCGCGCTCGGCGTCCGTCGCCGTGTCCGGGGGGGGCGCCGGGTGCGCCGCCAGCCACCGCTGGATGGCGATGCGGGCGGCCGGGGTGTGGGCGTGGTCGAGCCATTCCCGGGACGGCTCGGAGGCGGGGTCCTGGCCCATGAGCAACTGGACGGCGTCGCCGTCGCGCAGCACGGTGCTGAGCGTGGCCAGCCGGCCGTTGACGCGGGCGCCGATGCACGCGTGCGCGTCCTCGCCGTACTGGGCGTAGGCCGCGTCCACGCAGGTCGCGCCCTCGGGCAGGCCCAGGGTGGCGCCGTCGGGGCGGACGACGGTGATCTCCCGGTCCTGGGCGAGGTCTTCGCGCAGGGTGGACCAGAAGGTGTCGGGGTCGGGCGCCGCTCGCTGCCAGTCGAGGAGGCGGGAGAGCCAGCCGGGGCGGGTGGGGTCGACGCGCTCGCCGTCGCCCGCGGACTGATCGTCGAACTGGGCGGGCGGCGCGTAGGGGTTGCCGAGCGCGACGACGCCCGCTTCGGCGGCCTGGTGCATCTGGTGGGTGCGGATGAGGACTTCCGCGACCTGTCCGTCGGCACGGGCGACGGCCGTGTGCAGCGACTGGTAGAGGTTGAACTTGGGGACGGCGATGAAGTCCTTGAACTCCGAGACGACCGGGGTCATGCAGGTGTGCAGTTCGCCCAGCACCCCGTAGCAGTCGGCGTCCTCGTTCACCAGGACCAGCAGCCGCCCGAAGTCGCAGCCGCGCAGCCGTCCGCGCTTGCGGGCGACGCGGTGCACGGAGACGAAGTGCCGTGGTCTGACCAGTACTTCGGCGGCGATGTCCGCCTCGCGCAGCACCCCGCGCACCTGTTCGGCCACCTCCGCGAGCGGGTCGCCGGGCCGGGCGGCGTTCTCAGCGATCAGCCGGCGCGTGTGCGCGTACTCCTCGGGGTGCAGGATCTGGAAGACCAGGTCCTCCAGTTCGGTCTTGAGGGCCTGCACGCCCAGGCGTTCGGCGAGCGGGATGAGCACGTCCCGGGTCACCTTGGCGATGCGCGCCTGCTTCTCCGGGCGCATGACGCCGAGGGTGCGCATGTTGTGCAGCCGGTCCGCGAGTTTGATCGACATCACGCGGACGTCGCTGCCGGTGGCGACGAGCATCTTGCGAAACGTCTCGGGCTCGGCCGCGGCGCCGTAGTCGACCTTCTCCAGCTTGGTGACGCCGTCGACCAGGTAGCGGACCTCCGCGCCGAACTGGTCTCCGACCAGGTCCAGCGTCACCTCGGTGTCCTCGACGGTGTCGTGCAGCAAAGACGCCGTCAGCGTCGTGGTCTCCGCGCCGAGTTCGGCGAGGATCAGGGTCACCGCGAGCGGGTGCGTGATGTAGGGCTCGCCGCTCTTGCGCATCTGGCCGCGGTGGGAGGACTCGGCCAGGACGTAGGCGCGGCGCAGGGGTTCGAGGTCGGCGTCGGGGAAGTGGGCGCGGTGCGCCTCGGCGACGTGGCCGATGGCGTCCGGCAGGCGGTCCCGGGCGGCCGGGCCGAGCAGCGCGGCCCGGCCCAGGCGTCGCAGGTCGATCCGCGGGCGGGCCCTTCTGCGGGGCGCCTCCGGCGCCACCGGTCCCGGGGCCGCGGGATTCGTGGCATCCGCACTCATGTGCACCTCCGGCCGCGTCGACCGGCGGACGGGGCGCCCCAGGGCCTACACGGCTCAGGGGTCGGCTGCGGATCCCCCGTCCAGGCCGGTGCTTGATGCTACCGACCCCAGCACACTCGACCGCCCCTCTCTCGGAGAGCGTGAAACGGATCACCCATTCGAGCGACGAGAAAGAGGTTTACATCTTTCGGCCACCTGTCGGAGCATCCGCCTTCGCTTCGTTGCCGCATCCGGCGCGGGGCCGTGGAAACGGTCGTCCCACCCCGGTCGCCGCCCGGCGGCGTCCGTCCGGCGGGCGGTCAGCCGACGGCGTTCTCCAGCCACTGGGCGTCGAGGACGCCCTCGGCGACGATCACCGCGGGGCCGGTCATCTCGATCTCCCCGTCCGGCTTCTCGGTGATCACGAGGGCGCCGCCCGGCAGGTCCACGGTGTAGGTCGCCGGGAGGCCGGTGACGGCCGGGTCGGCCCCGTCCCGGCGGGCCGCCGCCACCGCGACGGCGCAGGCGCCCGTGCCGCACGAGCGGGTCTCGCCGGAGCCGCGCTCGTGCACGCGCATCGCCACGTGGCGCGGTCCGCGGTCGACGACGAACTCGACGTTCACGCCGTCCGGGTACGCGGCGGCCGGGCTGACCGGCGGCGCGCAGGACAGGGCGCCGGCCTCGGCGAGATCGCCGACGAAGGCGACCGCGTGAGGATTGCCCATGTTCACGTGGCGCGCGGGCCAGCTCCGCTCGCCGACGCTCACCGTGACGTCCCCCTCGGGCAGCCGCGCCGCGCCCATGCCGACGGTGACGTCGCCGTCCTTGGCGAGGTGCACGGCTTTCAGGCCCGCGCGGGTGGCGATCACCAGGTCGCCTTCCGTCACGTGCCCGGCGTGCTGGAGGTAGCGCGCGAAGACCCGTACGCCGTTGCCGCACATCTCGGCGACCGAGCCGTCGCCGTTGCGGTAGTCCATGAACCACTCGGCCTCGGCCGCCATCGGCCGGGCCTCCGGGTGCGCGGCCGACCGCACCACGTGCAGCACGCCGTCGCCGCCGACGCCCGCACGGCGGTCGCACAGGGCGGCGACGGCGGCCGGGGACAGCTCGACGGCGTTCTCCGGGTCGGGGACGATCACGAAGTCGTTCTCCGTGCCGTGACCCTTGAGGAAGGCGATACGGGTGCTCATGCCCTGATCGTACGGGCTGGGAACGGGCGCCGGACGGCCGCGCTCACCGGGCGGACGGCGACCCCGGCGGGACCGGACGGCGACCCCGGCGGAAGCGAGGGAGGCACGGGCCCGGCACGATCCGAGGGAGGCGCCGCTCAGCGCAGCCGGGCGACCCGCCAGACCGCGAGGACCACGACCACCGCGACGAGCAGCGCGTACGCGCCGGCCACCCGCCAGTCGGGGCGGCGGCCGCCGTCGAGCGGGGGCAGTCCGGGCCAGGCGTAGCCCACCCGGCGCGCGGCCATCATGCCCCAGCCGGCCGCGCAGGAGCAGATCAGCAGCCCCAGCATGGCGATCATCGCCCCGCTGTCGCCGTCGAAGGCCAGCGGGAAGGCGAACATCAGCGAGCCGACGACGGCCAGCCCCACGATGGGGGCGAGCTGCCAGACGCGCAGCCGCCACTGCGGGCGCAGCTCGACCTCGACCGCGGGCCCGGCGAACATGTCCTCGGGGCCGGGACCGTCCTCGGTCACGCCGGCCGCGAGGTCGTCGGGACCGTCGGGGCTCAACGAGCCCTCGTCCGGCTCCGGGTCGGAGTGCCGCAAGGCGACGCGCTCGGCGTCGTGCGTGCCGTGCGCGGTGTCGCGAGGGCCGGCCTCCATCGCCACGCGCCCTCCCAACTAGGACTGCTCGGTCGATCGAAGCTCGATGATGGCACGGTCCCGCGGGCGCGGATGACGGGCTGGGCGTCCCGATGCCATCACGTGATCAGGCTGTAACCGGTCGTTCGACCAACGCGAGCGCGAGACCCGGAAGTTCCCCGACGTCCGCCGCGGCCCCGCTCAGCCAGTGCACGCGCGGATCGCGCCGGAACCAGGAGTCCTGGCGGCGCGCGAAGCGTTTGGTGGCGCGCACCGTCTCCGCGCGCGCCTCCTGGAGCGTGCACTCCCCGGCGAGCGCCGAGAGCACCTGCTGGTAGCCGAGCGCCCGGGAGGCCGTACGCCCCTCGCGCAGCCCCCGCGCCTCCAGCGCGTGCACCTCCTCCACCAGCCCCGCCTCCCACATCCGGTCGACCCGGCGGGCGATGCGCTCGTCCAGCTCGGGCCGCGCCACGTCGACGCCGATCTGCACGGTGTCGTAGACGGAGTCGTGTCCGGGGAGGTTGGCCGTGAAGGGGCGGCCGGTGATCTCGATCACTTCCAGCGCCCGGACGATGCGGCGCCCGTTGCCCGGCAGGATCGCCCGCGCGGCCTGGGGATCGGCGGCGGCCAGCCGGGCGTGCAGCGCCCCGGCGCCGCGCAGGGTCAGCTCCTCCTCCAGCCGGGCCCGCACGTCGGGATCGGTGCCGGGGAACTCCAGGTTGTCCACGGCCCCGCGGACGTAGAGGCCGGAGCCGCCGACCAGGACCGGCCAGCGGCCCGCGGCGAGCAGGGCGTCGATCCGCTCCCGCGCGAGCCGTTGGTACTCGGCGACGGACGCCGTGACCGTCACCTCCCACACGTCCAGAAGATGGTGGGGCACGCCCCCTCGCTCCTCGGGCGTCAACTTGGCGGTGCCGATGTCCATCCCCTGGTAGAGCTGCATGGAGTCGGCGTTGACGACCTCGCCGCCGAGGCGCTGGGCCAGGAAGACGCCGAGATCGGACTTTCCGGCCGCGGTGGGACCGACGACGGCGATGACACGGGGTGCGGGGGCTGCGCTGCTCACCGCCCCAGTTTCGCAAACCTTCCGCGGGTGACTCGAACGAGTTACGTGACAGCGCGCGGCCGGGGTCGTTGCCCGTTGCGAGGTTCCCGTAGGCGGATTCCGGCAGGCGGCAGCCGACACACGGCGCACGCGCGGGCCGGGTCACGCGGGGTCTCGCCCGCACGAGTAACGTATGGAGTGGATATGGGCGTATTTGCACGACTTTTCCGGAGGTCGAAGGCGTCGGAGACGGCGGAACAGGCGACGGCCGCCGAGCAGCGGGGCGGCGCGACGGAGGCCGCGTCCGGGACGGCCGCCCTGGACGCGGAGCATGCGGCGGCCGTCCCGGGGGCAACCGAGGGCGGCGCCGGAGGCGTGAGCGAGGAGGGGTCCTCGGACCCGGATGCTGCCGGAAGCTCCGCTTCCGCCGAGGGCGCAGTGGAGATCCCCCGTCAGCAGTCCGCCGAGGAGGGCGCCGGGCGGGAAGCGGGCGACGGCGCGCGCACCTGACGCCCGACAGGGAAGGTGAACCATGGGTCTGCTGGACAACGCGAGGGCCAGGCTCGGACCGGCCCTGGACAAGGTGTCCGACCTCGCCCAGCGGCACGGCGACTCGGTCGGGCACGGCCTCGACAAGGCCGCGAAGATGCTCGACGAGAGGACCAAGGGCAAGTACAGCGGCACGATCCAGTCGGGCACGGGCAAGGCGAAGGAGGCGGTGGACCGTCTCGCCCACCGAGGCGACAAGGTCCCGGGGACGCCCCCGGGCGCGGAGCGGGACACCGGAAGCGGTGGCGGTACCGGCGCGGGTCAGGGCGCTGGCACGGGTCAGGGCGCTGGCACCGGTCGAGGCGCCAGCGCGGATCAAGGCGCCGGTGTCGGCCGGGACACCGGGACGAGCACCGGCAGCGACGCTGGCACGAGCGCGGAGCGGGGCGACGATCCGGGCCGTACGACCCCGCAGCCGCCCCCTCCACCTGTCTCCTGAACCGTCCGGGCGGCTCGGGCGGCCCCGCCAGCCCAAATGCCCCACCTGACCCCGCCGACCCTGACGGCCCAGGTGGGCGGCCCGCCGGTCCGGGCGCCCTGACGGCGGTGCTTCGGGCGGCCACTCAACGTCCGGCCGGGAGAATCTGACCTCCCGGCCGGGCATCCCGCTTGACGGGGCGTTCCGGGAGCGGGCGGGCGGTGCTACGAGCAGGCGGCCGTTACGACCAGGCGGCCACGAGATAGCCCACGCCGTAGGGCGCCTCGTCGTACAGCAGGGCGCCGGACAGTCCGGCGCCCTCCGCGGCGCCCGCGAGGATCTGCCAGGGGGCACGGCCGGACGCCTTCAGCTCGGTCGCCAGCTCGGCGTCCAGGGCGGCGAGCGCCCCGGCCTCCGCCGCGCCGAGGGCACGGGCGGCCTCCGCGTCGAAGGGCTCGGCCCGTTCGTCGAGGTACCCCGGCGCCTTGACGGACCGGCAGGCGCTCGCGTCGCCCATCACGAGCAGCGCCACGCGGTCGGCCTGCGCGGCGATCTCCCGTCCGGCGGCCAGGCAGCGCTCGGGCGCCAGCGACTCGGCCACGCCCAGACCCGTGACCGGGGCGCCGGACCAGCCGCAGCGCTCCAGCAGCCACGCGGCGACCGCGAGCGAGGACGGCAGCTCCCACCCGGCCGTCCCGCCCGTGTCCCGGCCGAGGCGGACCTCGACGTTCACGCCGAACCCGCGGAAGGAGCCCTGGGCGCCCTCCGGGTACGGCCGGCACCCAGACGCCCCAGCCGTACCAGCGGCCTCCGGTCCCACGACCGCCAGCCGGTCGGGCCGGGCGGCGGCGAGCACGCCCAGCGCGTCGGCGCAGGCGGCGCGCGCGGCGTCCAGCTCGGACGCGGCCCCCTCGGCGACCGCGGGCACGAGAAGGGGCGGGCAGGGGCATACGGCGGCGGCGACAAGCATGATCCGCAGCGTAGCCCCGGCCGCCGGACTCCCGCGCGGGGCGGTCGCGGCCGCCCGCCGGGAGGCGGTCAGTCGCAGCCGGTCAGGTCAGCCGCAGCCGGTCAGGCCAGGTCAGGTCAGTCACAGACGGCCAGGTCACGTCACAGGCGGCCAGGTCAGTCACCGGCGGTCGGTCGCCGGTCAGTCGCAGCCGCAGCCCGCCGCGGCCGGCAGCGGGGCCGGGACGCCGATCGCGGGCAGGCCCAGCATGACGCCCGCGGGCTTGGCCGCCTCGGCCGCGTGGCGCTTCTCCCAGGCGTCGCCCGCGCGCGTGCGGCGCACGTCGCGCACCGCGCCCTCGGCGAGCAGGTGGTGCGGTGCGGCGTAGGTGATCTCGACCGTGACGACGTCACCGGGGCGGACGTCCTGGTCGGGCTTGGTGAAGTGGACCAGGCGGTTGTCGGGGGCGCGCCCGGACAGGCGGTGGGTGGCGCCGTCCTTGCGGCCCTCGCCCTCGGCGACCATCAGCTCCAAAGTGTGGCCGACCTGCTTCTTGTTCTCCGCCCAGGAGATCTCCTCCTGGAGGGCGACCAGCCGCTCGTAGCGCGCCTGGACGACCTCCTTGGGCACCTGGCCGTCCATCTCGGCGGCCGGGGTTCCGGGGCGCTTGGAGTACTGGAAGGTGAACGCCTGGGCGAACCGGGCCTCGCGCACCACGTGCAGAGTCTGCTCGAAGTCCTCCTCGGTCTCGCCGGGGAAGCCCACGATGACGTCGGTGGTGATCGCGGCGTCCGGGATGGCGGCGCGCACCTTCTCGATGATCCCGAGGTAGCGGTCCTGGCGGTAGGAGCGGCGCATCGCCTTCAGGACCGGGTCGGAGCCGGACTGGAGCGGCATGTGGAGCTGCGGCATCACGTTCGGCGTCTCCGCCATGGCGGCGATCACGTCGTCGGTGAAGTCGCGCGGGTGCGGCGAGGTGAAGCGGACCCGCTCCAGGCCGTCGATCGCGCCGCACGCGCGCAGCAGCTTGCTGAACGCCTCGCGGTCGCCGATGTCGGAGCCGTAGGCGTTGACGTTCTGGCCGAGCAGCGTGATCTCCGAGGCGCCCTCGCCGACCAGCGCCTCGACCTCCGCGAGGATGTCGCCGGGGCGGCGGTCCTTCTCCTTGCCGCGCAGCGCCGGGACGATGCAGAAGGTGCAGGTGTTGTTGCAGCCGACGGAGATGGAGACCCAGGCGGCGTACGCGCTCTCGCGCCGGGTCGGCAGCGTCGAGGGGAACGCCTCCAGCGACTCGGCGATCTCGACCTGCGCCTCCTCCTGCACCCGGGCGCGCTCCAGCAGCACGGGCAGCTTGCCGATGTTGTGCGTGCCGAAGACGACGTCCACCCAGGGCGCCCGCTTCACGATGGTGTCGCGGTCCTTCTGCGCCAGGCAGCCGCCGACCGCGATCTGCATCCCGGGCCGGCTCGCCTTCCTCGGCGCGAGGCGGCCGAGGTTGCCGTAGAGCCGGTTGTCGGCGTTCTCCCGGACGGCGCAGGTGTTGAAGACGACGACGTCCGCGTCGCCGTCCGCTCCCTCGGGGGCCCGCACGTATCCCGCGTCCTCCAGCAGGCCGGACAGCCGCTCCGAGTCGTGGACGTTCATCTGGCACCCGTAGGTGCGCACCTCATAGGTTCGCTTGACGTCCACGGGCTGGCTCCGGTCGATGCTGCTCATGCTCTTTAGGGTAGGCGGTCCCTCGGACAGCCTCCGCCCCCGGAGGCGCACCGCGAGGTCCGCCCTCCAGCGGACGTGCGTCCCGGGCCTGGTGCTGTGATTCCCCGGAGTTCGGAGAGCGGCTGACCATCGCGCCGCCGCGCCCATTGCCTGTGTCGAACCTTCGTGCGAATGCGACACGAGGCGTCGCTCGCTCCGTCGTCCGGACCGCCGACTCACAATGAGGGCCGCGTCCCCGCAGGCGCTCCTGCCTGCGCCCATGCGGAAGTCGTGCGGCCGCGCCATGCGCACGGCGGCCCTCCCGGACAGGTGTGTGCGATGCAGCTTCATGACGCCCCCCGGACGAGCGCGCCTGCGGTGTCCCCGGCCGCCGCGCTGCGCGCCTGGCTCCTGCGCCCGGCCCCTCTGGCCGCCCGCGCCCTCCTCGGCCTCGTCCTGGCCGCCCGCGCCGCGCAGGTGGCGGTGGTGAGCGCGCAGGGAGGCATGGACAACGCCTTCGTCGTCCACGCCGGGCAGGTCTGGCTGCACGGCGGCGCCCCGTACGACGACCGGCGCTTCCTCTATCTGCCGAGCGCCGTGCTGTTCGCCGGAGGGCAGGCGGTGCTGCCGGCCGTGGTGCTGCGGCTGGCCGCGCCGGTGGTGTGCGTGGGCCTGATCGCGGCCGGATGGCACTGTGCCGTGCGGCTCTTCGGGGTGCCGGCGCGGAGCCGGTTCGCGGTGCTGGGGCTGCTCGGCCTGCTGCTGTGCTGGTCGCCGATGGGCCACCTGGTGAGCCTCGGGAACTGGACGGCCGTCAGCGTGCTCGCGCTGCCGCTGGCGCTGCTGCTGGCCGACCGCGGGCGGTGGAGTGCGGCCGGGCTGGTCCTGGGGGTGTCCGTGGCGGTCAAACCCCTGTTGCTGCCGGTCGCCCTGCTGCTGCTCCTGGCCCGGCAGTGGCGCGCCCTGGCCTTGATGGCGGCGCTGCCGCTGGCGCTGTCGGCGGGCGCGGCGCTGATCATGCCCGATCCCGGCGGGTTCTTCACCCGCACGCTGCCGTTCCTGCTGCGCGGCGGCGACGCGCTGATGCGCCCGTTCGACTGCTCCCTGCCCGCCGTGCTGCCGCGCCTCGGCGTCCCGGCGGTCCTGGCCGAGGCGGTGGGCCTGGTCGCGGCGGCGGCCTGCGTGGGGTGCGCCGCCCGGCGCTGGCGGCGCGGCGGCGCCGGTCCGGCGCGGCTGGCCGAAACGGCCGCGCTGCTCATGCTGGCCTCGTACCTGGTGGCCCGGCCGTCCTACCAGCACTACCTGGTCGTGGTGGTGCCGCTGCTGGTCGCCGGGGCGCTGGAGGCGGGCTCGGCGGCGCGTTCGCCCTGGTTCTGGGCGGCGCTCGTGCCGCAGGTGCCCGAGTTCGCCTTCCCGTATCTGGACGCGTCGACGCGACGGGCGTTCAAGGACGCGGTCACGCTGGTCGGTCTCGCGCTGGTGCTCGCCGTGCGGTGCGCGCGGACGGCGCCGCGCGAGCGGACGGCCGCCCCCGCGCCGACGCTGCCGAGCCCGGTGCCGTGAGGGTGGCGGACCGGCGCGCTGCGCCGAGCCGGTCAGCGGGCCAGCCAGTCAGCGACGTGAGCGGGCCAGCGGGCCAGCGGGCCAGCGGCATGAGCCAGTCAGCCAGTCAGCGACGTGAGCGGGCCAGCGGGCCAGCGGCGTGAGCCTGTCGCCTTGGGTCGGGGGTGGGGGTCGGGTCCGGCGCGTGTCCGCCCGGCCCGGTCAGTCCTCCGCCGGATCCCAGCCCTGCCCCCGCAGAACCGCCCGTACGTCGGGCGCCTCGTAGTGATCGCCCTTGAGGACCTTGCCGTCCGCGCGTCGTGAGATCCGTCCGCCGGGGCCGATCTTGGTCATGTTGGAGCGGTGGATCTCGGCGATCACCTCGTCGAGGTCGATGCCGTGCACCAGGGCGGTGCCGTACGCCACGTACACCACGTCCGCCAGTTCGTGCGCGAGCCGGTCGAGCGGGCCTTCGACGGCGACCTCGGCGACCTCCGCCGCCTCCTCCGCGAGCAGTTCGCCGCGGTGCGCGGCCAGCTCGGGCGCCACCCGGGCCGGCGCGCTGCGGGCGTCCAGCCCGAACGTGCGGTGGAATTCGCGGACCAGATCGGCGGGCGAGCCGGAAGAGGCGGGCGACCCGGAAGAGGCGGGTGAGGGAGCGGCGGCGGAGGCGGAAGAGGCACGCATACGCCGACTGTAGCGACCGCCGGGGACCGTCCTGACCGCCGTTTCGCCGCGCGGGCCCTGGTCAGGCCCTTCGCCGCGCGGGCCCTGGTCAGGCCCTTCGCCGCGCGGGCCCTGGTCAGGCCCTTCGCCGCGCAGGCCCTGGTCAGGCCCTTCGCCGCGCAGGCCCTGGTCAGCGTGGCGCCCGGCTGGCAGGATCGCGCCCATGCCCCTGGTGATCCCCCCGCCGCGCCGGCGACGCGCCGTGCAGGGCGCGGCCGTCGGCGCCGTGGTCGTCGGACTGCTCCTGTGGTGGCTGCTGCCGCTCGGCGAGCAGCCGCCGCACGGGACGATCGCCTTCAGCACCGGCACCCCGCGCGGCGTCTACCAGGAGTACGGCAAGCGGTTGCGCACCGCGTTCGCCAAGGACATGCCCGACCTGGACGTGCGGCTGCTGACCAGCGACGGTTCGCAGGAGAACGTCGCGCGGGTGGCGACCGGCGGGGCCGACTTCACCATCGCCGCCGCGGACGCGGTGGAGACCTACGAGCTGGCCCGCGGCGCGGGCGCCGACCGGCTCCGCGGGGTGGCCCGCCTCTACGACGACTACGTGCAGCTCGTCGTCCCGCGCGACTCGCGGATCGAGTCGGTCGCGGACCTGCGCGGCAAACGGGTGGCGATCGGGCCGCCGAAGTCGGGTGTGCGGCTGATAGCCGAGCGGGTGCTCAACGCCGCCGGGATCGACCCGCACCGGGACGTCAGGCCCCTGGACGACGGCATCGCCACCGGCCCGGACGGGCTGCGCCGGGGCGCGATCGACGCGTTCTTCTGGTCCGGCGGGCTGCCCACGGACGGTCTGAAGCAGCTCGCGTCGAGGTTCGCCTACAGATTCGTGCCGATCGAGGGCGACTTGGTGGCCCGGCTGCATCAAGAGGGCGGTGCCACCCGCTACTACCGCGCCACCAACATGCCGGAGTGGGCGTACCCGTCCGTCCAGCACGGCTCCACCGTGCCCACGATCGCCGTGTCCAACGTGCTGATGACCCGCGAGGACGTGGACCCGACGCTCACCGAGTGGGTGACCCGCACCGTCATCGACAGCCGGGACGGCATCGGCGCCCACGTGCACTCCGCCCAACTCGTCGACCTGCGCACCGCGATCTACACCGACCCGCTGGTCCTGCACGAGGGCGCGCGGCGCTACTACCGGTCCGTGAAGCCGTAGCACTGCCGGTCCAGCCGTAGGCCGCTGCCGGTTCGTGGGGCCGTAGGGGCGTACGCCCGGCGCCCTACGACCGTCGTGGGTCCGTGCGCGGGACCGCCACCGTCACCTTCAACCCCCGTGGCTCGGACGGGCGGTGGTGGGCGCAGGCGATCGAGCCGCCGCCCGCCGCGAGCAGCGCCTGGGAGATGGACAGGCCGAGACCGGAGCCCTTGACGTTCTGGTGGCGGCCGCTGCGCCAGAACCGGTCGCCGACGCGGGCCAGTTCCTCGTCGGTGAGCCCGGGTCCGCGGTCGGCGACCACGATCGTCGAGATGTCGCCGCTCCCGGAGACCGTCACGTCGACGCGCTCGCCGTCCGGCGTGAACTTGACCGCGTTGTCGATCACCGCGTCCAGCGCGGAGGACAGCGCCACCGGGTCGGCCCAGGCGGTGGTGGCCGGGCACTCCCCCGCCAGCCGCACCCCCTTGGCCTCCGCGGCCGGCGACCACGCGGCGACCCGCTCAGCGGTCAGCTCCCCGATGTCGATGAGTCGCAGATCGGCCTCGGCGTGCTCGGCCAGCGCCAGGTCCAGCAGGTCGTCCAGGACCTGCGCGAGGCGCCGTCCCTCGGTGCGCACGGAGGCGATCTCCTCGTTGCCCGCGGGGAGTTCGAGCGCCAGCAGCTCGATGCGCAGCAGCAGTGCCGCGAGCGGGTTGCGCAACTGGTGGGAGGCGTCGGCGACGAAGGCCCGCTGCTGCTCCAGCACATCCTCCACGTTGTCCGCCATCTCGTTGAACGACGCTGCCAGGCGTTGCAGTTCGGGAGGTCCGCCGGCCGCCGCGACCCGGGACTTCAGGCGTCCGGTGGCGATGTCGTGGGTGGTGGCGTCGAGGATCCGCACCGGCCGCAGCACCCAGCCGGTCAGCCGCAGCGCGGCGCCGACGGCGACGAGCATCGCGGCGGTCTCGCCGCCGCCCAGCAGCAGCCAGCCGTGCAGGGTGCGCGAACGCAGCGGTCCGGTGGGCGAGTCGGTGACGACGACCGCGACGACGTCGCCGTCCCGGATGACCGGCGAGGCGACGACGAGCCGGCGCCGCTGCCAGGGCCAGATCTGCTCCGGGTCGTGGCTGCGACGGCTGAGCAGGGCCTCGTCGAAGGCCGCGCGGACCTCGCCCGCAGCGGGCAGCGACCAGTCGTCCGGGGCGTAGGCCATGGGGGCGCCGGAGCGGTAGAAGACGCCGGCCCGGATGCCGTAGACCTCCTCGTAGCTGGCCAGTTCGCGGCTGAGGGTCTCCAGCCGCTCGTCCGGGACGGTCTGGCGCGAGCCGGTGGGGCGGTCGGTGACGAACTGGGCCAGGGCGGCGAAGCGCGCCGTGTCGTCGATCCGGTCGACGACCGCCTTCTGCTGCTCGCCCGCGGCCAGGCTGACGGCCAGCGGGACGCCGAGGGCGAACAGCACCGCCGCCATCAGGACGATGAGCAGCGGCAGCAGGCGGGTGCGCACCCGGGCCCGCTACGCGGCCGGGGCGACGAGCCGGTAGCCGACGCCGCGCACGGTCTCGATCAGGGCCGGCATGCGCAGCTTGGAGCGCAGGGAGGCGACGTGCACCTCCAGGGTCCGGCCGGTCCCCTCCCAACTGGTGCGCCACACCTCGCTGATGATCTGCTCCCGGCGGAAGACCACGCCGGGGCGCTGGGCGAGCAGGGCCAGCAGGTCGAACTCCTTGCGGGTGAGCTGGATCACCGTTCCGTCCACGCTGACCTGCCGGGTGGGCAGTTCGATGCGCACGGCGCCGAGGCGCAGCGCGTCCTCGCCGGCGCCGCCGGTCTCCTCGTGGGCGGTGCGGCGGCTGACCGCGTGGATCCGGGCGAGCAGTTCCCCGGTGTCGTAGGGCTTCACCACGTAGTCGTCGGCGCCGAGGTTGAGGCCGTGGATGCGCGAGCGGACGTCGGCGCGGGCGGTGACCATGATCACCGGGGTGCTGGTGCGCTTGCGGATGCGGCCGCAGACCTCGTAGCCGTCCTGGTCGGGCAGGCCGAGGTCGAGCAGGACCACACCGAATCCCTCGCTCTCCGGCACGAGCGCCTGGACCGCCTCTTTGCCGTTGCGGGCGTGGGTGACGTCGAAACCGTGTCGCGCCAGGACCGCGGACAGAGCGGCGGCGACGTGGTCGTCGTCCTCGACGAGGAGCAGTCTCATCCCGGCCCCCTCCGGCTTCGTCCGTCGTTTCGTCAGATCAGGCGGCATGCGCGGGAACCCCGCACACGCACTCAGGCAGTCACGCCCATGGACGGCACGGCGTCAAGGGGCTTCCGCTCGCGGGCCGCCGGTCGTTACCCAGCCGGTACGCGTCCCGCACGGGCCCGCTACGTCTCGTGTCCGGGCGCCGCCCGATCGTGATGCTCAGATCTCCCTCAGATGTAATGACGCAGGTCGCGCCGCTGTCTACTGTCCTGCTCAACCGAGGAGGACGGAGCCTGAAAGCGATGACCGAAGTAGCGGTGGCCAAGGAAGAGCTGGCCTCGACCGGCGATCTGGTCGTCCTGAAGAGCGTCAACAAGCACTTCGGCGCGTTGCACGTGCTCCAGGACGTCGACCTGACGATCTCCCGTGGCGAGGTCGTCGTGGTCATCGGGCCCTCCGGGTCCGGGAAGTCCACCCTGTGCCGCACCGTCAACCGCCTGGAGACGATCGACTCGGGCTCGATCACGATCGACGGCCGGCGACTGCCGCACGAGGGCAAGGAGCTTGCCCGGCTGCGCGCCGACGTCGGCATGGTCTTCCAGTCCTTCAACCTCTTCGCGCACAAGACCGTGCTCCAGAACGTGACGCTGGGGCAGGTCAAGGTCCGCCGCACGGACAGGAAGACGGCCGAGGAGCGGGCCCGCGGTCTGCTCGACCGGGTCGGCGTGGGCGCGCAGGCGGACAAGTACCCGGCGCAGCTCTCCGGCGGCCAGCAGCAGCGCGTGGCCATCGCGCGGGCGCTGGCCATGGACCCGAAGGTCATGCTCTTCGACGAGCCCACCTCGGCGCTCGACCCGGAGATGATCAACGAGGTCCTGGAGGTCATGCGGCAGCTCGCCCGGGACGGCATGACGATGATCGTCGTCACGCACGAGATGGGCTTCGCCCGCTCGGCCGCGAACCGGGTGGTCTTCATGGCCGACGGCCGGATCGTCGAACAGGCCGCGCCCGACCAGTTCTTCAGCAACCCGCGCAGCGACCGGGCGAAGGACTTCCTGTCCAAGATCCTGCACCACTGACGGTCCGGCGGCGCTCGCGCCGAGGGACGCCCGGCCACTGACTTCTGATGTCCGCCTCGCAGTCCGTGCCCGCGGCCGCCTGCCAGGACTCTCGACCTCCCCCAGATCAAAGGATGTTCCGCATGAAGCTCCGCAAGGTCACCGCCGCCTCGGCCGTCGTGCTCGCCCTCGCCGTCTCGGCGACGGCGTGCGGTTCCGGCAAGAAGGACGGCGGGGCGTCGGGCAGTGGCAAGAAGATCGCCGTCGGCATCAAGTTCGACCAGCCGGGCATCGGCCAGAAGACGCCGCAGGGCTACTCCGGCTTCGACGTGGACGTGGCCGAGTACGTGGCGAAGAAGCTCGGTTACGCGAAGGACCAGATCGAGTGGAAGGAGTCCAAGAGCGCCGACCGGGAGAGCATGCTGTCCCGCGGCGACGTGGACTTCATCGTCGCCTCCTACTCGATCACCCCCGAGCGGCAGAAGAAGGTCGACTTCGCCGGCCCCTACCTGCTGGCCCACCAGGACGTGCTGGTCCGCGCCGACGACGCCTCGATCAAGTCGACGGCCGACCTGAACAGCAAGAAGCTCTGCTCGGTGACCGGTTCGACCTCGGCGCAGAACGTCAAGGACAAGCTGGCGCCGCAGGCGAACCTCCAGAAGTACCCCACCTACTCGGCGTGCCTGAGCGGTCTTCAGACCAAGGCGATCGACGCGCTCACCACGGACGACTCGATCCTCGCCGGCTACGCCGCGCAGGCCCAGTTCAAGGGCAGGTTCAAGCTGGGCGGCCTGAAGATGACCAACGAGAACTACGGCATCGGCGTCAAGAAGGGCAGCGACCTCAAGGGCAAGATCGACAAGGCGCTCCAGGCCATGGTCGCCGACGGCTCCTGGGACAAGGCGGTCAAGGCGAACTTCGGCCCGGCCGGCTACCAGAACGAGCCCGCGCCGAAGATCGGCGACGTCAAGAGCTGAGTCAGCGCCCGCCGGGTGCGCCGCCCACGGGGGGCGGCGCACCGGGGCCCGTCCACACGCGGAAGCGCGGGAGATCGTGTTCGACTTTCTGCAAGGCTACGACCTGCTGGGCGCCTTCTGGGCGACCGTGCGGCTCACCCTGCTCTCAGCCGTCGGCGCCCTGGTCTGGGGCACCCTGCTGGCCGCCATGCGGGTCGGCCCGGCGCCCCTCATGCGCGGGTTCGGCGCCGCCTACGTCAACATCGTGCGGAACATCCCGCTGACGGTGATCATCCTGTTCACCTCGCTGGGCCTGAACCAGACGCTGGGCGTCGGCCTCGGCGCACAGGACTTCGACGCCGTCAACTTCCGCCTCGCCGTCCTCGGCCTGATCGCCTACACCTCGGCGTTCGTCTGCGAGGCGATCCGCTCCGGCGTCAACACCGTGCCGGTCGGGCAGGCGGAGGCCGCCCGCGCCCTCGGCCTCGGCTTCACCCAGGTGCTGTTCCTGGTGGTGCTGCCGCAGGCGTTCCGCTCGGTCGTCGGACCGCTCGCCAACGTCCTGATCGCGCTCACCAAGAACACCACGGTGGCCGCCGCGATCGGCGTCGCCGAGGCGGCCGCGCTGATGAAGGAGATGATCGAGAACGAGGCCCAGCTCCTGGCGATCTCCGCGGTGTTCGCGTTCGGCTTCGTGTGCCTGACGCTGCCGACGGGCCTGATCCTCGGCTGGGTCGGCAGGAAAGCGGCGGTGAAACGATGACCTCGGTCCTCTACGACGCCCAGGGCCCCCGGGCCAAACGGCGCAACGTCCTCTACACGATCGTGTTCGTGCTCGCCCTCGCGGCGCTCGCGTGGTGGGTGCTGCGCAGCCTGAGCGACAAGGGGCAGCTCGACTGGGCCAAGTGGAAGCCGTTCTTCTCCGGCGCCGAGGCGTGGACCACGTACCTCCTGCCCGGACTGAGGAACACGCTGATCGCGGCGGGTCTGTCGATGGCCGTCGCGCTGCCGCTGGGCGCCGTGTTCGGCATCGCGCGGCTCTCCGACCACGCATGGGTCAGGGTTCCGGCCGCCGTGGCGGTGGAGTTCTTCCGCGCCGTCCCGGTGCTGATCCTGATGATCTTCGGCAACGCCCTGTTCGCCCAGTACACCGACGTCGGCGCCGACGACCGCCCGCTCTACGCCGTCGTCACCGGCCTGGTGCTCTACAACGCCTCGGTGCTCGCGGAGATCGTGCGCGCCGGCATCCTGGCGCTGCCCAGGGGCCAGACGGAGGCCGCGCACGCCATCGGCCTGCGCAAGACCCAGACCATGACGTCGGTCCTGCTGCCGCAGGCGGTCACCGCGATGCTGCCGGCCATCGTCAGCCAGCTCGTGGTGATCGTGAAGGACACCGCGCTCGGCGGCGCCATCCTCACCTTCCCCGAGCTGCTGGCGTCGGTCTCCCCGACGGCCTCGTACTACGGCGCGAACGTCATCGCCACCTTCACCGTCGTCGCCGTGATCTACATCGTGCTCAACTTCAGCCTCACCAGCTTCGCGAGCTGGCTGGAGCGCCGCCTGCGGCAGGGGAAGAAGTCGACCGGCGCGGTGCTCGCACCCGGCGTCGTGGCGGGCACCCAGGCGACCGGCGCCGGAGTCGGCGCGGGCGCCGGCCCCGGCGGGGGCATCGGAGGTGGGGCGGGCATCGGAGGTGGCGCGGGCGCCGGCCCCGGCGGGGGCATCGGAGGTGGCGCGGGCGCCGGCGGGGACGACGCAGCGGGCGGCCGCTCCGCGAATACCCGCACTTGACAGGTGTTCACCCGGCTGACGTCACTCCGGGGCAGCAGAATGATCACCACGGCTCCCGTCACTTGACGCAAGCACCGGCAATGGGTTGCATACGTTCTGTGATCGTGCACCCCGCTCCGACCGTCTGTTCACGTCTGTCCGTCAGGACGCCGCCGCGGGCAGGGGGCGGCACGCCGTGGACCCGGTGATCGTCGTTGGCGCGGGGCCCGTCGGGCTCACCCTCGCCCTCGCGCTGGCACGCCACGAGGTGCCGTCCGTCGTGCTCGACGAGACGCCGGGCGAGGACGAGGTGCGCGCCGCGCGGACCGTCGTGCTGCGCGAGGACACCGCCGCCCTCGTGGAGCGGCTGACCGGCGCGCCGCTCGGCCGGACCGGACTGCGCTGGACCGGATGGCGGTCGCTGCGGCGCAGGCAGGTGACCGGCGAGTACGCGTTCGGCGAGGACGTCCCCGCGCCGCTGCATCTCGCCCAGCACGCCCTGACCGGCGCCCTGCGCGCCGCCGCCGTCCGAGAGCCGCTGGTCGAACTCGCCTCGAGGAACCGGCTCGACGCCGTAGAGCAGGACTCGACGGGCGTCACCGTCCACACCCGCGGCCCGGACGGCACCTGGTGGCGCGGCAGCCACCTCGTCGGCTGCGACGGACCGCGCTCCACCGTGCGCAAGCTCCAGGACATCCGCTTCCCCGGCCGCACGGCCGTCGAACGGCACGCCGTGGCCGCCCTGCGCGCGGAACTGCCGCGTCCCGAGGAAGCGTTCCTCCACCGGATGCCGCCGTGGCGCACGACCGGGCCCTTCGCGGGGGAGGTCACCGGCCGCCCGCTGCCGGACGGCGTCTGGCGGCTGGACTGGCTACTGCCGCCCGGCAAGGACCTGGTGACGCCCGACCTGCTGCTCGCCCGCATCCGCGAGACCCTCACCGGCCTCACCGGCGAGTCCTCACCGTCCTACGAGCTTCTGGACACCGGAGTGCACACGGTGCACCACCGGCTGGCCCGCCGCTGGCGCGCCGGCCGGATCTTCCTCGCCGGGGACGCCGCGCACCTGCTCGGCGCACTCGGCACGGACGGGCTGGACGAGGGCCTGCGCGACGCCGACAACCTGGCCTGGAAACTGGCCGTGACCTGGCACCACGGGCCGCACGAGGTCCTGCTGGACAGCTACCAGACCGAGCGGCGCGCGATCGTCTCCGCCCGGCTGCGCGCCGCGGACCAGGTGCTTCCGCTGCTGCGCGGAGGCGGCGGCCTGCGCGCCTACGTCTCCGGAGCGGCGCGCGGGCACGACACGCTGCACATGGACGGCCGCCTGGGCCGCGGCGCGCTGGGCGCCATGGGGGCGTACGCCGACTCGCCCCTCGGCTCCCCGCCCTCCGACGCGGAGGCGCCGGTGGACACACCGGTCGGCGCGCCGGTCGCGGACGTGGTGGTGACCGCGGAGGACGGCTCGTTCGTGCCCCTGCGGGACCGGCTGGGCCGCGGGGCGCTGCTGGCGGTGCTGGTGGCGCCGGGCACGGTGGTGTGGGAGCGCCGGCACTGGGTCAGCGCCGGGATCATGCCCCGGCTGGCCGCGGCCGTGACCGCCCTGCCGTACCCCGCCGAACTCCTGGTCGCGGAGGGCTACCCGGGCGCCGCGCCGCACACCGTGCTCCTCGTGCGCCCCGACGGACACCTGGTCACCGCGCTGAACGGGGTGCGCCCGGCCGATCTGCACGCGGCGGCGGAGGCCGCGCTGGGCGGGGCCGCCCACTCCGACAACCGGGCCGAGGCGAGCGCCCGCTGACCCGACGCCCGCCTCGACCCGGCGGTCGATGACTCGGTGGCCGCCGACTCGGTGGTCGGTGACTTGGTGGTCGATGACTTGGTGGCCGCCGCCCCGGTGGTCGGCAACTCGGTGGCCGGCGACCGGCCGGGTCGTCGGCGGCGCGGGGGCGGGGGCGCGGGGTGCGGATGCTCGGCGCGCGAGGCAAGGGTCTTGGGTGCCCGGGGCACGGGTGCCGGGTGACTCGGTGGCCGCCGACCGGCCAAGTCGTCGGCCGTGCGGGGGCGCGGGGGCTCGGGGCGCGGATGCTGGACGCGCGGAGCAAGGGCCTTGGGTGCCCGGGGCACGGGTGCCGGGTGACTCGGTGGCCGCCGACCGGCCAAGTCGTCGGCCACGCGGGCGCGGGGTGCGGGTGCTGGGCGCGCGAGGCGAGGGCCTTGGGTGCCTGGGGCACTGCGTGCCGGGTGACTTGGTGACCGGCGACTCGGTGCCGCCAACCGGCCGGGTCGTCGGCGGCGCGGGTGCGGGGGCGCGGGGTGCGGATGCTGGGCGCGCGAGGCAAGGGTCTTGAGTGTCCGGGGCACGGTGCCGGGTGACTCGGTGACCGCCGACCAGCCAAGTCGTCGGCCGCGCGGGTGCGGGGACGCGGAGCGCGGGGTGCGGGGCACGCGGCGTGCCCGAGGCACGGGTGCCGGGCGCGCCGGGTGCCCGGCACCCGGTGCCGTCCACATGGTGACAGTCAGTTGACCGGTGTCACACCGCCATGGTCTACTCCGGAGCGTGACTGACACTGTTGTGCGCCTGTGGCGGAGGGTCCATATGGACCTCGTCCGCTATGCGGGCTGCGTGTGTCACCCCTCCTGCTGAACTCGCCTTCCCTGCGCGCCCTGCCACGTGAGTGGCCGCTGCTGCGCGCCTTCCGCGAACGTTCTCCAGGATGGTGCCCGTGTCTGTCTCTCCGGTTCTCCCTGCCCCCGCTTCCGACGTCCTCGCCCCCTCCGCGCCCGCTGAACCGTCCGCCGCCGCGCCGGGCCTCGCCGCCGCGGCCCCGGCGGCTTCGGTCGCCGCGGCGCCCACGCAGGCCGAACTCCTCGCCTATGTCACGCGGGTGGCAGCCGACGCCGCCCTGATCGCCTCCCTTCCACTCGATCCCGAGGGACGCACCTGGGTGCGCCTCGACGGGCCCGGCGGCAGCGAGGCATGGCTGATCGGCTGGCCGCCCGGGACCGGCACCGGCTGGCACGACCACGCCGACTCCGTCGGCGCCTTCCTGACCGCCGACGGGGAGCTGACGGAGAACTCGCTCGCCGCCCGGCTGCCCACCGACGGCTGGAAGACCCTGGAACTCACCGACGGCGTGGACCGCAGCCGACGGCTCGCGGCCGGTCGGGGCCGGGCCTTCGGCCGCCACCACGTCCACGAGGTGTTCAACGAGTCTCCCGACCGGCACGCGATCTCCGTGCACGCCTACTACCCGCCGCTGCCGCAGATCCGCCGCTACAGCCGCACCGGACAGACGCTGCGCCTCGAGCAGGTCGAGCGTCCGGGAGACTGGCAGTGAGCGGCGCGGAACCGGAGCCGCTCGGCATCGACGAACTGCTGGAACGGGTGCGCGCGGACTACGAGCGCGTCGAGCCGCGGACGGCGCACGCGGCGGCCCAGGCCGGTGAGGCGCTGCTGGTGGACATACGCTACGCCGCCCTGCGCGAACAGGACGGGCTGATCCCGGGCGCCCTCGTCATCGAGCGCAACGAACTGGAGTGGCGTCTCGACCCACGGGGAAGCCACCGCCTCCCCGAGGCCACGGGACACGATCTGCGGGTGGTCGTCATCTGCAACGAGGGCTACGCCTCCAGCCTCGCGGCCGCGTCCCTGCACCAGTTGGGCCTGCACCGGGCGACCGACCTGGTCGGCGGCTTCCAGGCATGGCGAGCGGCCGGCCTGCCGGTGGCCTCGTAACGCAGGGCATCGCGGACCCGCGTGGATCGAGGCGAACGTCCCCAAAGCGCTCGACACCTCGCTCTCGGTCCCTCTGCGCGCAAGGCGAGCGGTCCCGCGATCCCCTTGCGCGCGGCCGCCTGCCCGCCCAACCGCCCGGCCGTTCAGCCGTTCGGCGCCTCGGTCTCCCGGTCCCTCCGCCCCGTGGGGCACTCGTCCCCGGTCCTTAAGTCCCCCGTCCCCCTCTCAGCCGCTCTCGCCGAATCCGTCGTCGGAGAGTTCTGTGTCCTCACCGTCCCCACCGTCGCCAACGTCCTCATCGTCCTCGCCCGCTTCCTCCAAGGCCTGCCTGACCACCCGCAGGGCCAGCCCCTGGGAGTAGCCCTTGCGGGCGAGCATGCCGGCGAGGCGGCGCAGGCGCTTGTCCCGGTCCAGGCCCCGGGTGGAGCGCAGCTTGCGGTCGACGAGTTCGCGTGCCGTTGCCTCCTCCTGCTCGGCGTCGAGCCGACCGACCGCCTCGTCGATCAACGTGGCGTCGACGCCCTTGGTCCGCAGCTCCTGCGCGAGGGCACGCCGCGCCAGGCCGCGGCCGTGATGCCGGGACTCCACCCAGGCGTCCGCGAACGCCCCGTCGTCGATCAGCCCTACCTCCTCGAAGCGGGACAGCACCTCTTCGGCCGCCTCCTCCGGGATCTCCCGCTTGCGCAGGGCGTCCGCGAGTTGCTTGCGGGTGCGTGGGGTCCCGGTGAGCAGGCGCAGGCAGATCGCTCGCGCCCGCTCCACCGGGTCCTCCGGAGACTCCCCCCGCCCGGCCCTCGGCCAGGGCGAGGCGTCCCCTTCCACCGCGGACGCCTCGCCGAAGTCCCGTCGGCGACGCCCGCGCCCGCCGCGCGGCCCGCCGTCACGCGAGCCGTCCCGACGTGAGTCATCCCTCGATCCGGGTGCGAACGCCCCGGCCGCCCCGGAGGCTCTCCGGCGCCTGCCGCCCGGCTCACCGGCGTACGCGCCGTCCCCATCGCCGTCAGCGCCGCCCGTCCCGGCACCGCCCGTCTCCGCGCCGCCCGTCCCGGCGCCGCTCCCGCCGGGGCCCGAGGGGATCCCGGCGCCGGCGCCTCTCCCCCGCGGGGCGCCGGAAGCGACGTGCCCGTGCTCGTACTCGGCCCAGTCGGTTCGTCGGGTCACGGGTCAGCTCTTGGCCGTGGCGGCCTTGGGCTTGGCGGCCTTGGCGGTCGCGGCGGCGGGCACCGTCTTGGCGGGGTCGGCCGGCGCGGCGGGGGCCGGCGCGTCCGCTGCCGGCTCGGCGGCCGGCGGCTCCGGTCGCACGCCGACGCCCAGCTTGACCTTGATCTTCTTCTCGATCTCGTTGGCCAGGTCGGGGTTGTCCTTCAGGAAGTTGCGCGCGTTCTCCTTGCCCTGACCGAGCTGGTCGCCCTCGTACGTGTACCAGGCGCCGGCCTTGCGGACGAAGCCGTGCTCCACGCCCATGTCGATCAGGCCGCCCTCGCGGCTGATGCCATGGCCGTACAGGATGTCGAACTCGGCCTGCTTGAAGGGCGGAGCGACCTTGTTCTTGACGACCTTGCAGCGGGTACGGTTGCCGACCGCCTCCGTGCCGTCCTTCAGCGTCTCGATGCGGCGGATGTCGATGCGCACCGAGGCGTAGAACTTCAGGGCGCGGCCACCGGTCGTGGTCTCCGGGGAGCCGAACATCACGCCGATCTTCTCGCGGAGCTGGTTGATGAAGATCGCCGTGGTCTTCGACTGGTTGAGCGCGCTGGTGATCTTGCGGAGGGCCTGGCTCATCAGGCGGGCCTGGAGACCCACGTGCGAGTCGCCCATCTCGCCCTCGATCTCCGCACGCGGGACGAGCGCGGCGACGGAGTCGATGACGATGAGGTCGAGGGCGCCGGAGCGGACCAGCATGTCCACGATTTCCAGGGCCTGCTCGCCGTTGTCCGGCTGGGACAGGATCAGGTTGTCGATGTCGACGCCGAGCTTCTTGGCGTACTCGGGGTCGAGGGCGTGCTCCGCGTCCACGAAGGCCACCTGGCCGCCGGCCTTCTGCGCGTTCGCCACGGCGTGCAGGGTCAGGGTCGTCTTGCCGGAGGACTCCGGCCCGTAGATCTCCACGACGCGGCCGCGCGGCAGGCCGCCGACGCCGAGGGCCACGTCGAGGGCGGTCGACCCGGTTGGGATGACCTCGATGGGCTCCATCGACCGCTCGCCCATGCGCATGACCGCGCCCTTGCCGAATTGCCGTTCAATCTGTGCGAGCGCGGCGTCGAGCGCCTTCTCGCGGTCGGTTCCTGCCATGGGTTCCACCCGGTTTGCTTGAGTCAATCGCTTCACGTCCAAGACGCTAACGCCTGCCACTGACAATGCGCCCCGACGCAGGTCCGGCCTGTGGATAACCCGGGGACCAACCACCGCATCAATGGACGAAGTCCCCGTCGCCGCCTTGCACCGGAGCCTCCATAAGAATGGATGTTCGATTTTCGTGTCAAGCACGCCACGCGGCTCGGAACCGCCGCGGCAGGGGGCGCACCGCCGCGGTCGGGGCGGCGGGGATCTGCCGGGCGCCGTCATCGAGGAGGTCCGGGGCCTGTCCTCGATGACGGCATCATGGCCGACGCCGCTTACCGTCCGCTGTCGGCCTCACGGCCCGGCCTCATTTCAGGTGCCGGGTGAAGAACTGGTTCGCGGCGTCCCCCGCGAACTGCGGGACGCCGGTGTGGCCGCCCATGTTGGCGTGCAGCGTCTTCTCCTTGGAGCCGAAGGCGTCGAACAGGTCCAGTGCCGCCTGCCTGTCGTTGCCCTCGTCGTCCCATTGCAGCAAGACGTGCAGCGGGATGGTGATCTGACGGGCTTCCTCGAACATGGCGCGAGGCACGAAAGTCCCGGCGAAGAGGCCGGCGGCCGCGATGCGCGGCTCGACCACCGCCAACCGGATGCCGATGGAGATCACTCCCCCCGAGTACCCGACTGGGCCGCCGATCTCGGGCAGCGAGAGAAGGGCGTCCAGGGCGGTCTGCCATTCCGGGACCGACTTTTCGACGAGCGGGAGGACGAGGGCGTCGACGATCTCGTCGCTGACCGGCTCACCGGCTTCCATGACCCGGCGCAGGTCGGCACGCGCTTGGTCGAAAGCGGCCCAACGGGGCCGGTCACCGCTTCCGGGGAGTTCGATCGTGGCCGTGGCGAAGCCCTCCGCCGCGGCGTGTCTGGCCCGCGCCACCAGTCGGGGGTACATCTCGCGCAGGCCGAGGGGAGGGTGGCCGAGCAGGATCAGCGGGACCGGTGCGGACGCGGACGCGGGTGACCACAGGATGCCGGGGATCTCACCGAGGGTGAACTCGCGCTCGAGGACGCTGCCGTCGAGATGCTGTTCAGAGGTGAAGTGCATGGTCGTGCCTTTCGGGAGGGCTCAGAAACGGCGCTCCCGGACGACCTATCGCCCGACCGTGGCTCCAGAGGAGAGCACCCAAGTGAATACGTTCACGGGTACCACCTCCTCGTTCTCTCGCACGGCCTCCGGAAAGGTAGCAGTGGTCGCCGTGGCCCGCCAACGGGTTTTCGCGGAGCTTCCCGTGCCGGATGCCACGCAGCCGCCCGCCCCGCTCCCCCTGCTCCGTAGGAGGTGCGCCTACTCCGCCGGACGTACGCGCGGCGCCTTCGTCGGGACGACGACGGTTCGCCGTGCCTGCGCGAGGCTGTCGCCATGGCTGTCTCCACCTCCGCTGTCCCGCGCCGCCCGGCCGCGCTGGCGGCGCGCGCCCGTGAGCTGCGTCCCGCCGAGCGGCTGTGCCACGCCACCGGGCTGCTCCTCGTCCTGTCCGGCCTGACCCACCTGGCGGTGTTCGCGGTCGACGGCGGACCGTGGGACGGGCCCGTCTCCTGGCGCAAGCCGTTCACGTTCGGGCTCTCCTTCGGGCTGACGCTGATCGCTCTGACCTGGGTGACGTCGTATCTGCGCGTCGGGGAGCGGCTGCGCACGGCGCTGCTGGTCGTGTTCGCCGGCGACAGCGTCGTCGAGGTGGGCGGCATCACGCTCCAGGCGTGGCGCGGGGTGCCCTCCCACCTGAACACGGAGACGCCGTTCGACACGGCGGTGTCGGCGACGCTCGCGGTGGGAGGCGTCCTTCTGGTGGGGCTCCTGACCGGCTTCGCGGTCCTCAGCTTCCGGCGCCGTCCGGCGGGTCCCGCCGGGATGGCGCGCGCGGTGCGCTCCGGGTTCGCGATCCTTCTCGTGGCGCTCGCCTCGGGCGCCGCGATGATCGCGCGCGGGGTGGCGCTGAGCCAGGCCGGCCACCAGCAGGCGGCCTACGCGTCCACCGCTCCCTTCAAGCCGCTGCACGGGGTGAGTCTGCACGCGGTGCTGGTCCTGCCCGCGCTGGCCTGGCTGCTGTCCCGCACCTCTTGGAGCGAGCAGCGCCGCCTGCGGATCGTCACCGCCGGGGTCGTCGCCTACGCGCTGGCCGTCGTGGGCGCCGGGATCTGGGCGGTCGTCGCCTACTGAGCCCGCCGACGGCCGCTCGGACCGCCATGGCGCCCCAGTGCCCGGCCGCGCGGAGTCGCCTTACCGTTGCGGCCGCCCGGCCACAGCACTAGATCACGTCACTCCGCGGAGCCGCTCTGTTCGGCGACCGCCCCGGTTCCGGCGGCCGCGGTCTCGGTCTCCGGCCGCCGGACCCAGGTCTGCCGGGCGCGGGCGAACAGGCCCGGCGCCGCGGGCCGGGTGCGGTGGCCGTGCACGCGTGGATCGTCCGTGACGGCGTACCGCTTCACGTACGCCCCGAGGAACGCTTGCAGCGTGGCGACCGCCGGGATGGCGATCAGCGCGCCCACGGCGCCGAGCAGCGCGGTCCCGGCTATCACCGATCCGAAGGCGACCGCCGGGTGGATGTCGACGGTCTTCGCCGTCAGCTTGGGCTGGAGCATGTAGTTCTCGAACTGCTGGTAGACGACGACGAAGACCAGCACCCACACCGCGTACCACGGGTCGACCGTGAACGCGATCAGCATCGGCAGGGCGCCCGCGAGATAGGTGCCGATGGTGGGGATGAACTGCGAGACCAGTCCCACCCAGACGCCCAGCACGGGCGCGTAGGGCACGCCCAGGGCCTCCAGCAGGACGTAGTGGGCGATCCCGGAGACGAGCGCCATCAGGCCGCGCGAGTACAGGTAGCCGCCGGTCTTGTCCACCGCCAGCTCCAAGGCGCGCAGCACCTCCGTCTGGCGGGCGGGCGGCAGCACGGAGCACAGGGCGCGCCGCAGCCGCGGTCCGTCGGCCGCGAAGTAGAACGAGAACAGCCCGACCGTGAGCAGCCGGAAGAGGCCGCCGAGCACCTGTGTGGAGACGTCCAGCACGCCCGCGGCACTGCTCTGCGCGTACTTGCGCAGCCACTCGGAGTGGAGCAGGCCCTCCTGGACGTCCACTCGTCTCACATGGGTGTGGAACGTGGCGTTGACCCAGTTGATGACGGAGTCGAGGTAGTCCGGAAAGCCCTCGACCATCTTGATGATCTGGCCGGCGAGCATCGAGCCGAGCAAGGTGACGAAGCCCGCCGTGAAGACCGCCAGGGCGAGGAAGACCAGGAAGGTCGCGAGGCCGCGGCGCATGCCGCGCTCGGCCATGCGGCTCACCGCGGGCTCGATGGCCAGGGCCAGGAAGAACGCGATCAGGACGTTGATCAGCAGGCCGATGAGCTGATGGAACGCCCAGCTACCGAACTGGAACGCGGCGACGAGGGCGAGGGCGAGCACCATGGCGCGCGGCAGCCAGCGCGGCATGCGGGCGCCCGGCCCGGCGGCGCCCCCGGCGGGGGCTCCTTCGGGCGGCGTCGTACCGGTCGCGGGTGCGTGCCGGGTGCTCTGCCCGGAGTCGTCAGTGGGGGCCACAGCGCAAGTCTCCCGCACGCCACTGACAACACTGACAACGCGGCACGGCGGCGTGGTCCGCGGGTCGGGTCAGCGTCTCCCCTCGGGTCAGCGCCTCTCCCCGGGCACGTTCATGACCTGGCAGACCACGCGCCACACGTCCCTGGCGTCCCAGCCCGCCGCCAGCGCCTGGTGCACCGTCCGCCCGCCCAGCTCCGACATCACGTGGTCGCGCGCGAAAGTGTCGGCGTACCCGGCGCCGAAGTGCTCCGCCATCCGCTCCCAGAAGACCGTCAACCGCATGAATTCCGCTCCATACCCGCCATGACCTGCATGTTTCCCGCCCTTCACGCCCTCGCACGGCCGTCAGGGAGTTTCCGGGGAGTCCGCCCCCCGCTGAACCAAGCATCCACGGCGGCGTGACCTCGCGCGCCGGCCCCCGGCCTGAGGTGCGTGTACGTACGCAGGGTAAAACCACGGTCGGCATGCCCGAGCCAGCGGGCGAGGCACGAACCGCCCGAGACGGATCAGGGCCGAAAGGTGCGGCTTTCGTCGACATGCCTCCGACCCTCCGAACGAGGGAATACCCGTCGCCGAACGCGACAACGGGCAGCCGTAAGGGGAGACATCGAGCCATGACCGTTACGGCACGCATCGACAGCACCCGGCCCGTCGCCACGCTCATCAACGTCTTCACCGTGTCCCCGGAGCGCCAGGAGGAACTCGTTCAGCTCCTCGCCCGCGCCACCGAGGAGACGATGAAGCACCAGCCGGGCTTCGTCTGCGCCAACTTCCACACCTCCCACGACGGGCGACGCGTCATCAACTACGCCCAATGGGAGACCGAGGAGCACTACCGGACGATGCTCGGCAACCCCGAAGCGCGCGTCCACATGGAGCAGGCGGCCAAGCTCGCCGAGGACGTGCAGCCACGCCTCTTCCACATCCAGTCGACGCATTCGAGCCGCTGAGTCCCAAGGCTCCAGGGCCCTGCCCTGGAGCCCGGACGACAACCATGGCGGCTACGCAGGTGGGCGGCCCGTCCGCTTCAGGAAGTCATCAATCGCATCCCTCAAGTGTCCGCCCGAAAGGGAGCCCGGCCCGGCTACTCCCGCCGCGACCGGCACCGGCCGTACGGTCGGACGCATGGCCGATCTCACTGCTGCCGCTCCCTCCTCCGCCCCGCCGCCCCCGGCGTCCTCCGCGCTGTCGCGCGCCGCGCACTTCGTGTGGCTCACCGCGCGCGTGCTGGAGCAGCGGCTGTTCGCGTACCACTTCCTGAACGGAGGCGCGGACTCGGTGGAGACCGCGCTGGACGCCTATCGCGCCGACGACGACGGGTACGGCCACGCGCTGGAGCCCGATCTGCGCGGCCCCGTGAGCCAGCCGCTGCACGCCGCGCACGCGCTGCACGTCCTGGACGCCATCGGCCGCTGCGACGGTCAGCGGGCCGAGCGCGTGTGCCGGTACGCGACCTCCGTCTCCACCCCGGACGGCGCGCTGCCCGCGATCCTGCCCGCCCAGCGCGGCTACCCGGCGGCCCCCTTCGTGCCGGTCGTGGACGACCCGCCGGGCGACCTCCTGACCACCGGGCCGGTGGCCGGGCTGCTGCACCGCAACGAGGTGTGGCACCCCTGGCTGTTCCGGGCGACCGAGTTCTGCTGGGACCGGATCGAGTCCCTTGAGGACTCCCACCCGTACGAGGCGGAAGCCGCCGTCGTCTTCCTGGACGCCGCTCCCGACCGCCCGCGCGCGCGGCGGGCCGCCGAACGGCTCGGCCGCCTGGTGCGGGAGAAGCGGCTCGCGGCCCTGGACCCCGGGCGCCTGGAGACGTGGCCGGTGTCGCCCGGTTACGCGCCGGGCGAGCACCACTTCCCGCACGACTTCGCGCGCGAGCCCGGCTCCCTCGCGCGCGCGTGGTTCACCGACGACGAGATGGACCGCTCCCTGGACTTCCTCGCGAGCCGCCAGCAGGAGGACGGCGGCTGGCCGATCACCTGGCGGCAGTGGGCGCCTGGGCCCGCGCTGGAGGCGCGCTCCTTGGTGACGATCGGGGCGCTGCGCACGCTCCAGGCGTACGGCCGCGCCCTTGACTAGTGCTGTGGCCGGGGGCGCGCCCGGCGGACGGCGCCGCGCCTCGCCCGCGCGGGGCACCGGGCCTCGCGCGCGCCGACGTCCCGCGCCCGCCCCCGGTGACGTGCCGCGGGCTGCCGCCGCCCCGCGTCCCGGGCTCTCGTGCGCGCGGCACCGTCCTCGGGCGGCCTGCGTGCCATCGTCGTCAGTCTCCCGGCCTCCCGAGCGCGCGGCGCCGTCAGCCGCCCAGGGCGCGCACCGCGGCCGTGACCAGCACCGCCGCCGCCACGACCAGCAGGAAGGGCGCCCTCAGCACCAGCGCGACCGCGGCGGCCCCGAGCCCCGCGGCACGCGCGTCCAGGACGAGCGCGGCGGCGTCGGCGAACGTCTGCTGGGCGGTGAGGGCGGCGAGCAGGGCGACGGGGAGCAGCGCGGCGAGCCGCTTCACCAGCGGCCGTTCCACGGCGGCGGCCGGGACGAGCAGCCCGGCGAGCTTGACGGCGTAGCAGCCCACGGCGGTCACGGCGACGGCGATCCAGGTGTTCAACGTGCTTCCTCTCGCGGGCCGAGCCCGTCGTGCGCGTTCCCCGCAGCGGGCGTGTCGGTGTCGGCGGGCGCGCCGCCAGACCGCGCTGGCGTCTCTGGTTCGACGGCCCCCGCTTCCTTCCTCGTCTCCCCGGCGGCGTTCGCGCGCCGGCCCTCCAGGAGCAGCACCGCGGGCGCGGCGAGCGCGGCGGCCAGGACCGGGACTCCGGTCGGCAGGACGGGCAGCAGGCCGAGCCCGAGGAGGACGGCGAGCGCGGCGACGGCTCGCTCGGCGGAGGTCTTCAGCATGGGTGCGAGCAGCGCCAGGAACACGGCCGGGCCGGCCGCGTCCAGCCCCCACGCGCGGGTGTCCCCGATGGCCTGTGCGCCCAGCGCGCCCAGCAGGGTGGTGAGGTTCCACAGGACGTAAAGGGTCGCGCCGGTGACCGTGAAGCCGATCCGGACGCCGCGCCGCGTCGACTGGGCGAGCGCCACCGCGGCGGTCTCGTCGATGACCCACTGGGCGGCCAGCGGGCGTACCGTGCGCGGGAGCGCCAGGAGCTGGGACAGGCGCAGCCCGTAGAAGGCGTTGCGCGCACCCAGGAAGAACGCTCCCGCCGCCGCCGTGAACGGGTTCCCGCCCGCCGCCAGCGCGCCCACCAGGGCGAACTGCGACGCCCCGCTGAACACCAGCAGGCTGAGCCCGCAGGTCTGGAGCAGCGTCAGGCCGCTGCCCGCCGAGGTCACCCCGAAGGCGAACCCGGACGCTCCTACGGCGACGCCGACCCCGAGGGCGTCCCGGACGACGGCGCCGTCCGGCTTTCCGCCGCCGGTCCCTTGAGGGCCTCCCGCGCCGTCGGCGCGCCTGTCCGCGAGTGATGTCTCTTCTGCCACGCCCCGGACGGTAGGAGCAACGGCGCCTTCGCGTCTTGTACGTTCTTGCGCTCGCGCCGGTAGGCGCCCGGAGGAACGCCCACGATCCGGGAGAAGTGCCGGCTGAGGTGCGACTGGTCGGCGAACCCGACGTGCGCGGCGGCCTCGGCCGGTGCGGCGCCCGCGTCCAGCAGGCGCGTGGCCCGGCGCACCCGCGCGTCGGTCAGCCAGGCGTGCGGGGGCATGCCGTAGGTCTCGCGGAAAGCGCGCAGCAGGGCGAACGGGCTCGTCTGGAGGTCGGCCGCCAGCGTCTCCAGGGTCGGCGGTCGGGTCATGCGGTCCTCCAGGACGGCACGCGCGCGTACCGCGATCCGCTCTCCCGCCGTGCGCACCTCCCGCCGCGGCAGCGCTCCGCCGTTCAGCCGGAGCAGCCGGGTCACGGCGACGCGCAGCAGCGTGTCGGCGGCCAGCGCGTTGCCCTCGTCCGCCGCCCGCAGCACCTGGTGCACCAGTGCGGCGGCCCGGGGATCGTCGAGGACCGGCGCCGTGAACCCGGGCGTCCCGCGGATCCGCGTGGTCTCCGCGGCGATCTCGGCCACCAGGCCGGGCGCCGGGTACACCACCCCGTAGCGCCATCCCTCGGGCACTCCCGCCCGTCCGGTGTGCGGGGTGTCGGGGTTGACCAGGGCGAGGGTTCCCGGCCCCGCGTACTGGTCGGCGCCGCGGCAGCGGAACACCTCCAGGCCCTCGGCGATGGCGGCGATCACGAAGTGCTCGTGGGTGTGCCGCACGAACTCCTTGCGGACGTACCGGGCGCGCAGCAGGTCGACACCGGGCAGTTCTTCGTACCGCCAGTGCCGCGCCCACTCCTCGCCGAAAGCCGCCACGCGACGATTCTCCGTCCTGCGCCGAGGCGCCTGGCAAGCGGGGCCGACCCCGTCACGGCGCCGGGAAAATCCGTTCCCGTGCCGTTCTCGTGGCCCCGATCTACGGCAAACGCGCAGGTCGGAGCGGATTGTCAGTCGGTGGGTGCACGATGGACGCATGGTCAGCGACGCACTTCGAGCCCTCGACGGCTTCTCCCCCGCGACCCGTGGCTGGTTCACGGGGGCCTTCTCCGCGCCCACTGCTGCCCAGGCGGGTGCGTGGCAGGCCATCGGCGAGGGCTCGGACGTGCTCGTGGTCGCCCCCACCGGATCGGGCAAGACCCTCGCCGCCTTCCTCTCCGCCCTGGACGACCTGGCCTCCACTCCCCTTCCGGCCGACCCGAAGAAGCGCTGCCGGGTGCTGTACGTGTCGCCGCTGAAGGCTCTCGCCGTCGACGTGGAGCGCAACCTGCGCAGTCCGCTCACCGGCATCCGGCAGGAGTCCGTCCGCCGGGGCCTGCCCGAGCCGGAGGTGCGGGTCGGCATCCGCTCCGGCGACACCCCGCCCGCCGAGCGCCGCGCCCTGTCCACCCGCCCGCCGGACATCATGATCACCACGCCCGAGTCGCTGTTCCTGATGCTGACGTCGTCCGCGCGCGACGCGCTGACCGGCGTCGAGACGGTGATCCTAGACGAGGTGCACGCGGTCGCAGGCACCAAGCGCGGCGCCCACCTCGCGCTGTCCCTGGAGCGCCTGGACGAGCTGCTGCCCCGCCCCGCCCGCCGGATCGGCCTGTCCGCGACCGTCCGCCCGGTCGACGAGATCGCCCGCTATCTCTCGCCCCGCCGCAAGGTGGAGATCGTCCAGCCGGAGTCCGGCAAGGAGTTCGACCTGTCCGTCGTCGTCCCGGTCGAGGACCTCGGCGAGCTGGGCGGCGCCCCGGCCGCCGACGGCGACGAGGGCGCGGAGCGCCCCTCCATCTGGCCGCACGTCGAGGAGCGGATCGCGGACCTGGTCCAGGCGCACCGCTCGACGATCGTGTTCGCCAACTCCCGCCGGCTCGCCGAACGGCTGTGCAACCGGCTCAACGAGATCGCCTACGAGCGGGCCACCGGCGTGCCGCTGGACGAGCACCACGCGCCGGCCGAGCTGATGGGCGGTTCCGGAGCGGCGGACGGCGCGCCCGCGGTCATCGCCCGCGCCCACCACGGCTCGGTCTCCAAGGAGCAGCGCGCCCTCGTCGAGGAGGACCTCAAGGCGGGCCGGCTCCCGGCGGTGGTCGCCACCTCCAGCCTGGAGCTGGGCATCGACATGGGCGCCGTCGACCTCGTCGTGCAGGTGGAGTCGCCTCCGTCCGTCGCCTCCGGTCTCCAGCGCGTCGGCCGCGCGGGACACCAGGTCGGCGCGGTCTCCACCGGCGTGGTCTTCCCGAAGTACCGCGGCGACCTGGTGCAGGCTGCCGTGGTCACCGAGCGGATGCGCTCGGGCGGCATCGAGGCGCTCAGGGTGCCCGCCAACCCGTTGGACGTCCTCGCCCAGCAACTGGTCGCGATGACGGCGATGGACGCCTGGCAGGTCGACGACCTGCTCGCCTTGGCGCGCCGGGCCGCGCCGTTCGCCTCGCTGCCGGAGTCGGCGTTCACGGCCGTCCTGGACATGCTGGCCGGACGGTACCCGTCCGACGCGTTCGCGGAGCTGCGCCCGCGCGTGGTGTGGGACCGCGTGGCGGGCACGGTCACCGGCCGCCCCGGTGCGCAGCGCCTGGCCGTCACCTCCGGCGGCACGATCCCCGACCGCGGGCTGTTCGGGGTCTTCCTGGCCGGATCCGACCCGAAGAAGGGCGGCGGCCGGGTCGGCGAGCTGGACGAGGAGATGGTCTACGAGTCCCGGGTCGGCGACGTCTTCACGCTCGGCACCAGTTCGTGGCGCATCGAGGACATCACCCGCGACCGGGTCCTGGTGTCCCCGGCGCCCGGCGTGCCGGGGAGGCTGCCGTTCTGGAAGGGCGACCAACTCGGCCGCCCGCTGGAGCTGGGCCGGGCGCTGGGCGCCTTCCTGCGCGAGGTCGGCTCGATGCCCAAGGAGGACGCCCGGCTCAGGCTCCTGGCGGCCGGCCTGGACGCGTGGGCCGCGGACAACGTGCTGGCGTACCTGGACGAGCAGCGCGAGGCGTGCGGACACATCCCGGACGACCGGACGATCCTCGTGGAGCGCTTCCGCGACGAGCTGGGCGACTGGCGCGTGGTGGTGCACTCGCCGTTCGGCGCCCAGGTGCACGCGCCCTGGGCGCTCGCCCTCGGCGCCCGGCTGTCCGAGCGCTACGGCATGGACGCGCAGGTCATGCACGCCGACGACGGCATCGTGCTGCGCCTGCCCGACGCCGATCTGATGAGCCTGGACCTGCTCGACCAGGAGCCCGCCGGGGCCGGCCTGGAGCACACCGCCGACCAGGCGCCCGTCGGCGCAGCGGACGTCGCCTTCGACAAGGGCGACGTCGACCAGATCGTCACCGACCAGGTCGGCGGCTCGGCGCTGTTCGCGGCCCGGTTCCGCGAGTGCGCCGCCCGCGCGCTGCTGCTGCCGCGCCGCAGCCCCGGCAAGCGCACCCCGCTGTGGCAGCAGCGCCAGCGCGCCGCCCAACTGCTCCAGGTGGCCAGCGACTTCGGCTCGTTCCCGATCGTCCTGGAAGCGATCCGCGAGTGCCTTCAGGACGTGTTCGACGTCCCGGGCCTGGTCGAGCTGATGGGGGACATAGAGTCCCGCAAGGTCCGCCTGGTGGAGATCACCACCTCGGAGCCCTCGCCGTTCGCCCGCTCGCTGCTGTTCGGGTACGTCGCCCAGTTCCTGTACGAGGGCGACTCGCCGCTCGCCGAGCGCCGCGCCGCCGCGCTGTCGCTCGACTCCCGGCTGCTGGCCGAGCTGCTGGGCCAGGCGGAGCTGCGCGAGCTGCTGGACCCCGAGGTGCTGACCGAGCTGGAGCAGGAGCTCCAGTGGCTGACGGAGGACCGCCGGATCAAGGACGTCGAGGGCGTCGCGGACGTCCTGCGCGTCCTCGGCCCGCTCACCGACGCCGAGTTGGCCGAGCGGGGCGCGGAGCCCGGCTGGGCGCGGGAGCTGGCCCGAGCGCGCCGGGCCATCCAGGTCCGCATCGCCGGCGCCGACCACTGGGCGGCGGTGGAGGACGCGGGCCGGCTGCGCGACGCGCTCGGCACGGCACTGCCGGTGGGCGTCCCGGAAGCCTTCACCGAGCCGGTGAAGGACCCGCTCGGCGACCTCCTCGCGCGCCACGCCCGCACTCACGGCCCGTTCACCTCGGCCACGGCGGCGGCGCGTTTCGGGCTGGGCAGAGCCGTCACGGAGGGGGCGCTCCAGCGGCTGGCCGCCGCCGGGCGGGTCGTCCAGGGCGAGTTCCATCCGGCGGGCATCGGCCAGGAGTGGTGCGACGCCGCGGTGCTGCGCAGACTGCGCCGCCGTTCCCTGGCCGCGCTGCGGCACGAGCTGGAGCCGGCGCCGCCGGCCGCGCTCGCGCAGTTCCTGCCCCAGTGGCAGCACATCGGGCGGGGACACGGATTGCGCGGCGTCGACGGACTGGTGCGCGCCGTCGAGCAGTTGCAGGGCGCGTCCGTGCCCGCGTCGGCCCTGGAGAAGCTGGTCCTGCCCTCACGCGTGGCGCACTACACCCCGTCGATGCTCGACGAACTCACCGCGGCGGGCGAGGTGGTGTGGGCGGGCGCGGGCGCGCTGCCCGGCAAGGACGGCTGGGTCTCCCTGTACCTGGCGGACGCCGCCCCTCTGCTCCTGCCGCCGCCGCACCCGCTGGAGCTGACGGCGGTGCACCAGTCGATCCTGACGACCCTCTCCGGCGGGTACGGACTGTTCTTCCGTCAGATCGCCGACCAAGTTCGCGCCACCACCCACCCCGAGGCCACGGACGTACAACTGGCCGACGCCCTCTGGGACCTGGCCTGGTCCGGACGGCTGACCAACGACACTCTCGCCCCGATGCGCTCCCTGCTCGGCTCGGGCCGCACGGCCGGCTCCACCGCCCACCGCGCCAAGCGCGCCGTCCCGCGCGGGCGCTACGGCTCGCTCACCGCGGCCGCCCGCGCCGCGTCCCGCGGCGGGCCGCCGACCGTCGCGGGCCGCTGGTCGCTGCTGCCCGACCGGGAGGCAGACGCGACCGTGCGCGCCCACGCCCTGGCCCACAGCCTGCTGGACCGGCACGGCGTGGTCACCCGCGGGGCGGTCGCCGCGGAGGGCGTCGAGGGCGGCTTCTCCGCCGTCTACCGGATCCTGTCCGCCTTCGAGGAGACCGGCCAGGCCCGGCGGGGATACGTGGTGGAGGGCCTGGGCGCGGCGCAGTTCGCGATGGACGGCGCCGTCGACCGGCTGCGCGCGGTGGCGAACGCCCGCGACCGAGGGACCGGCCTGCCCGACGCGGGCTTCGACGGCGGCGCCCCGGGCGCCTTCGGCTTCCCCGACGGCGCCCCGGCCGCCCGGCCCCTCGCCCCGGCCGGCGGACTCGACGCGGCCGCCTTCGACACCGCCGGGCGCGACGGCGGCGGCTTCGACGGCGGCGCCTACGACCTCGCGTCCCTGGGCGGCGCCCCCGACTGGCCGCCCTCCGGCCACCGCCCCGCGCCCGGCGAGTACGTCTCGCCCCGGGACCTCGCGTCGCCCGGCCAGGGCGGGCCGCGGGGCGGCGGGGCCTCCTTCGGTTACGGCGGACGCGGACGCGGTGACCGAGGCGGCGCCGACTCCCGCGCGGTCGTGCTGGCCGCCGCCGACCCGGCGAACGCCTATGGCGCCGCGCTGCCCTGGCCCGAGTCGCCGACCGAAGCCGGGCACAAACCCGGGCGCAAGGCCGGCGCCCTGGTGGTGCTTGTGGACGGTGAGCTGACCCTCTACATGGAGCGCGGCGGCAAGACCCTGCTGGCCTGGCCCGCCGACCCGGCGCATGCCGACAGCGCCGCTGCCGCCGACGACCCGCGGCTGGGCGCCGCCGCCGAGGCGCTGTCCGCGGCCGCCCGCGCCGGCTCCCTGGGCACGGTCACGGTCGAGCGGATCAACGGCGCCCCGGCCCTGACCTCCTCCATCGGGTCGCTTCTGGAGGGAGCGGGCTTCGTCGCCACCCCGCGCGGCCTGCGCCTGCGCGCATGAGCCGGGCCACCGCCCGCGAGCGGCCGCCGCGGTCCGTGTCACTCTGGAGCCATGCCCGAAGGTGACACGGTCTGGCAGACCGCGAGGCGCTTGCACGACGCCCTCGTGGGCAAGGTGCTGACCCGCAGCGACTTCCGGGTGCCGAAGTACGCCACGGTCGACCTCGCCGGGCGGATCGTGCTGGACTCGGCCAGCCGCGGCAAGCACCTGCTCACTCGCTTCGAGGGCGGCGTGACGCTGCACTCGCACCTGCGGATGGAAGGCGCCTGGAAGGTGTACGGCAACGGCGAGCGCTGGAGGGGCGGCCCCGGCCACCAGATCCGCGCCGTCCTCGCCACCGCCGACCGCGCCGCCGTCGGCTACCGCCTCACGGTCCTCGAACTGCTGCGCACCGCCGACGAGGAGCGCACCGTCGGCCACCTGGGGCCCGATCTCCTCGGCGCCGACTGGGACCCCGGCGTGGCCCTGGCCAACCTGCTCGCCGACCCGTCCCGTCAGCTCGGCGAGGCCCTGCTCGACCAGCGCAATCTCGCCGGCGTCGGCAACGTCTACAAGAGCGAGATCTGCTTCCTGCTCGGCGCCACCCCGTGGCTGCCCGTCGGCGCGCTGCCCGCCGACCGGGCCGAGAAGCTGCCCCTGCTCGCCAAAAGGCTCCTGGAGGCCAACCGCGACCGCGTGGTCCGCCGGACCACCGACCTGCGCGGGAAGGACCTGTTCGTGTACGGCCGCGCGCCGCGCCCCTGCCTGCGCTGCGGCGCCTCGGTCCGCGTGGCCGACCAAGGCGACGGCGCCCAGGACCGGCCCACGTACTGGTGCCCGAACTGCCAGACCGGCCCGGCCCCGGCGCCGGGCGCGCCGCAGCGGTGGCGGGAGCGTTATCCGCGCCGGGGCGCGTGACGATCCCGCACGCGCGGGGATGGTCCCTGACCACGCGTGAGGACGTCGCACCCGCGCACGGCGCGTGACGCGACCGCCCGAGGACGCGTGCCTCAGCCGCCCGCTAGCGCGCGGCTCGGCCGCCCAGAAGTGCCAGGCGAGGGCTCGCGCGCCGCCCGGCGGCACACCCCCGCGTCCGCGTATGGCTATGCGATCCCGCCCGTCAGGAGTCCTCGCCCTTGGCTGGCGGCCTTTCCCCAGCGGCGGTTCCGTACGGCCAGCCGCTCCCGGTCGTCGACGCTCCCTCGCCGTGCCCGTAAGGCCACCCTCCCGCCTCACCGAACGCCGTCCGGCCGCTCTCGGCGGCATCAGCGGCATCGGCGGCACCCGACTCGGACTCCCCGCCAGACACCGCGACCCCACCGGACGCGGCTTCCCCGCCGCACCTCGCAGCCCCGCCAGACGCTGCCTCTCCGGCGCTCACAGCAGCCCCAGCACACGCGGCGTCCCCAGCAGTAACTGCCACCTCACCTGCGACTACAGCCTTCTCGTCGCCAACGGCAACCCCACCCACCCCCACCCCAGCATCCCCGCCAGCCGCCGTCTCCCTCTCCCCGCTCACCACACCCCCGCCGCCACCGGCCGCGGCACCCCCGCCCCACTCCACGGAAAGCCGCCCAACGACACCGGCCACGCGTCGGCCCCGCCTCGACGCACCGGTGACCGCGCTCTTCGGGACGCAGTGCACGGGCAGCAGACTCAGCCCCCAGCCGCCCGCCACGACCACGCCCTCCAGGACTCCGGCCTCATCGGACAGCACGCACCGCAGCACCGCCCACCACCACAGGCCGCCGAACCCCACGGCGACGCCGCAGCGCGCTATCGGACCCGAACGCGCACGCACACACCCACCTCCAGCCCGGACGCCCGACGCCGTCAGCCCCGCCCCGCGCACCACGCGCCGTGAGGACGGGAGGGCGCTCGCGGCGCCCTCACTCGCCGGCGCCGTCACTCGCCGCCGACGCCACGCCGTCGCTCAGCCGCGCCGCTCGTCCGCTCGGGCGCAGCTCCGCCGCGGCACGACCCGCCCTCCACCATCGCCCGACGCCGCCACGAGCACAAATGGACCGGCCGCGGTCACGGCACGCGAAGGGCCCCGGTCCGCGGCTCCTCCGGTGAGTCCGGAGAAGCCCCGGCCGGGGCCTCGTGACGTATGGGTCAGATCGCGTGCGCGTGACGGCTCAGGCGGCGACCACGTCCACCGCTTCGGCGGGCGCCTTGATAGTCACCCGTTCGGGTGGCACGCCGGTCACCGACACGGAACCCAGCATCGGGCGGACCGGCGCGGGCATGCCGTCGGCGGCCGCGGCAGACCGGGCCAGCTCGGCGAGGGCGAGTTCATCGCTCACTTCCCGCATGAGCTCGGACATCCGTACGTCCAACGCGTCGCAGATCGCGGAGAGCAGCTCGGAGGAAGCCTCCTTCTGCCCCCGCTCCACCTCGGAGAGATAGCCGAGCGAGACTCGGGCGGAGGAGGAGACTTCGCGCAGAGTACGGCCCTGGCGTTGGCGCTGCCGACGCAGCACGTCACCCAGCAGGCGACGGAGCAGAATCATCGGTGGCTCCCTCCTCGGACCGCGTAGCCGCATCCTTCTCGCCCCACCGTACCGCCTAGCGCCGCGGCCGTGCGGGGAGCGATGTCGTGTTCACTCTGGGCTGCAAACATCAAAACCCCCCGTTCCGTTCCGTATCCTGTGCCCGCTCGTTACCGGTCTGTTGGCTGGCAATCCGGTCCAAAAGCAGTGCGAGCACGCTGCGTGCACTCTCCCTACGAATTTCCGCCCGGCTGCCGTTCAACCGCAGCGCGGAGGTTTTCCCGTCGTGGGCGGCGCCGGTCTCTGTCCGGCCGGGCCCGGCCACCGCCACGAAGACCGTGCCGACGGGCTGCCCGTCCTGGGGGTCGGGGCCCGCGACCCCGGTGGTCGCGATGCCCCAGTCGGCGCCCAGCAGGTCCCGGACGCCGGTCGCCATCTGGGCGGCGACCTGCGGATCCACCGCTCCGCGCTGGGCCAGCAGAGTGGCGTCGACCTTCAGCAGCTTCCGCTTGAGGTCGGTGGCGTAGGCGGTGATCGAGCCGCGGAAGACCTTGGAGGCCCCGGGCACCGAGGTGATCTCGGCCGCGACCAGTCCGCCGGTCAGCGACTCGGCCACGGCCACCGTCTCGCCTCTCACCGTGAGTAGCCTCACGACGTCGGCGGCCGGTGAACTCACGCCTTCGACTCCTCCAACGCCGCCCGGCGCTCGGCGATTCCCCGCCGGCGCAGCACCGTGGCCTGTCTCACATAGTCGAGTCCGGTCAGCACGGTCAGCACGACCGCCGCGGCCATCACCCAGAACCGCAGGGTGGCCAGCCAGCCGGTCAGGGCCAGCACGTACATCCCGACGGCGACGCCCTGCGTCAGCGTCTTCAGCTTGCCGCCGCGGCTGGCGGGGATCACGCCGTACCGGATGACCAGGAAACGCAGCAGCGTGATGCCGAGTTCCCGGCCCAGGATCACCCCGGTCACCCACCAGGGCAGGTCGCCTAGACCGGAGAGGCAGATCAGCGCCGCGCCCATGATCGCCTTGTCGGCTATGGGGTCGGCGATCTTCCCGAAGTCGGTGACCAGGTCGTACGTCCGGGCCAGATGGCCGTCGAACAGGTCCGTGATCATGGCGACGGCGAAAGCCGCCCAGGCGAGGGAGCGCCACGCCGGGTCGTAACCGCCCGCGGCCAGCATCAGGGCGACGAAGCCGGGCACCAGGACCAGCCGCAGCATGGTCAGCAGATTGGCGACGTTCCACACGCTGGCCTGGTTGACGGCCGCCGCCGTGATCTTCCCGCCGCGCAGCGGCTTGCCGCCCTCCTGGTCCTGAGAGGCGCGAGCGTCGTCCTGCGGCGCGGGAACGGCGTCGCGGTGCGTAGGAGCGACGTCGCGGTGAGTAGGAGAGGTGTCGCGGTGCGCAGGAAGGGTGCCGTCGTGCGCATGAAGGGTGTCATCGTGCACATGAAGGGTGCCGTCGTGCGCAGAAACGGCGTCGCGGTGCGTAGAAGCGGCGTCGCGGTGCGCAGGAGCGACGTCCGCGGACGCAGACGCGGCGTCCGGGTCCGTCTGACCGGCGGCCGGAGCCCCGTCCGCGTCGTCGGCACGGCGCGCGGCCGCCTCCCTGGCCGTCTGCGCACGGGGGGAGCCGCCCGCCGCGGATGCCGGGACTCCGGTCATCTGCCCGCCTCCTCGCTCCACGTCGACGCGTCCGCCAGCGGCTCGGCCACCAGGTCGACGCCTTGCGCGGCGACGACCTTCGCCTCGACGATACGGCCGACGGCAAGTCCCTCGCCGCCGGTGAGCGTCACTTGGCCGTCCGTCTCCGGCGCCTGGTGCGCCGCCCGTCCGGACACGCCCTCCTCGGGGTCGATCGACTCCACGAGTACCCGCACCGTCTCCCCGACGCGCTCCTCGGCGCGCTGCGAGACGAGTTCCTCGGCGAGCTGGGAGATCCGGGCCAGCCGCTCGGCGACGAGGTCGGGATCGAGCTTGTTCTCGTAGCCGGCCGCCTCCGTGCCCTCCTCGTCGGAGTAGCCGAAGACGCCGATGGCGTCCAGCCGCGCGCCGCTCAGGAAACGCTCCAGCTCGGCAAAGTCGGCGGCGGACTCGCCGGGGAAGCCGACGATGAAGTTGGAGCGCACCCCGGCCTCCGGCGCCTTGGCGCGGATGGTGTCCAGCAGCTCCAGGAAGCGGTCGGTGTCGCCGAAGCGGCGCATGGCGCGCAGCACGCCGGGCGCGGAGTGCTGGAAGGAGAGGTCGAAGTAGGGGGCGACCTTCGGGGTGGAGGTCAGGACGTCGACGAGTCCGGGGCGCATCTCGGCCGGCTGGAGGTAGCTGACCCGCACCCGTTCGATGCCGTCGACCTCGGCCAGCTCGGGCAGCAGGGACTCCAGCAGGCGGATGTCGCCGAGGTCCTTGCCGTAGGAGGTGTTGTTCTCGGAGACCAGCATGATCTCTTTCACCCCCTGCTCGGCCAGCCACCGGGTCTCGTTCAGCACGTCGCTGGGGCGGCGGGAGATGAACGAGCCGCGGAAGGAGGGGATGGCGCAGAAGGTGCAGCGCCGGTCGCAGCCGGAGGCGAGCTTGACCGAGGCGACCGGGGCGCCGTCCAGCCGACGGCGCAGGGGCGCCCGGGGGCCCGAGGCGGGGGCGAGGCCCTCGGGGAGGTCGGCGGGGCCGTGCCCCGGCAGGGCGACGGCGGCGCCCGCGTCCTGCCGCTCGGCCGGGCTGATCGGCAGCAGCTTGCGGCGGTCGCGCGGGGTGTGCGCGGCGTGCACGCCGCCGCTCAGGATGGTCTGCAAGCGGTCGGAGATGTCCGCGTAGTCGTCGAAGCCGAGCACGCCGTCGGCCTCGGGCAGCGCCTCGGCCAGCTCGCGGCCGTACCGCTCCGCCATGCAGCCGACCGCGACGACGGCCTGTGTGCGGCCGTGGTCCTTGAGGTCGTTGGCCTCCAGGAGGGCGTCGACGGAGTCCTTCTTGGCGGCTTCCACGAAGCCGCAGGTGTTGACCACGGCGACGTCGGCTTGTGCGGCGTCCTCGACGAGCTGCCAGCCGTCCGCCTCCAAACGGCCTGCCAGCTCCTCCGAGTCCACCTCGTTACGGGCGCAGCCAAGAGTGACGAGTGCGACGGTACGGCGTTCAGGCATGGGCTCAAGACTACTTCGTCCGCGGAAGGCCCCCTGTCGAAGGCCCCATGCCGAAGGGGCCGCCCGATGCCGGACGGCCCCTGCGCTGCTTTCGGCGCGGCCCCGGAAGGGGGCCCGCTCACCGGCCGCGGGCTATCCGGCCTGCGGGTCGCCCTTGGTGTAGGTGAGGCGTTCCACGGCGCCCGGCTGGAACTGGTCCTCGATCTTCTTGCCGTTGACGTAGAGCTGGATCGCGCCGGCGTCGCCGAGGATGAGGTTGATCTTCGTGCTGTCCTGGAAGGTCTTGGACTCGCCCTTGTTCAGCAGCCCGTCGAAGAGCATCCGGCCGTTGTGGTCCTTGGCCGAGATCCAGCTCCGCCCGTTCGGGGCGCTCACCTGGACGGTCACCTTGTCCTGGGGTGCGGCGGCGATGGCGCTGTCGGAGGGGGCGGGCTTCTGGGCGGCGGGCTTGCCGCCCTTCGGCTTGGGCGAGGCCGAGGCGCTGGCACCGGGCGTGGCACCGCCGACCTGGGCCTTGGCGCTGTCGTCCGAGTCGCCGCCCTTGACGGCGGTGAAGCCGACGAAGCCGATGACCACGACGATCGCGGCGACCATGGCCGCGGTCCAGTTCGGCCCGCGGCGCTCGGGGCGGATGCGCTCGGCTTCGAACAGCGGGGCGGCCGGGGTGGGCGCGGGGCGCCCGCCGTGCTCGGCGGCGTACTGGTCCAGCAGCGGGGCCGGATCGACGCCCACTTCGCGCGCCAGCGCCCGGATGTGCCCGCGGGCGTAGACGTCGCCGCCGCAGGGGCCGAAGTCGTCGGCCTCGATGGCCTGCACAAGGGCGATGCGGACGCGGGTGGCGGCGCTGACCTCGTCGACGGTCAGTCCGGCGGCGAGGCGCGCGTCCTTCAGGGCGCGGCCGACGGAGGGGCGGGCTTCCTCGGAAACGTCTTCGAACGGACGCTCGTCTTCAGGGGAGTTGCCGATGGACACGGGGGCGCCTTTCGAGCGTGTAGCCGCCTGTGCTGGAGGTTCAGTCTAGGGGGGTGCAAAAGGGTGGAGCGAGCCGACGGTAGGACTTTGTACGCCATCGGAATGGCCGGCCGATCCGATGGCGGGACAGGTGCGCGGTCCATGGTCGGACTCGTACCGGTCCTTCTGCTCAACTTGACGTGCGTCTAAGGGAAACGGTTGCTCACAACCGCCTAACGGGTGGATCACGGCGGCCCTTCCGCGCTGCCCGCGGCAGCCGTCTCCGCGGGCCGGGCGTCTCTTTGCTGCTACCCCTCCGACTCGCCGCGAATCACGGCCAGCACGCCGTCCAGCTCGTCGGGCTTCACCAGCACGTCGCGCGCCTTGGACCCCTCGCTGGGGCCGACGACGTTGCGCGACTCCATGAGGTCCATCAGCCGCCCGGCCTTGGCGAAGCCGACGCGCAGCTTGCGCTGGAGCATGGACGTCGATCCGAACTGCGTGGAGACGACCAGCTCGGCGGCCTGGCACAGCAGGTCGAGGTCGTCGCCGATGTCCTCGTCGATCTCCTTCTTCTGCTTGGAGCCGACGGTGACGTCCTCCCGGAAGACCGGGGTCATCTGGTCCTTGCAGTGCTGGACGACGACGGCGACCTCGTCCTCGGTCACGAAGGCGCCCTGCAGGCGGGTCGGTTTGCTCGCGCCCATCGGCAGGAACAGCCCGTCGCCCTTGCCGATCAGCTTCTCGGCGCCGGGCTGGTCGAGGATGACCCGGGAGTCGGCGAGCGAGGAGGTGGCGAACGCCAGCCGGGAGGGCACGTTCGCCTTGATCAGGCCGGTGACGACGTCGACGGAGGGGCGCTGGGTGGCGAGCACCAGATGGATGCCGGCGGCGCGGGCGAGCTGCGTGATGCGCACGATCGCGTCCTCGACGTCGCGCGGCGCGACCATCATCAGGTCGGCCAGCTCGTCGACGATCACCAGCAGATACGGGTAGGGCTGCAACTCGCGTTCGCTGCCCTCGGGCGCCTTCGTCTTGCCGTTGCGCACGGCCGCGTTGAAGTCGTCGATGTGCCGGAACCCGTACGCGGCCAGGTCGTCGTAGCGCAGGTCCATCTCGCGGACGACCCACTGCAACGCCTCGGCCGCCCGCTTGGGGTTGGTGATGATCGGTGTGATCAGGTGCGGGATGCCCTCGTACGCGGTCAGCTCGACGCGCTTGGGGTCGACGAGGACCATGCGGACGTCCTCGGGGGTCGCCCGCATCATGACCGAGGTGATGAGGCAGTTGATGCAGGACGACTTGCCGGAGCCGGTGGCGCCGGCGACCAGGATGTGCGGCATCTTCGCGATGTTGGCCATCACGTAGCCGCCCTCGACGTCCTTGCCGAGCGCGACGAGCATCGGGTGGTCGTCCTCGGCGGCCGCCGCCAGGCGCAGCACGTCCCCGAGGTTGACCATCTCCCGGTCGGTGTTGGGGATCTCGATGCCGACCGCCGACTTGCCAGGGATCGGGCTGATGATGCGCACGTCCGGGCTGGCCACGGCGTAGGCGATGTTCTTGGTCAGCGCGGTGATCCGCTCGACCTTGACGGCCGGGCCGAGTTCGACCTCGTAGCGGGTGACCGTCGGCCCGCGGGTGAAGCCGGTGACCCGGGCGTCGACCTTGAACTCGGTGAAGACGTTGGTCAGCGCGTCCACGATGACGTCGTTGGCCGCGCTGCGCGACTTGCCCGGACCGCCGCGCTCCAGGAGGTCCAGGGCGGGCAGCGAGTAGGTGATGTCGCCGGAGAGCTGGAGCTGCTCGGCGCGGGGCGGCAGTTCACGGACCTCGGCGGGCGGGGCCTTGGTGAGGTCGAGGACGGCGGCGGACGTCTCCTCCCGCGCGGGACGCGGCGCCGGCGCCTCCGCCGGGGGGCGCCCGGCGGCGCGGTCCTGCTCGGGCCGCGCGGCCGGGACCGGGGTGGCGGTCGGCGTCTCGGCCCGGTCGCCGCCGCTGACGCCCTGGGTGAGGTCGGCGACGATCGGCGACGGCGGCAGGCCGTGCAGGACCGCGCCGTCGAGTGAGGCGGCGGCGGCGGAGGCCACGTCCACGGCGTCCATCCGCCGTGTCATGTCCGGCTGCGGCACGGCGGAACGCCGGGGCCTGCCCCGGCGCTTGGCCAGGGCCTCGTGCTCCGCGCCGTCGGGGTCGTAGGCGCCGGGGGCGCTCTGCCGTCGGCGCGGGCGGGCGGGCGGCGCTTCGCGCCACTGCTCGTCGCGGCGGGCGTCGTCCTCTAGGTACTCCCCGTACTCTCCATAGTCTTCGAACTCCCCTTCGTAGCCTTCCGGCTCGGACAGCAGACCGAGTCTCGCCCCGAGCAGCCGCAGCCGTTGCGGGATGGCGTTGACCGGGGTGGCGGTGACCACCAGCAGGCCGAACACGGTGAGCAGCACCAGCAGCGGCACCGCGAGCACAACGCCCAGCGCGTACGTCAGCGGGGTCGCGGCGCTCCAGCCGATGAGGCCGCCGGCGTCCCTTATCGCCCGCATGCCCTGGCTGCGGGCGGGCGAGCCGCAGGCGATGTGCACCTGTCCGAGCACACCCATCACGAGCGCCGACAGCCCGATCACGATCCGGCCGTTGGCCTCGGGCTTCTCCGGGTGCCGGATGAGGCGTACGGCGATGAGCCCGATCAGGATCGGCACCAGCAGGTCGAGCCGGCCGAACGCGCCGGTGACCAGGATCTCGACCAGGTCCCCGACGGGGCCGCGCAAATCCGCCCAGGTGCCGGCCGCGACGATCAGCGCGACGGCGAGCAGCAGCAGCGCGACGCCGTCCTTGCGGTGGGCCGGATCGAGGTTCCTCGCTCCCTGCCCTATGCCGCGGAAGACGGAGCCGACGGCGTGCGCGATGCCCAGCCAGAAGGCGCGCACCAGCCGGTACACGCCCCCGGTCGGGCTGGGCGCGGGGCGAGGCGCCGGCCGGCCCGCGGACGCCTTCCTGGAGGACGCCGCACGGGGGGCGGCCTTCTTGGCGGGGGCCCTGGTCGCCGCGGCCTTCCTCGCCGGAGCCTTCGCGGGAGCGGCCGCCTTCCTGGCGGGCTGCTTCTTGGCTGCGGGGGGACGTGAGGCCATGAGTGTGAGGTTACCGTCGGAGGCGGCGACGGACACGTGTGCCCCGCGCTTCACCCGTTCGTGTCGCCTTTGTCGTCGCCCTGGCTTGACGGCCCGTCACGTTCCGGCGGCGGCCTGCGGTGCCCGGCGGCGGAGGCCACAGGGCCTCGCAAGCCGGGCGCAACGAGACGGTCGTCTCGGCAGGTTGCGGATCGCTCACGGATCCGGCGGGCGGAGGAACCCGGCGGGATCCGCCGCTTGCCGCGCGCCCGGCGGGACTCAGCTCTGCGAGGACACCGAGGAGGGGCTTCCGGCGCCCGGCTCCAGCGCGTCCAGGGCGCGGCGCAGACCGGTCAGCTTGCGCTCCAGGTGGGCGGCCGTGGCGACCGCCGCCGCGTCCGCGGACTCGTCGTCGAGCTGTTTGGACAGAGCCTCCGCCTGCTCCTCGACCGCCGCGAGCCGCGCGGACAGCTCGGCGAGCAGGCCGGGCGAGTCCTTGCCCTCGGCGACGCCGTCCTTGCCGCCGCCCTCAAGCTGGAGCCGCAGCAGCGACGCCTGCTCCTTGAGCTGGCAGTTCTTCATGTACAGATCGACGAAGACCGACACCTTCGCGCGCAGCACCCACGGGTCGAAGGGCTTGGAGATGTAGTCCACCGCACCCGCCGCATATCCGCGGAACGTGTGGTGCGGGCCGTGGTTGATCGCGGTGAGGAAGATGATCGGGATGTCCCGCGTCCTCTCCCGCCGTTTGATGTGCGCTGCCGTCTCGAAACCGTCCATGCCCGGCATCTGGACGTCCAGCAGAATCACCGCGAAGTCGTCCGTGAGCAGCGCTTTGAGCGCTTCCTCCCCGGACGATGCCCGTACCAGCGTCTGATCGAGCGCAGAGAGGATGGCCTCCAGCGCCAGCAGATTCTCCGGCCGGTCATCGACCAGGAGGATCTTGGCCTTCTGCACCATGGCCCGCCCTCCTCGCCCCGGCGTGGGGCCGCCCCTGTCCGCAGGAAACGGGGAGGCGCCCACAGGCGCCGCCCCGGGGGACGACTCCCTTGCGCCGCCCGTCCTTGTGCCGGTCATCGTAGCCGCACCCCGCCTGTCGCCACACCCTGTCACCGTGTTGTCACTGTGCACGGAGCGGAAACGCGGCAGGGGATCTGAAAGTTCCCCGGTTTCCGCGCCCCTACACGGCTTCGAGCACTCACAGTCAACAACTCCGCGGGGCCGCCGCAGGTTCCCGACACCGGGCCCGCGCCGTGCCCTCGCCGTTCCGCCGCCCCTTCACGGCCCGTTCACCGCTCCCGCCGCACTCCGGGGCGCCTTCGCTCCCCCGCTCCCCGGCGCCCCTCCTGACAGGGTCACTCTCCCCGCATCCACCGCTCCATCACGCCCAGCAGATAGTCGGGGTCGACCGGCTTGGTCACGTAGTCGGATGCGCCCGACTCGAGCGCCTTCTCCCGGTCGCCCTTCATCGCCTTCGCGGTCAGCGCGACGATCGGCAGCTCGGCGAACTGGGGCATCCTGCGGATCGCCGTGGTCGTGGCGTACCCGTCCATCTCGGGCATCATGATGTCCATCAGGACCACCGCGACGTCGTCGTGCTGCTCCAGGACCTCGACGCCCTCCCGGCCGTTCTCCGCGTAGAGCACGGACAGGCCGTACTGCTCCAGGACGCTGGTCAGCGCGAACACGTTGCGGATGTCGTCGTCGACGATGAGCACCTTCTCGCCGCCGAACCGGACGTCCCGGCGCCCGCGCGGCGCCGTGTCCGCCTGCCCGGCAGGCGCCGGCCACTGCCCGGCCTCCTGCGAACCGTCCTGGTCCGCCGGCCCCTGCCCGCCGCGCCGCTCGGGCTGCCCCGGCTCGCCCGCGGGCAGGGCCCGGCGGCGGCGCCGGAAGAGCGCAGCGGCCCCGTTCTGCGTCTCCTGGTACGACTTCACCTCGGCCGGCGTCTCCACCTGCGCCGCGGACAGCTCCGAGAGGTCCGCGAGGCTGGAGAGGTCGGACAGATGCGGCTCGGCGGCGGCGACCAGCTCGTCGGCGTCCAGCGCGGAGGCGGGCTGCTGGTAGCCCTGCGGCGGAAGGTCGCCCGGGTGCAGCGGCAGGTACAGCGTGAACGTCGAGCCGCGGCCCGGCTCGCTCTGCGCGTGGATCTCACCGCCGAGGAGCTGGGCGATCTCCCGCGAGATGGACAGCCCCAGCCCCGTTCCGCCGTACTTGCGGCTGGTGGTGCCGTCGGCCTGCTTGAACGCCTCGAAGATCACCCGCATCTTGCTGGCCGCGATGCCGATGCCGGTGTCGGTGACGGAGAACGCGATCAGGTCCGCCTCCGGATCGGTGAGCGAGCCGGCCTCCAGCAACTGCTCCCTGATCGCCTGCGGCACCTCGTCCCGGGCCGGGCGGATGACCAGCTCGACCGAACCGGAGTCGGTGAACTTCACCGCGTTGGACAGCAGGTTGCGCAGCACCTGGAGCAGCCGCTGCTCGTCGGTGTGCAGGGTCGCGGGCAGCTCCGGGGAGACCCGCACCGACAGGTCCAGGCCCTTCTCCGCGGTCAGCGGCCGGAAGGTGGCCTCCACGTAGTCGATGAGCTGGACGAGCGCGATCCGGGTCGGCGAGACGTCCATCTTGCCCGCCTCGACCTTCGACAGGTCCAGGATGTCGTTAATGAGCTGCAACAGGTCGGACCCGGCGCCGTGGATCGTCTCGGCGAACTCCACCTGCTTCGGCGAGAGGTTGCCCTCCGCGTTGTCGGCCAGCAACTTGGCCAGGATCAGCAGCGAGTTCAGCGGCGTGCGCAGCTCGTGCGACATGTTGGCCAGGAACTCGCTGCGGTAGCGCATGGACACCGCGAGCTGCTCGGCGCGCTCCTCCAGAACCTGCCGCGCCTCCTCGATCTCGGAGTTCTTCGCCTCGATGTCGCGGTTCTGCTGGGCCAGCAGCTCGGCCTTCTCCTCCAGTTCGGCGTTGGACACCTGGAGCGCCTTCTGCCGCTGCTCCAGCTCCTCCGAGCGCAGGCGCAGTTGCTCGGTCAGCTCCTGGGACTGCTTCAGCAACAGCTCGGTCTTGGTGTTGACGGAGATGGTGTTGACGCTGGTGGCGATCATCTCCGCGATCTGGTTGAGGAAGTCCTTCTGGATCTGCGTGAACTCCGTGAACGAGGCCAGCTCGATCACGCCGAGCACCTTCCCCTCGAACAGCACCGGCAGCACGATCACCTGGGCCGGCGGCGCCTCGCCGAGCCCGGAGGAGATCTTCAGGTAGCCGCTGGGCGCGTTCGCCACCAGGATCGTGCGCTTCTCCTCCGCCGCCGTGCCGATCAGCGCCTCACCCGGCCGGAACGACGTCGGCATGGAGCCCATCGAGTAGCCGTAGGAGCCGAGCATCCGCAGCTCATAGGCGTCGTCCGCCTGGCCGCCGAGGTCCTTGTCGTCGGCCGTCTGCATCGCCACGAAGAACGCGCCGTGCTGCGCGGAGACCACCGGCGTCAGCTCGCTCATGATCAGCGACGCCACGTCCTCCAGGTCGCGGCGGCCCTGCATCAGCGCCGAGATGCGGGCCAGGTTGCCCTTCAGCCAGTCCTGCTCCTTGTTGGCGATGGTCGTGTCGCGCAGGTTGGCGATCATCTTGTTGATGTAGTCCTGGAGCTCCTGGATCTCGCCGGAGGCGTCCACGTCGATCTTCAGGTTCAGGTCGCCGCGGGTCACCGCGGTCGCCACCCGCGCGATGGCGCGCACCTGCCGGGTCAGGTTCCCGGCCATCTCGTTCACCGACTCCGTCAGGTCCCGCCAGGTGCCGTCCACGTCCCGGACCCGCGCCTGGCCGCCCAGCGCCCCCTCGGTGCCCACCTCGCGGGCCACCCGGGTGACCTCCCCGGCGAACGAGGAGAGCTGGTCCACCATCGTGTTGATGGTCGTCTTCAGCTCCAGGATCTCCCCGCGCGCGTCGATGTCGATCTTCTTGGTCAGATCGCCCTTGGCGATGGCGGTGGTCACCATCGCGATGTTGCGCACCTGGCCGGTCAGGTTGGACGCCATCTGGTTCACCGACTCGGTGAGGTCCTTCCAGGTGCCCGCCACGCCCGGCACGTACGCCTGACCGCCCAGGATGCCGTCCGTGCCCACCTCGCGGGCCACCTTGGTCACCTGGTCGGCGAACGAGCTGAGCGTCTTCACCATCGTGTTGAACGTGTCGGCGAGCTGCGCGACCTCGCCGCGCGCCTCGATCGTCACCGTCCGCGTCAGGTCGCCGTTGGCCACCGCCGCCGCGACCTGGGAGATGTTGCGCACCTGCACGGTCAGGTTGTTGGCCATCAGGTTGACGTTGTCGTTGAGGTCCTTCCAGATGCCGACGACCCCCGGCACGTGCGCCTGCCCGCCGAGGATGCCCTCGGTGCCCACCTCGCGGGCCACCCGGGTCACCTGCTCGGCGAACGAGGAGAGCTGGTCGACCATCGTGTTCACGGTGGTGACCAGTTCGAGGATCTCGCCCTTGGCGTCGACGGTGATCTTCTTGGACAGGTCGCCCTTGGCGACCGCGGTCGTGACCTCGGCGATGTTGCGGACCTGGATGGTCAGGTTGTTCGCCATGAAGTTCACCGACTGGGTGAGGTCCTTCCAGGTGCCGGCCACCCCCTGCACCTCGGCCTGCCCGCCCAGGATGCCCTCCGTGCCCACCTCGCGGGCCACCCGGGTCACCTCCTGGGCGAACGAGGAGAGCTGGTCCACCATCGTGTTGAGGGTGTTCTTCAGCTCCTGGATCTCCCCGCGCGCGTCCACGGTGATCTTCTGCGACAGGTCGCCGCGCGCCACCGCGGTGGCCACCTGCGCGATGTTGCGCACCTGCGAGGTGAGGTTCCCCGCCATGCCGTTCACCGAATCGGTGAGATCGCGCCACACACCGGCGACGCCGGGCACCTGCGCCTGACCGCCCAGCCGCCCCTCGGTGCCCACCTCGCGGGCCACCTTCGTCACCTGGTCGGCGAACGCGGAGAGCTGGTCCACCATCGTGTTGATGGTGCTCTTCAGCTCCAGGATCTCCCCGCGCGCGTCCACGTCGATCTTCTGCGACAGATCGCCGCGCGCCACCGCCGTCGTCACCTGGGCGATCTGCCGTACCTGCGAGGTGAGGTTGCCGGCCATGAAGTTGACCGAGTCGGTCAGCTCCTTCCACGTGCCCGACACGCCGTCCACCCGGGCCTGACCGCCCAGCCGGCCCTCCGTGCCCACGTCCCGCGCCATCCGGGTCACCTGGTCGGCGAAGGACGAGAGCTGGTCCACCATGGTGTTCACGGTGTTCTTGAGCTGAAGCATCTCGCCGGATACGTCCACGGTGACCTTCTGCGACAGGTCGCCGTTGGCCACGGCCGTCGTCACCTGCGCGATGTTGCGCACCTGACCGGTGAGGTTGCGGAACGCGGTGTTGACGGAGTCGGTGAGGTCCTTCCACGTCCCGGCGGCCCCGGACACCTGCGCCTGACCGCCCAGCTCGCCCTCGACGCCGACCTCCCGCGCCACCCGGGTCACCTCGGCGCCGAACGCCGAGAGCTGGTCCACCATGCCGTTGACGGTGTTCTTCAGCTCCAGCATCTCGCCGGCCACGTCCACGGTGACCTTCTGCGACAGATCGCCGCTGGCCACGGCCGTCGTCACGGCCGCGATGTCCCGCACCTGCGTGGTGAGGTTGCGGAACACCGTGTTCACCGAGTCGGTCAGGTCCTTCCACGTCCCCGCCACGCCCGGCACGATCGCCTGGCCGCCGAGCCGACCCTCCGCGCCGACCTCGTTGGCCACCCGCGTGACCTCGTCCGCGAAGATCCGCAGCGTCTCGGTCATCTGGTTGATCGTCTCGGCCAGCCGCGCCACCTCCCCGCGCGCCGGGACGGTCACCTTCTGCGACAGGTCGCCGTTGGCGACGGCGGTCGTCACCTGCGCGATGCCGCGCACCTGGGCCGTCAGGTTGCCGGCCATCAGGTTCACCGAGTCGGTCAGCTCCTTCCACGTGCCGTCCACGCCGGGCACATGAGCCTGACCGCCCAGGATGCCGTCCGTGCCCACTTCGCGGGCCACCCGGGTCACCTCGGAGGAGAAGGCGGAGAGCTGGTCCACCATCGTGTTGACGGTGTTCTTCAGCTCCAGCATCTCGCCCGCGACGTGCACAGTCACCTTGCGCGACAGATCGCCCTTGGCCACCGCCGTGGTCACCAGCGCGATGTCCCGCACCTGCGCCGTCAGCCGGGACGCCATGGTGTTGACCGAGTCGGTGAGGTCCTTCCACGAACCGGACAGCCCGCGCACCCGCGCCTGACCGCCCAGCTTCCCCTCCGTCCCCACCTCGCTGGCCACCCGCGTGACCTCGTCGGTGAACGTCGACAACTGGTCCACCAGGTTGTTGACGGTCCGCCCGACCTTCAGGAACTCGCCCCGCAGCGGATGCCCTGCCCCCTCCGCCGCCGTCGTGCGCAGCTCCATGCGCGGCGAGAGATCGCCCTCGGCGACCGCCGACAGCACCCTGCCCACCTCGGACACGGGCCGCACCAGGTCGTCCACGAGCGCGTTGGAGTTCTCGATCGCCGCCGACCAGGAGCCCTCGCAGGCCCCCGTCTCCAGCCGCTCGGTGAGCTTCCCCTCACGCCCCACCACGCGCCGTACCCGCGCCAGCTCGCCCGTGAGATGCAGGTTGCGGTCGGCCACCTCGTTGAAGACGGCGGCGATCTCCGACATCACGCCGTCCCCGGACACCGTGAGCCGCTTGCGGAAGTTGCCGTCGCGCATGCCCACCAGAGCCGCCAGCAGCCGGTTCAGGGCCGCCGCGTCCACCGTGACGGTCCCGTCGCGCGGCCCGCGCTGACCGCCGGAGGACTGCCCGGACTGCCCGCCCCTCGCGCGCGTCTTCGTGCTCCGCGTCGCTGCGCCAGACTCCACTGTGTCCCTCCCGCAGGGATCGACCTGTACTGCCGTGCCCCGAGCCGCCGCCCGGCGCCCCGGCTACTGCTGCCTACGCCTGCCCAGTACGGCCAGAGCGCGCGAGGGGTTGCTGCCCCGCGCACACCGCGGGCACTCGCCCGCCCGCACCGTCGACAGAAAGCCTGCCCAGTGTTTCACCCCTGCCGAACCAGGCCATAACAGTTCGGCAGCTTCGCACAGCGTCCGCACACCCTCTGGGCGAAAACACCGCTGACCGGCATCCGCAGGGGCCGCGAAGGTAAGTAACCTTGCATGCGGCTGTCCAGCCGTGCCGGAGTCTCCGGCCTGGGCGGTGGCACGGGATCGAGCGGGCATCGGAGGGCGGCCGCACACAATGACCACCGGAGTGATCCCCGGGGAGCAGCCCCCGGAGCAACGGCCGGGCGGCCCGCGGGACCCCGAGCTGCCCGAGCAGCGGGGCGAGCCGCGCGGCCGCCGAGACCTGGACGCCGACGACCGGACGAGGAGTTCTGTGATCACCGCCCGCGCGGCCGCCAGCTTCGAGCCACTGGGGCGCTCGGTCGCCACCGCCCGCTCCTTCGTCCGCGACACCCTCCAGGGCTGGGGCTTCGGCGACATCGTCGACGACGCCGTGGTGCTCACCAGCGAACTGGTCACCAACGCCGTCGTGCACGCCGGCACCGCCGCCGACGTCCTGTGCCTGCGCAGCGACGAAGCGGTGCGCATCGAGGTCTCCGACCGCTATCCCGAGCGCGAGGTGCCGTTGCAGAGCGCGGCGATCGACATGGGCAGCCCCGACCGCGAAGGCGGCCGCGGCCTCCAGCTCTGCGCCGCCCTCGCCAGCCGCTGGGGCGTGGACTACGCCCCCACCCACAAGAACGTCTGGTTCCAGCTCGACGTGCCCGAACGCCCCGTCGGCACCCGCACCGCGGGCCCCCTGCTGCCCGACGAACTGCTCCCCCTCACCGACGGCCGGGTCCGCGTCGCCGTCGTCCAGATCGACCGCGGCGGCGCCATCACCGCGTGGAACGAGGACGGCGAGGACCTGTTCGGCTACTCAGCCGAGCACGTCCTCGGCAAACCGCTCACCGACCTCGCCGCCTGGCCGCACACCCCCGGCACCGGCACCGGCGTCGCCGAAGCCCTCCGGCTCTCCCGCTGGGAAGGCAGCTACGGCATCCGCGGCGCCCACGGCCGCGTCATCCCCGTCTACGCCTCCCACCTGCGCGTCCGCGACACCGGAGGCGAACCCTCCACCGTCTGCCTGCTGGTCCGCGACCACGAGCGCGCCGTGCTCCAGACGCCCACGCGCCACCCGGCCGTCGGCGACGGCGCCTCCGCCGCCGACGGCTCGAACACCGACCCGTTCGAGGTCTTCATCGGCTCCCCCGCCCCCGACGACCTCGACGGCCTCCTCCAGCGCACCGTGGAGCGCGCCCGGGACATGCTCGACGCCGACGCCGCCTTCCTGCTCCTGGCCACCGACGACGAGACGGAACTCGAGGTGCGCGCCTCCACCGGCCTGCCCTCCACCCGCCAGCGCTTCGCCCGCGTTCCTGTCGAGGCGGGCCCCGGCCGCTACGGCTCCGCCCGGATGCCCGCCGTCCACGACGACCTCAGCGCGGCCGCCGGCGCCGTGCCCCTGCTCGGCGGCACCGGCATGCGCTCCGTGGTCACGGTTCCGCTCAAGGTCGAGGGCCGCCTCACCGGCTCCCTCGGCGTCGCCGCCGAAGCGCCGGGACGTTACTCCAACGAGGAGGCGCTGCGCCTTCAGTTCGCCGCCGACCGGATCGCCCTCGCCGTCGAGTCGGCCCGCCTCGGCGAGCTGGAGCGGCTGCGCCGCGGCTCGCTCAGCTTCCTCGTCGAGGCGTCCGACCTGCTCGCCGGCACCCTGGACCGCGACCAGACCCTGGCCCTGATGGCGCAGATGACCGTGCCCACCCTGGCCACCTGGTGCGCCGTCTACACCATCGCCGACCAGGCCTCGGAGCCCTACCTCTCCTACGTCCTGCACGAGGACGAGGAGTTGATCGACGGCATCAAGTCCCTGCTGTCGAAGATCGCCCCGCCCGACCCGGTGCCCACGCCCGGCGCCCGCGTCTGGTCCGCGCCCGGCGAGGCCGCCCACCAGGCCGCACTGCGCAGCTCCATGCGCAGTCTCAGCCTGGGCGACAGCCAGCACCGGATCGGCACGATCATCGGCCCCACCCTGGCCACCGCCTCCGCGGTCGGCGGGGAGACCGTCGTCCTGCCGCTGGTGGCGCGCAACCGCGTGATCGGCATGCTCACCCTCGGCAGGCCCTCCGACGACCACTTCCGCCAGGAGATCCTGGAGCTGGCCGAGGACCTCAGCCGCCGCGCCGCCCTCGCCCTGGACAACGCCCGCCTGTACTCGGAGCGCACGGCCAGCAGCCAGGCGCTCCAGCGCAGCCTCCTGCCGCCCGGCCTGCCCGTCATCGACGGCGTCGAGGTCGAGGTCATCTACCGCGCCGCCGGCGAGGGCAACGAGGTCGGCGGCGACTTCTACGACCTCTTCCCCATCCGCGACGGCGCCTACGGCTTCGCCATCGGGGACGTCTGCGGCACCGGCCCGGAGGCGGCGGCCGTGACCGGACTCGCCCGCCACGCCCTGAGACTGCTGGCCCGCGAGGGCTACGACGGCCCCGCCGTCCTGGAGCGCCTGAACTCCGCGATCCTGGACGAGGGCGCCCGCAGCCGCTTCCTCACCCTCCTCTACGGGGAGCTGCGCCCGCAGGAGGACGGCAGCGCCGAGCTGAAGGTCGTCTGCGCCGGCCACCCGCTGCCGCTGCGCCTGCGTCAGGACGGCACCGTCGTACCGGCCGCCGAGCCGCAGCCGCTGCTCGGCGTGATGGACGACCTCGAACTCTACGAGCAGACGGTCACGCTGGACCCGGGCGACGTCCTGCTGTGCGTCACCGACGGCGTCACCGAGCGCCGCGAGGGGACGCGCATGCTGGGCGACGACGGCCTCGCCGACGTCCTCACCACATGCACGGGCCTGACGGCCGGCGCGGTCGCGGCCCGCATCATGCGCGCCGTGGAGCGCTTCGCGTCGGACGCCCCGTCCGACGACATGGCGATCCTCGCCATGCGGGTGCCCGAAGTCCTCCAGGACTGAATCCGGGGGCTCCGCGGTGACGCGGAGCCCCCGGACACGCGAAAGGCCCCGCCCGAAGGGGCGGGGCCTTTTCTGCAAGAGCCCCCAAACGGAATCGAACCGTTGACCTTCTCCTTACCATGGAGACGCTCTACCGACTGAGCTATAGGGGCCGGTCGCCTTTACGGGATTCCCCCGCGGCGACGGAGTAGATCATACCCCGAACGCGGCCGTGCTCCCAATCGTGATCGGTCCGCCCAGCGCGTTGCACGCGGAGACGATCCGCTGCATCTGCCGCCGCGTCAGCGAGGCGTCCACCGGCAGCGCGAGCGTCTCCTCGGCGGCTCGCTCCGTCTGCGGCAGGGAGATCCAGCGCCGGTGTCCGGGCAGCCGGTGCACCGGCGTCTTCACCGGCACCCGGCAGTCGATCCCCTTGGCCCGTATGGCCCGTGCGAAGGCGTCCCGGTCCGGTCGGCCGTTGCCCGGCACTCGCACCACGTATTGCTGATAGGTGTGTCCGTCGCCGCCGTCGGGCGTGCGCACCCCGCGCAGGCGCGCGTCCAGATAGGCGGCACGCTCTCTGCGCTGCGCGGTCTCCTCGAACGGCGCCTCGGTCTCGGCGTGTTCCAGCACCAGCAGCCCGTGCCGCCGGCCGATCGCGTGCAGCCGCGTGAGGTCCGCGGTCCGCCCGAAGCGGTGAACGGCGACGACGGCCGACGTACGGGGCGTGATCGCGGCGTCGACGGCGGAGGCGTCCAGGCAGTACGTGGCCGGGTCTATGTCGGCGAACACCGGCAGCGCGCCGGTCTGGATCACCGCGTCGGCGACGTCCACGGTGCCGAAGGCCGGTACGACGACCTCGTCCCCGACTCCGACGCCGGCGGCCCTGAGCAGTGCAGCAGTACCCATGCCGGGAATGCTGGTCGGCGCACGTGAACGTCAAGTGACGGCGAACAAAAAAGGGTTGGACCCCGAACCGAAGTTCGGGGTCCAACCCTTTGAAGAATTGTTCGGCGGTGTCCTACTCTCCCACAGGGTCCCCCCTGCAGTACCATCGGCGCTGTGAGGCTTAGCTTCCGGGTTCGGAATGTGACCG
>NZ_JBEYWK010000020.1:0-154951 GCF_040644415.1 Streptomyces sp. NPDC046985
ACCGAGACCACCCAAGCCCCCACCACCGAAACCCCCACCCCCACCCCCACCCACACCACCCGCCACCCCGCACCCACCACCTAAACCCCCACCCAGCAACCCCACAGCCCCCGCCCCACCACACGGAGCCGGGCGCGGGCACCCCGCGCAACCCCCGCACCGACCCCGCCGCGGCCGACCCCGCGCTCCCGCCTCAGCCGCCCGCCCCCCGCCCCGCGAAAACCCCGTGGCCAGGCGGGCGATGGCGCCGTCTATGCTGCCCCGGACGATCACCGGCACCAGGGGAGGGTGTGGCATGTTCGGCAGGCTGTTCGGGGGGAGTGGCAAGGGGGCGGCGGTGCTTGATCCGCACGCGATGCCCGTACGGCGCCGCGGCGGCGGGACCTACGAGCTGTCCGCGCTCGGGGACCTGCGGGTGGCCGCGCTGCTGGGGGCGGCCGAAGAGGGCGACTGGGACGCGGTCAAGGCCGCGCTCGTCCCCTTCGACCTCGGCCGCAACCACCAGATCCTGAGCGAACTGTCCGACGTGGCAGGGGTGCAGGACTGGATCGGCCGGGCCGCCGAGGAGGACGCGGAACACCGGGCGACGGCCCTGCTGATCTCCGGGGCACGGCACGTCATCTGGGGCTGGGAGGCGCGCACCGGCGACCGGGCCGTGAACGTCTCGCGGGAACAGTGGCAGGTCTTCTACGAGCGGCTGCGCGTCGCCGAAGAACACCTCCTGGAAGCCGCCGAACTGCGCCCTGAGTGGGTCACCCCGTGGCGCCGTCTCCTCACGTCCGGCCGCGGCATGTCGCTCGGCCCCGACGTCAACAAGGTCCGGCGCGACGCCGCCCTGCGCCGCGACCCGCTGGACCTGGAGACCCACATGGAGTGGGTGTCGTACCTGCAACCCCGGTGGAGCGGCGAGCCCGGCCAGGCCCTGGCGTTCGCGCGCAAGGCGTTCCACAGCGCGCCCGAGGGCCATCGCCTCGGCTGTGTGCTCGCCATGGCGCACATCGAGGACTGGGTAGAGTCCGACGACAAGGGCTGCCTGGACGCGGGGCACATCCAGACCGAACTGCGGGAGGCGGCCGAGCACAGCATCCTCAATCCCGCCTACCAGCGGTTCCCAGGCTGGCAGCAGGACTTCAACGTCTTCGCCATGGCCCTGTCGCTGGCCGGCGAGGACGTCGTGGCGCCGCGTGTCTTTCACGAACTGGACGGCGCTTACACTCCGCGGCCGTGGGACTACATGGCCCAGCCCGAGCAGAGGTACACGCACTACCGGCGCCGCGCCTGAGCCCGCGGGCCAAACCGTTCCCCGCGCCCCGCGCGCCACCAGCCGCTCCTAGCGCACCCACTCCGCCAGTCGTCCTTCGACGACCCCACCCCGGACTTCGCAATGACTCTTCCCGACACCTCCACGCCCCCGGCCGGCGCCGACCGCACCTTCCAGGTGGACCTGCGCGGCCTGGTCGACCTCCTCTCCCACCACCTCTACTCCAGCCCCCGGGTCTACCTGCGTGAACTCATGCAGAACGCGGTGGACGCCCTGACCGCCCGACACGCCCTCGAACCGGCCTCGGCCCAGGCTGACTTCGGCATCCGGCTGTACGCCGACGGCTCGGTCGTGCGCGTCGAGGACGACGGCGTCGGTCTCACCGAGGCCGACGTGCACACCTTCCTCGCCACGATCGGCCGCAGCAGCAAACGCGCCGAACGCATCGCCGAGCAACGCGGCGACTTCATCGGCCAGTTCGGGATCGGCCTGCTCTCCTGCTTCCTGGTCGCGGACGAGATCCACGTCCTGAGCCGTTCCGCCCGCACCCCCGACGCCCCCGTCGTGGAGTGGCGGGGACGCGGCGACGGCAGCTACACCGTCCGCTCCCTGCCCGCCACCGCCCGCCCCCGGCCCGGCACCACCGTGACCCTGACGCCGCGCTCCGACGCGGTCGAGTGGACCGCGCCGGAGCGAGTGCACGCGCTGGCCCGGCACTTCGGCTCCCTGCTGCGGCACCCGGTGACCTTCGCGGACCGCGCCGACGGCGCCGGCGCGCCCGTCAACCCCGAGCCCGCCCCCTGGGCCCGTACGCACCCCACGCCCGGCGCCCGCGCCCGCGCGCTGGCCGCCTACGGCGAGGAGGTCCTCGGGTTCGCCCCGCTGGACACCATCGAGCTGGACCTGCCGGCCGTGGGCCTGAAGGGCATCGCGTGCGTGCTGCCCGAGACGGCGCCGGCAAGCCGCCGCCACGGCCACCGCGTGCACGTCAAGGGCATGCTGCTGTCCGAGCAGGCCGAGGAGATCCTGCCCGACTGGGCGTTCTTCGTGCGCTGCGTCGTCGACGCCGAGAACCTGCGCCCGACGGCGTCCCGCGAGTCCCTGTACGAGGACGACACGCTCGCCGCCGTCCGCGACGCCCTCGCCGACCGGCTGCGCGCCTGGATCGCCCGGACCGCCGCCAGCGACCCGGACCTGCTCGCCCGCTTCCTGCGGGCCCACCACCTGGCCGTGAAGTCGCTCGCGGTGCACGACGACGAGATCCTGCGGATGCTGCTGCCCTGGCTGCCGTTCGAGACCACCGACGGGCACGCCACGCTCGACGAGTTCGCGCGCACCCACCGCACCGTGCTGGTGACGTCGAGCGTGGAGGAGTTCCGGCAGGTCGCGGCGATCGCCTCGGCCGCCGGGCTCGGCGTCGTCAACGGCGGCTACACCTACGACCGCGAACTGGTCCACCGGCTGCCCGAGATCAGGTCCGGGACCGCCGTCGCCGACCTCGACCCGGCCACCCTCACCGCCCACCTCGACTCCGTCGACCGGGAGACGGAGCTGGCCGCCGCGGCCTACCTCGCGCAGGCCCGCGACGCTCTCGCCGCCTTCGACTGCGATGTCGCGCTGCGCACCTTCCAGCCCGCCTCCGCGCCCGCCCTGCTCGTCGACAGCCGCGAGGCCCGGCACGAGCGCACCCGCTCCCGGCTCGCCCGCGAGCAGGAGGGCGGCCTGTGGGGCGACATCCTCGGCGCCCTGCGCCAAGAGGCGCCCCAGGCCCAGTTGATCCTCAACCAGCTCAACCCGCTGGTCCGCACCGCCGTCGCCATCGACGAGCCCGAGCTGGCCCGCACCAGCGCGGAAGCCCTCTACGGGCAGGCCGCGCTGCTGTCCCGGCGCCCGCTGCGGCCCGCCGAGTCGAGCCTCATCAACCGCTCCTTCCTCGACCTTCTCGCCCACGCCCTGCGCAAGGACAGATGACGATGCCGACCGCACCCCAGACCACCGACGAGCTGTACGAGGCGCTCCAGGAGAACGACAAGCGCCCCTACGGGCGCGTCCGCACCGTCAGCGCCGAGGAACTCGTCGACGCGGCCGAGCAGTTCCACGAGCCCCTGCCGCTCGTCCACGCGCTCCTCGAACTCCAGGAGGCGTACACCTACGGCTCCGAACCGCGGAAGTCGCCGGTCGTCTTCGCCCGTCTGCTCACCCTGTACGACGAGCAGCCCGACGTCTTCGACGAGCGCCTGCACCGCACGCTGCTCTGGCGGTTCAAGTGGGTGGCGACCGCCCTGCGCGCGCTGCCCGAGATCCCGCTCGCCGCCCTGCGTCAGTGGCTGACGGAGATGCGCGACCGGTACGAGAAGGCCGGCCTGGGCCTTCAGCCCTACTACGGACAGGCGTACCAGCTCGCCGCCCACACGGGTGAGGACGCGGCCCCCGCCTTCGAGCTGTGGGCCGGCCGTGCCCGCACCCCGCTCAGCGACTGCGAGGCGTGCGAGATCTGCGAGCGCGCCCTGTACCACCTCACGGCGGGCCATGACGAGCGGGCGCTGAACGCCTGGGAGCCGGTCCTCGCGGGGAAGGAGTCCTGCCAGGAGGAGCCGGCCCGCTCCGTCTCGTACGCGCTGCTTCCCCTGCTGCGCACCGGTCGCGCCGACCGGGCCCGTGAACTGCACCTCGCCGGCTACCGCCGCTGCCGCCGCAACCCCTCGATGTCCCGCGAAGTCGGCCGGCACCTGGAGTTCTGCGCCCTGACCGGCAACGAGGCCCGCGGTCTGGAGCTGCTGGCGGAGAACCGGAGCCTGTTCGGCGAGGTGGACTCGCCGGCCGACCTGCTCGACTTCCTCACCGGTGTGGAGGTCCTCCTCCAGCGCGTGGAATCGCTCGGCCACGGCGGGCTGCCCGCCGCCGGATACGCGGGCCGCACCTGGACGGTGGCCGGCCTGCGCGCCGAGGTGCGAGGCCGCGCCGACGACCTGGCCGCCCGCTTCGACGCCCGCAACACGACCGCCGCCCACACCGACCGCCGTCGGGCCCGCCTCGAGCGCGCCCCGCTCCTGGACGCGCTGGAACTGACCCTGCGCACCCGCGGCCTCGACGACGTCACCCCGGCTGCCCCGGCCGTCGCGCCTGCCGCCCGCACGGCCTCCGCCGTCCCCGACGACCTCCGCGAACTCATCAGGGAGGCACGGGAACTGGACGACGAGGGGCACCCGGACGCGGCTGCCCGCTGGGCACGGCTGCGCACGCTGCTCGCCGCCCCCGGCTACACCCACCCCGACGATCCCGCCGTCGGTCCCCTCGCCCGGCTGCGCGCGGACCTGCTGGCCGACGAGGCGAGCCAGGCGGGCGAGAGGGACGAGTCCGCCGTCGCCGCCGCTCTCCAGGAGGAGGCGGCGGACCTGTACGACGAGGCCGGAGAGCCGGGGCGGGCGGCGGTCTGCCGCGCCGCCGCCGTCCTCGCCACCGCCGAGATCGCGGCGCCGGGCGACGGCGCGGCCGAGGCGACGGCAGCCGCGCTGAGCGCCGCCCACGCCACCGCGGTCCGCCTGCGGGAGGAGACGCCCGGCCTCACGCCGCACCAGGAGGCCCGCCTGCTGCGGCTGCGCGCGACCGCGTTCGGCCTGCGGCTCCAGGTGACGAGGGACGAGGAGCACGTCGCGCCGGTCCTGGCCGAGGCGGACCTGCTGCACGCGTTCGCCGTCCGGCACGACATCGCCGGCCAGGTCTCCGGCGCGCTGCTGCTGCGGACCAGCGCCCACGCCCTCTCCGGTGACCTGCCCGCCGCGCTCACCGAGATCGACGGCCTCCTCGACCGGTTGAGGGCGGACGGTCCCGCCTGGCACCTGCCCCGTACCCTCCGCCTGCGCGGCCGCATCCAGCTCGGCCTCGGCGACGCGCAGGGCGCCCACGCAGACCTGACCGAGGGGGTGCGCCTGGCCGCCGACTGGCCGGCGGTCGCATCCGGCGCCGCCCGCCTCCACGCCGACCTCGCCGAGGCGTGCATGCGTCTCGGCCACCCCGACGAGGCACTGCGGCGCCTGACCCGCTCGGCCGAGCTGGACCTGCGCCACGGCAGCCGGACGCAGGCGTTCTGCGCCTACAACGACGCGGCGCGGCTCAGCCTCGACCTGGGCCGCGTCGAGGACTGCATCGCGCTGCTCGACTCCCTGCTGGCCGAACCGGCCGTCGCCGCCGGAGAACTGGACGACCGGCTCGCCGCCCAGTTGCGCCTGACCCGCGCCGACGCCCTGCACCAGGGAGGCGACCTCAAGGCCGCCACGGCCGAGTTGGCCGTCCTCGCGGCCGAGTCCGCCGACTGGGACGACGATCCCGGAAGCCACGCCGTGATCGCCGCGAGGACCGCCGTCCTTCTCGGTGAGTCCGGCGACTTCGGCCGGGCCAGCGACGTCGCGGACCAGGCGCTCGCCGCGCACGCCCGCGCCCCGCGCTACGAGCAGCTCAGCGGCTGCCTGCGGGAACTCGCGCGCCTGCGGTCCCAGAGCCAGGGCGCCGAGGGCCTGCCCGACGCCCTCGCCCACCTCGCCGCGGCAGGCCGGATCGCCGACGAGGCCCGCACCGCCGGTCACCAGGCACGCGGCCGTTCCCTGGACACCGCCCTGGCCTACGAGTACGGCCGGGTCAACGCCTACGCCGGGGCGTACGACGACGCACTGGCCGCGCTGGACAAGACCCTCGTGCTGCTCGGTGAGCCGGGAGCGGAGGACGACCACGCCGGCGAGTGGGCCGAGTGCGTCCGCCTCGCGGGTGTCGTCGAGGGCGTCTACCAGGAGCGCCCGGCCGAAGCCCTCGCCCGGCTCGACGCGGCGGTCTCCCTGCTGACCGCGCACGGTCGCACCGACGAGGCCGAGCCGCTGACCTCGCTTGCGTCCCGGCTGCGGGACGAGGAGTGAAGCGCGGCTCTGGCGCGCGACCGGGTCCTGCTCGCTGGCCGCACTCAACCTTTCGACATCGAGCCGCAGGGAGGCCGCACTTCGAGCCGTAAGGAGGCCGCACAGCCGGGCCAGGGCTCCGTTCCCCTTCCCAATCTGCGACTTCCGGGAGCGCTAGACCCTCATCGAGGGGGTATCGGTTGGTCACTCGGGCGCCGACTCCAGTGGTCTGCCCAGGGCGGGAAACACAAGGTGATCACGATGACTACTGCGTCGGCGCGGCGTCTGCGGAAGAGCGCGCGTGATGTCTTCGGCTGGGAGCGACTGCGGCCGGAGCAGTTGGTGGCGATGGAGGCGGTGATGGAGCGGCGCGACACCCTGGTGGTGATGCCGACCGGATCCGGGAAGTCGGCCGTCTACCAGGTACCGGGCCTGCTGCTGCCGGGACCGACCGTCGTAGTGTCGCCGCTCATCGCTTTGCAGCGGGATCAGGTCCAAGGGCTGCTGCGCCGGGAGGGCGCGGAAGCGGCCGCGGTGAACTCGACCCAGAGCGGCAGCGAGAACGCGGCGGTCTGGGACCGGATCAGCGAGGGTGACGTCGACTTTCTCTTCCTGGCGCCCGAACAACTGGCCAAGGACGAGGTGATCGAGCAGCTCGCGGCCGCCGAGCCGGCCTTGTTCGTGGTCGACGAGGCCCAGTGCGTGTCCTCCTGGGGTCACGACTTCCGTCCGGAGTACCTGCGGCTCGGGCAGGTCATCGACCGGCTCGGCCGGCCCCCCGTGCTCGCTCTGACGGCGAGTGCCGCCGCGCCGGTGCGGGCGGACATCGTCGCGCAGCTCGGCATGCGGGACGTGCGCGAGGTCGTCACCGGCTTCGACCGCCCCAACATCCACCTGGAAGTGATCCCCTTCCGGGACGCGGCGGTCAAGAAGCGCGCCGTGATCGAGCGCGCCGCGGCGGAGGTCAAGCCAGGCCTCGTGTACGCGGCCACCCGCCGAGAGGCCGAGGAGTACGCCGAGGAGCTGAGCCAGCTCGGTCTGGACGTGGCTGCCTACCACGCGGGGCTGCCCGCGCGGGAGCGGGGCAGTGTGCACGACCGCTTCATGGCGGGCGAACTGGACGTCGTCGTGGCGACGTCCGCCTTCGGCATGGGCATCGACAAGCCGGACGTCCGCTTCGTGCTGCACGCCTCCGTCCCCGGCTCCCTGGACGCCTACTACCAGGAGATCGGCCGCGCCGGCCGCGACGGCGAGGACTCCCGCGCGATCCTGGCCTACCGCGCTCAGGATCTCGGCATGCAGCGCTTCTTCGCCGCGGGCCGCCCTGACCCGGACACCGTGACTCAGGTCGCGAGCACCCTGGAAGAACACGACGGGCCCGTCGCGCCCACCGAGCTGCGGGAAGAGACCCACCTGACGGCCAGCCGCCTGACGGCCGTCGTCAACCTCCTGGAGCAGGTCGACGCCGTCCGCACCACCGACGACGGCGACCTGGAACCCACCGGCGCCACGAGTGCGGCCCGTGCGGCACAGCAGGCGATCGAACTGGGCGACGCCCACCAGCAACTCGAGCGTTCCCGCGTCGACATGATGCGAGGCTACGCCGAGACCACCGGGTGTCGGCGCCGGTTCCTGCTGGGCTACTTCGGCCAAGTCGACGACCGCGAGGCGTGCGGCGCCTGCGACCGGTGCGCGGCGGCCGAACTGGTCCAGGAAGGAGCAGAGGGCGGCCCCACCGTCCTGGCCGGCACCGGCGGTCGGCTCCCCAGGCCCGCGTCTCCCCCGGCCGGCGAGAACCAGCATCCCTTCGCGCCCGGCACCCACGTCCGGCACGAACACTGGGGGCAAGGCTCGGTCATGAGCGAGGAGGAGGAACGCCTGACCGTGCTGTTCGACACCGTCGGCTACCGCACCCTCTCTCTCAATGTCGTCACCAAGAACAACCTGCTCACCGAGTGCTGAACGTCCCGGCTCCCGGGCCGCCTAGCCGGTGGCGCGGGTGGCGTATTTAGCGGCGTACTGCTGGGCGATCTCCCGTTGTTCGCGTTCCATCGAGGGGGCGGTCCAGCTCCTGCTGCCAGTCGTCCAGGTCTTCCCGGGCGAAGGCGTACACGGCGCGGTCGGCGCCGCCGTGGGAGCGCAGGTCGCACATCGCGTCACCGCGCACTCCGCTGCCCCCGACGCCGGGCGACCCTGCCGGGGCCACCCGGACCGGTCCGTCCACCGGGTGTTCGTCGATCCCCGTCGCGCCGCCGGGGGCGTCCGTGTACGGCACCGCGCGGGCCCGGCCGGCGTTGACGCTGAGGACGCGGGCGTGCGGGTCGTTCACGCGTCGGGCTCCGGCAGTGCGAGCGGGCCCTCGAAGACGGCGACCACGGTCGCGAAGTTCTGCTCAGGGTTGAGGTCGTTGGCGACGAACTCCGTGAGAGCGGCGTGAAGTTCGGCCGTCGCGCTGTCGGTGCCCATGACTCCCACGTGTACCTGGCGCAGGCTCTGGCGGCGCAGTGCGGACTTGGCGCCCAGGCAGGAGAACTCGTTGACCGCGCGCTTCTTCAAGGCCGCACGATGCGGGAGGCCGCGGTCCGTGCGTCCTGCGCCGTCAGGAGGTCCGACGGGCGCAGGCGCAGGCCGTGTTCGCGCAGTGTCCCGCTGATCCGCAGCGCGCCGAGCGAGTCCCCGCCGTGCGCCAGGAAATCCTCGTCGGGGCCGAAGTCCGGCGCGCGGAGCTGGGTTCGCAGCAGTGTGAGGAGCAGGGTGAGTTCGGCGGACGCGTCTGCCGCGGTGGACGCCCGCCTCGGTGAGCGCGGCCGCGACGCGGGCAGCCCAGGCGTCGAGGTCCCCGTACGCGATGCCGCTCGCGCCGCAGCTCACGGCGGTGCGGGCGGGGGCGGTCCGGGCGAATCCCGCGACGAGCCGGTGTACCGGCGGCCGCGGGCCGACAGGCGGGGGCTCGCCTTCTCCGGCAGGGCGGAGCGCGTCGGCCGGGGACCCGGGAGGGGCGGACGGAGTCGGCGTGGCCATCGGGAGTCCTCCACTGTTCGTCGAGACGGCTCAGAGCCGGTCCGCGTCTTCGGAAGCATCACGCCCGGCAACATTGCCAGGAGAGTCACACTTATGACAATCTCTTGCCAAGATTGGAAAGTCAGTCCGGTGCACCGGAGCGTTCGGTGAACCGGGATCCCCAGGGGAAAGGCAAGAGCCATGACGGAAACCCTGCACGCGCAGACCGGTGTGACGGTCACTCCGCTGACCGGGAACATCGGCGCCGTGATCGGCGGCGTGGACGCGGGCGACGCGCTGAGCGACGAGACGATCGCCTCGGTCCGCGCGGCCCTGCTCCAGCACAAGGTGGTGTTCCTGCGCGACCAGGACCTGGACTACGCCGCGCAGACCGCCTTCGCCTCGCGCTTCGGCAAGCTGACGCTCGGTCACCCGATCTACGACGCCCCCGAAGGCCGCCCGAATCTTCGGGAGATGGACTCGAAGCAGGGCACGCGCGCCAACCACTGGCACACCGACCTCACGTTCATCGAGCGCCCGCCGGCCTTCGCGTTCCTGCACAGCAAGGTGATCCCGCCGGTGGGCGGCGACACCGTGTGGGCCAACGCCGCGACCGCGTACGCCAGCATGCCGGCGGAGCTGCGCGACTTCGCCGACCGGCTGCGGATCGTGCACAGCAACGACTGCGACTTCACCGACGACACCGTGATCGAGCGCGGGGCCTACATCTCGACCCCGTACGAGGCGGAGCACCCCGCGGTCCGGGTCCACCCCGAGACGGGCGAACGCTCGCTGCTGCTCGGCGGGTTCGCCCGCCGGGTGGTGGGATACGCCCCGCAGGCCTCCCGCGACCTGATCCGGGTCATGCAGGAGTACCTGACCAAGCCGGAGCACACCGTGCGCTGGCAGTGGCGGGTCGGCGACATCGCCGTCTGGGACAACCAGTCGACGGCGCACTACGCCATCTACGACTACGGAAACCAGTACCGCCGCGGCGAGCGCGTCACCGTCGTGGCCCCCACCCCGGTCGGCGTGGACGGCCGCCCCAGCACGGCCCTGCGCGGCGACACCTCCTCCTACAGCACGGGCCGGGACTGAGCGACGGCGCCGCTCGGCCGCAGCGACCACGGCCTCGGACAGGGCGGAGACACGGGTACGCAGGCGCCGAGCCGCGGCGAGCGGACGACGGCGGGCCGCTCGCCCACACCGTCTTCCGGTCCGGCGCCGCCGCGGAGAGCTCCGCGCGGGAGGTCTCCCAGCGCTTCGCGAAGCGCGTACACACCCTCTTCCCAGGAGTCACGCCATGACGACGACCGCCGTATCGCCCGCCGTGCTGACCGACCCCCAACTGCACGCGAGCGGTGATCCGCACGCCGTGTGGCGGTGGATGCGCGCGCACTCCCCGGTGCACCGCCACGAGGCGGCGGAACTGCCCGCGTTCTTCTCGCTGACCCGTCACGAGGACATCCGGTCGGTGTACCAGGACGCCGCCGGCTTCAGCTCGGCGCGCGGCGTGCTGCTGCGCTCCGGCGACGACCCGGGCGGCGGGATGACGCTCGCCCTGACCGACGCCCCGCGGCACAAGCGTCTGCGCGGCCTGATGGCGGACTGGTTCAACACCCGTTCCGTGCGGGGCCTGGAGGGTTACATCCGGGCAGCGACGCGCAGCGTCCTCGGGCGGGCCGTGGAGCTGGGCGCCTGTGATTTCGCGGACGACGTGGCGGGGCGGCTGTCGCTGTCAGTGATCTGCCACATCCTGGGCATCCCCGAGCGGGACCACGACGACCTGTACCGGTGGACGAACGAGGCGTTCGAGGCCCATACGTCGCTGGTCTCGCACCCCCTGCTCGTGGAGTACTTCATGGAGCTGCTCTACCAGCGGATGGAGGAGCCGACCGACGACCTGGTGAGCGCCCTCGTCAACGGCACGGTGGACGGCGAGCTGCTGACCGAGGCGGAGGCGGTCTTCAACTGCGAGAACCTCATCGGGGCCACCGAGAACGGCCGGCTGGCCCTGATCGGGGGCATGCAGGCCTTCCTGGAGCACCCGGACCAGTGGCGGCGACTGGCCGCCGACCGGCGCCTGACGGCCGGCGCGATCGAGGAGATCCTGCGCTGGACCTCCAGCGCGACGCACAGCATGCGGGTCGCCACTCGCTCCGCGGAGATCCGGGGCACGCGGATCGAGGCCGGTGACCGCGTCGTCCTGTGGCTGCCCTCGGCCAACCGCGACGAGGACGTGTTCACCGATCCGTGTCTCTTCGACATCACCCGCAGCCCGAACCGGCACATCGCCCTGGCCGCCGGGGAGCACTTCTGCATCGGCAGCACGCTGGCCAGGGCCGAGATGCGCGTCCTGTTCACGGAACTGCTCGACACCGTGGGCCGGATCGAGCAGAACGGCCCCGTACGGCGGCTGCGGTCCATCGAGGTGAGCGGCCCCGAGACGCTGCCGGTGCGCCTCATCCCGAAGTGACGGCCGCCGGAGCCATGGCGCCCCTCCCCCACATCTGACGGAGCGCTGCCTCGCCGCCGCCGGGGCCGCGTTCGACGACGTCCTCCAGCTCACCCGCTTCGTCACCGACATCGCGTTCGTCCCCCGAATCCTGGCCGCACGCGGGGAATTCACCGACACCGAGCGGCCGCCGACGAGCGCGGTGGTCCAGATCGCGGCGCTCTGCCGCCCCGATCCGCTGCTGAAGGTGGACGCCTTCGTCCTGCTGCCCGTCGAGTAGATCGGACCACGCACACCATGACTGCCACCGCCTCCACCTCCGCGCGGCACGCCGGGCAGCAGGCTCCGCCGCCGCCCTTCGACGCCGAGCTGGCCGGGCCGATCGGCCGGATCCTCGGCGGACTCCCGATGCCCCTGACCCCCGACCTGATCCCTGACCGGCGCCGCCGCTCCGCCTCGGGACGGCTGAGCGACGAGCTGATACGCCGCGGCGGGGCGTTCGAGATTGAGGAGCGCACGGCGCACGGCCCGGCCGGCGCCCCCGCGATCACCCTGCTCGTCTGCCGGCCGGCGTCGGCCCCTGGGCCTGTGCCGGTCGTGTACCACACGCACGGCGGCGGCATGGTGGCCGGCAGCCACCGCAGCACCGAACTGGTCGGGGAGTTGGACCGGGCGCAGGAGCTGGGGGCGGCCGTGGTCTCCGTCGCGTACCGGCTGGCCCCCGAGCAGCCCGACCCCGCGCCCGTGGAGGACTGCTACGCCGGGCTGTGCTGGCTGGCGGAGCACGCCGACGACCTCGGTCTCGACCCGGACCGCGTCTTCCTCAGCGGCAACAGCGCCGGCGGGGCCCTCGCCGCGGGCCTCGCACTGCTGGCGCGGGACCGCGGCGGACCGCGCCCGGTCGGCCAGGTCCTTCAGTTCCCGATGCTCGACGACCGGTGCGACACCTTCTCCTCCGGGCAGATGGCGCGCGTGGGGCTGTGGGACGGGGAGTCCAACCGGGCGGGGTGGACGGCCCTGCTGGGCGAGCGGCGGGGCGCGCCGGGCGTCTCCTGCTACGCGGCCCCGGGCCGGGCCGAGGACCTGTCCGGGCTCCCGCCCGCCTTCATCGAGGTCGGCTCCGTGGAGGCGCTGCGCGACGAGGGGATCGCGTATGCGTCCCGCATCTGGCAGACCGGCGGCGAGGCCGAACTCCATGTGTGGTCGGGGGCGTTTCACAGCTTCGACGAGTGGGTTCCGGACGCGGTGGTCTCCAGGGCCGCGCATCAGGCGCGCGTGGCGTGGATGCGACGGGTGCTCGCCGGTTGAGGTTTCCGCCGCTGCCGGTCAGCGCCCGCTGAGCGCCCCCCGAACCCGTAGGCGGACTGCGTGCCGAGCGCGTGCCCGGCGGAATCCACGGGCCGCTCCCCCGTCCTGCCGACTCCCGGAGGACAGCTTGGCAATATCTGGCAAGTTACCTTGCCAGCAGGACTCGGAGGATCTAGGTTGAACGAGGCCGAGCCGCCTGAAGCAGATCTCGTGCCGGTACCTCCCCCATATCGCGATCCCGCGCCGTGGGATCCTCTGTTTGGAGTCCGTCCATGTCCAGAAGCGTCCTCGTCACCTCCGCCGCAGCGCTGCTCTCCGTCGCCGCGGCCGCCACCGTCGCCACCGGCGCCGCGCCCGGCGTCGACTGGCCCGCCGCGTCCTCGGTCCGGGCCGTCAGCGCCGGGCAGGGCGGCGGGGGCGACACCATCGACTGGCCGGCGCCCCCTCCCGCCCCAACGAGCGCCCCTGGCGGCGAGACCGGCGTCGGCGGCGGGCTCTGACGACCCATGGCCACCATGCACGCTGACGAAGCGCAGACCGACGCGGACCTCGTCCGGGCGCTGCTGCGCGGACAGTTTCCCCAGTGGGCCGATCTGCCGGTGCGGCGCCTGGAGTCCGGGGGCACCGTCAACGCGATCTACCGGCTCGGCGCCGACCTGACCGTCCGGCTGCCGCTCACCGCGGGCGGCGCCGACACCCTTGAGCAGGAGGCCCATTGGCTGCCGCGGATCGCGCCCCTGGTGCCCGTTCCCGTCCCGGAGGTCGTCGGGCTGGGAGAAGCCGCCGAGGGCTATCCGTGGGGATGGGCCGTCCACCGTTGGGTCGACGGCGAAGTGCTGGTCGAGGGGCAGGCGGAGGCGCCCGAGCGGCTAGCCCGCGACCTCGCGGGGTTCGTCACCGCCCTGCGCGGTGCGGAACTGGGGGCCGGGCCCCCGGCGCACCGAGGCGAACCGCTGGCCGCCGCCGACGAGGAGACCCGGAACGCGATCGAGGAACTGCGGCACACGGACGAGCCGTTCGACGCCGAAGCGGCCTTCGCCGCCTGGGAGGAGGCGCTCGCCGCCCCCGGATGGTCCGGGAAGCCGCGGTGGATCCACTCCGACCTCATGCCGAGCAACCTGCTGGGCGACGGCGGCCGGCTGGCCGCGGTGATCGACTTCGGGACCGCGGGTCTCGGCGATCCCGCCGTCGACCTGATCCCGGCGTGGAACCTGCTGCCCCCCGCCGCGCGGCAGGTCTTCCGCGAGGCCGTGGACACCGACGACGCCTCCTGGGCCCGCGGCCGCGGGTGGGCGCTGTCCATGGCCGTCGTCCAACTGCCTTACTACCGCGAGACGAACCCGGTCATCTCGGCGAACGCCCGCTATGTGATCCGTCAGGTTCTCGTGAGCTGATGCGACGTCAGCTCATAAATTGATGCAGCGTCAACTCATCTGCTGAGGCCCGCGTCAGAGGGAGGGGGCGGGGCGCATATCGCGCCCCGCCCCCTCCCTTTCGCGTGTCCGGCGGCTACACGAGCCGGAACACCTCCTTGGACAGCGCCAGGACCCGGGCCTGGTCGTGGGCCAGGGCCGCCGCGTCGGCATGGGCCATGTGCACGGTGAGCGGGCTGGACGGCAGGTCGACGGTGGGCCGGAGCCGGTCGCCGGGGCCGGGCTTCACGGTGACCGCCCGTACGGACTCGACCTCGTGGATCCGCGCCAGGGCCGACGCGTCCACGGACTCCACGACGCCGGCGAGGTCGGTGGCCACGTGGTACACGAACGCCTCCCGGAGCCGGCGGTAGGCGCGGCCCGCGAACTCCTCGGCGAACTCCTCCGGGCGCAGCCAGGCCAGTGCGCTCGCCCGAGCCTGGTCGGCGCCGCAGCACGCGGCGTCGAAGTCCGGGTGCATCGCCCCGTTCATGCGGGCGCCGATCTCGACGAGCGCGGGTCCCTCGGGCGTCATCATCACCTCGGCGTGCGCGGCGCCGAACTCGATGCCGAGGGCGTCCAGCACGTCGTGCGCGCAGGCGGTCAGCTCGGCGACCACCGGGTCGTCCGGCGGGACGAGCACGTCGCGGTGGGAGACGTTGTGGGCGCCGCTGCGCCGCTTGTCGTAGCGCCAGACCCCGGCGTCGTAGCGCTCTCCCCGGCAGGAGACGGTGTCCACGATGTACTCCGTGCCCGCGAGGTAGGACTGCGCCAGCACTTCGGTGTTGGTCTCGCCGTACATGGTGACGGCGCCGAGGACGGCCCGCGCGGCGGCGCGCGCCTGGTCCGGGTCGGTGCAGATGGACACGCCCTGGGCGCCGGAGGCGGCCAGCGGCTTGACCACGACCGGCCGGCCGTCCTGTTCCCGGGCCCAGGCGGCGACGGCGTCGGCGTCGTCGGACCTGAACTGGCGGGCGCAGCGCACGCCGGCCTTCCGTACGGCCTCGATCATGAGGTACTTGTCGCGGCGCGCCGCCGACAGCGCGGAGCCGTTGGTCGGCAGGCCGAGCATCTCGGACATGCGGTCGGCGAGCGGTACGCCGGGCTCCTGCCCGGCCACCACGAGCGCGGGGCGCAGTCCGGCGAGCCGCCGGGCGGTCTCGACGGGGTCGGCGGCGACGAGGGCCGCCGCGTAGGCGCTCAGGTCGGGCGCCTTCAGGGACTTCAACGGCTCGGGCGTGCTGGACAGGTGCACGACTTCGGCGCCGAGTCCGGCGAAGGCCGCCCGGAGGTGTCTGCCCGTCCCGTACGCGTCGACGAGGACGACCAAGGGGTGTTCGGCTCGCATGCTGCCTCCGTGGCATCCAGTTGCCTCATTGGGCAATGTTAGTTGCCAAGATTATTGACCAGTGAGGCAACTTCTGTCACTCTTTTTGGACAGAGCCCTTCGATCGAGCCGCAAGCCAGTTCCTCAGTGAAGAACGGAGCTCTCACCCATGTCCGTGCAGACGCTGCACACTTCCACTGGGCCGCCCGCACTCGACGACGCGCAGACGGCCCAGTTCGAACGGTCCGGTTTCCTCGTCTTGCCAGGCTTCCTCCCGAACGACCTGGTGACCCGGGTCAAACAGGAGGTCGACACCTGGGTCGACACCGGGCTGCGGGCCCGGTCCATCGCCGCTGTACTCGACCACGCCGCCCACGGGGCGCCGGACGTCCTGGAGTTCGACCTCCCCGGCCACGGCGAACTCCTGACCCATCGGCCGCTGCTGGACGTGGTCGGGCGACTGCTCGGCCCGGGGTTCGGCTTCCACCACATGCACAGCGACCGGCACGCCCCCGACCTCCCCGGCAAGGGGTGGCACCACGACTACGAGCAGCGCTCCACGTCGCGGCGGACCCACACGATGGTCCACGCGCTGCACTACCTCGACGGCATCGACCCGGACATGGCCGGGCTGGCCGTCCTGCCCGGATCGCACCGCGAGGTGGCGGACAAGACGGCGCGCGCCCACCTGGGCACCGACGTGCTGCCCCGCGAGGTCTACCTGGGGAAGCTGCCGGCCGGATCGACCGTGCTGCTGCACTCCGCCCTGTTCCACGCCCGGCGGGCGAAGCCTCAGTTCCCGGGCCGCCCGCGCTACTTCGTCGACGCCTCCTACTGCGAGGCGGGGGCGCTGTGGCCGCCGGTCAAGCCGTACTGGCGGGAGATGCTGCGGCGGGCGCGCCGGCTCGGGCTGGGCGGCGCGGACTGGCCGGACCTCTTCGCCGAGCACCACTTCAGCGAATACACCCGGCCCGAATGAGGGAGGACCAGATGCTGCACGCGGGAATCTCCTGGCACGCGGGCGGGTACCGCCTCGCGGTGGTCGGCCCCGACGGCCGCCGCGTCCCCGTGCCCGGCGACTACGCCTCGCACCGCGCGGACGAGCTGATCACGCGACTGCGCGGGCTCGGCGACCGGCTCGGGATCGTCGTGGAGAGCACCAACGGCACCCTGGACGGCCGCCTGATGGCGGCCGGCCTGCGCGTGCACCGCGCCGATCCGTGGCTGCTGCCGGACCGGCCGCTGCTGGGCTCGGTCCCGGCGGAGGAACTGGCCCTCGCGAGCCTGCGCGGCGGACGGGGCCTGGTGCGGCTGGAGCCCCACCGGGGCACCCAGACCGGCCGTGAGGAGGAACTGGCCGCCCAGATCGCCTCGTCCGCCGACGCGGACCGCGAACTGATCCGGGCGGGCCGCCTCTTCAGCCACGGGGATCGCGGGCGCCGCGAGGTCGCGCTCACCTTCGACGACGGACCGCTGCCGCCCTACACCGGGCAGATCCTCGACGTCCTGGAGCGCTACGGCGTCCCGGCCACGTTCTTCTGCGTCGGGATCCACGCGGGCGGGTTCTCCGAGGAGCTGACCCGGATGCGCGAGCAGGGCCACGCCATCGGCAACCACACCTGGTCGCACCCGTTCCTGCCCGAGCTGACGCGGCCCCAACTGGCCGAGCAGATCAGCCGTACCGCGGAGGCCGTCGCCGACGCCAGCGGCGGCGAGACGACCCGGCTGTTCAGGCCCCCGTACGGAGCGCGGACACCGCAGGTGGTGGACTGGCTCACGGACCTCGACGCCACCACCGTGCTGTGGGACGTCGCGCCGGACGACTGGGCTCTGCGACAGGCCGACGCCATCGCGCGCGACGTGCTGGCCGAGGTCCGGCCCGGCTCCGTGATCCTCCTCCACGACGGCGGCGGCGACCGCTCGCCCACCGTGGCCTCCCTCCCGCCCCTCATCGAGGGCCTGCTGGAACGCGGCTACGCGTTCGTGCGGGCGGACGACATGATCGAGCGGACCCGGACGGGACTGGTGGCGGCGTCATGAGGAACTGGGCGGGCAACATCGACTTCGGCGCGGCCCCGGTCGCGCGGCCTGGCTCCGTCGACGAGCTGCGGCGTGTCGTCGCGGGCAGCGAACGGGTCCGCGCGCTCGGCGCCGGCCACTCCTTCAGCGGAGTCCTGGCGACGGCGGGCACGTTCGTGCGGCTCGACGGGCTGCCCCCGGGCGTCGACGTCGACGCGGAGGCGGGCACCGCCACGGTGACCGCCGGCATGCGCTACGCCGACGTGGCCGCGGCACTGCACCCGGCGGGCCACGCGCTGGCGAACCTGGCGTCCCTGCCGGACCTCTCCGTCGCCGGAGCGACCGCCACCGGCACCCACGGGTCCGGTGACGCCCAACGGAGCCTGGCGGCCGCCGTGGTGGGGCTGGAACTGGTCGGTCCCGAGGGCGACCTGATCGAGCTGCGCCGCGACGTGGACCGGGACGCCTTCGCCGGATCGGTGGTCTCCCTCGGAGCGCTGGGCGTCGCCGCTCGCGTGACCCTGGAGATCGAGCCGGCGTTCGAGGTGGCCCAGTCGGTGCGGACGGCGGCGCCGCTCGAGGAGATACGGGACCGCTTCGACGAGGTCTCGGGCGCCGCGTACAGCGTCAGCGTGTTCACCACGTGGCGGGACGACGCGTCCGTGTGGCTCAAGCGCCGCACGGACCGCCCCGTGACCGAGCTGGACCTCGGAACCCCCGCGCCGGGCCCGCTGCATCCGGTGCCCGGGGCCGACCCGGCCTCGTGCACGGCCCAGCTAGGCGCGCCGGGCCCATGGCATCTGCGGCTGCCGCACTTCCGTCCCGGCGCCACCCCGGACACCGGCGACGAACTCCAGTCGGAGTACTTCCTGCCGCGGGACGCCGCCGCGGCCGCGTTCGACGCGCTGCGCGGGATCGGCGCTCTGCTGGAGCCGGTTCTGCACGTGGCCGAGGTCCGGACCGTGCGCGGCGACGACCTGTGGCTGAGCCCGGCGTACGCACGCGACTCGGTGGCGTTCCACTTCACCTGGGTCAAGGACACCGCTCGCGTGCTGCCGGCGGTCGGCGCCGTGGAGGAGCTTCTGGCACCGCTGGGCGCGCGGCCCCACTGGGCGAAGCTCACGACCATGACCGGGGCCGACATCCGGTCCTGCTACCGCCGCGCGTCCGATTTCGCGGAGCTGCTGGCGAAGTCCGACCCCGGGGGCAAGTTCGCCAACGAACTCGTCGACGGGCTGTTCTCTCCCGTGTCCCGATGACCCCCTCGTCCCAGCGACCGCGGAAGGCACGCACGTGGAAAAGCGACTACTTGCCAAAGCCGAGCGGAAGGTCTCCGTCGTCGGTCTCGGCGCCTGGCAGTTCGGCGACGGATGGGCCCACGTGCGCGAGCACGACGTCCGGGCCATCCTCGACGAAGCCGCCTTGGCGGGCGTCGACTTCGTCGACACCGCCGACGTCTACGGCGACGGCCGCAGCGAGCGGCTGATCGGGCGGTTCCTGCGCGAGTTCCGGGCCTCGCACGACGAGCGGCCCACCGTGGCGACCAAGCTGGGGCGCCGCGGCGCCCAGGAGCTGGGGACGTTCACCCTCGACGCCTTCCGCGCCTGGACCGACCGCTCCCGGGAGAACCTGGGGATGGACACGCTCGACCTCGTACAGCTCCACACCCCGCCGGACGCCGTGTTCGCGTCCGACGCGGTCTTCGACGCCCTGGACGCCCTGGTCGACGAGGGCCGGGTCAAGGCGTACGGCGTCAGCGTCGAGACCTGCGCCCAGGCGATGACCGCCCTCGCGCGGCCGAACGTCGCGTCGGTGCAGATCATCCTGAACGTGTTCCGGCGCAAGCCGCTGGAGCAGGTGCTGCCCGCGGCCCGCGCCGCGGGCGTGGGCGTCATCGCCCGGGTGCCGCTGGCCTCCGGCCTGCTGTCGGGGAAGTTCCGCCGCGACACGGTCTTCGCCGCGAGCGACCACCGCGCCTACAACCGGCACGGCGAGCGGTTCGACGTCGGCGAGACCTTCTCCGGCGTCGACTACGAGAGCGGTCTGGCGGCCGCCGACGAGTTCGCCGCACTGGCGCCCGCGGGCGTCACGCCCGCGCAGTTGGCCCTGCGCTGGGTCACCCAGCAGGACGGCGTCACCACGGTCATCCCGGGCGCCACCTCGGTGGCGCAGGCCCGCTGCAACGCCGCGGTCGGGTCCATGGAGCCGCTGTCCGAGGAGACCGGCGAACTGCTGCGCGAGCTGTACGACCGCCGGATCCGCGCCCAGGTGCACCACCGCTGGTGACCGCGGGCCCCGAACCGCCCTCCCCTTCCCAGGAGTTCACAGGAGCCGCAGGATGAAGATCGCCGGAGAGACCGTCCTCCTCACCGGTGCGACCGGAGGCATAGGCCGGGCGCTCGCCGCCCGGCTCGCCGAGGCGGGCGCCGACCTGATCGTCACCGGCCGCGACGGCGAGGCGCTGCGCGCGCTCGCCGACCGGTTCGGCGCCCGGTGGACGGCCGCCGACCTCGCCGACCCCTGCGACGTGGAACGCCTGGCGAAGGAATGCGCCGGCGCCGGGGTCCTGGTGGCGAACGCCGCCCTGCCCGCCAGCGGCGACCTGCTGGAGTACACGCCCGAGCAGGTCGACCGCGCCTTGGCGGTGAACCTGCGCTCGGCGGTCGTGCTGGCCCGGCTGCTGGCGCCCGCGATGGCCGAGGCGGGCCGAGGGCATCTCGCGTTCGTGGGGTCGATGTCGGGGAAGGCCGCCACCCCCAGCGCGTCGCTCTACACGGCGTCGAAGTTCGCACTGCGCGGCTTCGCCCACGCCCTGCGCCTCGACCTGCGCCCGGCCGGCGTCGGGGTGTCGCTCATCCAGCCCGGCTTCGTCGCACAAGCGGGCATGTTCGCCCGGACCGGGGCCCCGCTGCCGCGCGGCGCGCGGGCGGTCACACCGGACCAGGTGGCGTCGGCGGTGCTCCAGGCCATCGCACACGACCGCGGCGAGATCAACGTGGCGCCGCTCAAGCTGCGGCTGCGCTGCGCCCTGTCGGTGCAGTTCCCCTCCGTCGCGGCCTGGCTCCAGCGGCAGGGCGCTTCAGACGACAGCGGCCGGCGCGTCGTCGACGCGCAACGGGCCTCCCGGTGAGGCGCCGGGTGAACGCACGACCCCCACGACCTCATGAGGAGTGAGCACATGTTGGAAAGCGTCCTCGTCATCGGCTCGGGCTACCCGCACTTCCGGGAGTACGCGCTGCGCGGACTGGCGGAGCACCACCGCGTCGTCCTCATCGGACAGCGACCGCTGGACTGGCAGCTTCCGTACGCGGCCGAGTACCGGGAAGCCGACCTCCAGAACGAGGCGGCGGTCTTCGCCGCCGCCGACGAACTGGCCGCGGGCAACCGCATCGTCGGTGTCCTCACCTGGGAGGAGATGCTGATCGCGCGGGCCGCCGCGGTCGGCGCCCGGCTGGGCGTGCCGACCATGCCGCTCGACGCGGCGCGGGCCTGCCGGGACAAGGCGGAGCAGCGCAAGCGCTTCCAGGAGGCGGGCGTGCCGTCGGCCCGGTTCCACCTCGCGGGCTCCGTCGGGGAGGCGGTCGAGGCCGCCGGCGCCATCGGCTACCCCGTGGTGGTCAAGCCCCGCGGCCGGGCCGCGAGCGTCGCGGTCCAGATCGTCCGCTCCGAGGCCGAGTTGCGCGCGGCGTTCGACTTCGCCCGCAGCTCGGAGAACGCGGCCATCGAGGACGGCCTCGTGCTCATCGAGGAGTTCCTGGTCGGCCCGGAGATCAGCGTGGACTGCTGGGTGCTGGACGGCAGGGTCGAGCCGTACGCGATCGCGCTGAAGCGCACCGGCTACGCGCCGTTCTTCGAGGAGGTGGCGCACGTCGTCGGCACGGTCCTCGACCCCGAGACCGAGGCCGCGGTCCGCGAGGTGGTGATCGGCTCCCACCGGGCGCTGGGCATCGACCGTACGGTCACTCACACCGAGTTGATGCTCACCGCCGACGGACCCAAGGTGGTCGAGGTCAACGGCCGCCTCGGCGGTGAGCTGATCCCGCGCCTGGCCGAGATCGCGATCCCGGGCCTGTCCGTCGGGGCGCTCCTCGGCGCGGTCGCCACCGGCCGCGAGCCCGACCCGATCCCTCGGCCGGAGCACATGGTCGGCATCCGCTTCCTCTACCCCGCCGAGGACCTGGTGTTCGAGGACATCGAGGTCCCGGCCGCGCTCGCCGACGAGCCGTGGGTGCGCGAGGTGCGGCGGGTCAGTGAGCCGGGCACCGAACTGCGGCTGCCACCGCGGCAGTTCCTGGGCCGCGCCGGATACGTCATCGCCACCGGCTGCGGCATCGAGGAGATCGACGCGCGGCTGCTGAAGCTCGCCGACGGCGCGGCCGTCCTCGGCGAGCCGCTGCCCCTCTGAGCCCTCTCCCCCGCTGAGCGCCCTCCCGCTTCCCACTCAGCCCCTTTCCCGCTTCACCCCTTTCACATTCCCCGCCATCCGTACAGATGGAGACACACCCATGAAGAAGGCCCTGATCTTCGGCGAGTACAAGATCGCCAGGTTTCTGCCGGTCCTGCGCGACCGCGGCTACACGGACTTCGTCGTGTACTCGGCCGTCGCGTTCGACGCGGCCAGCGAGTTCGACGCGGCCGGCGTCGAGGTCAAGCCGCTGAGCCTGGACTGGGACGCGGACGACGTGCTCCGCGTGCTGGACGCCGAGCGGCCCGACGTGGCCATCGCCAACCCGTACGCCCACGGCCAGGAGCAGTTGCCCATCGTCTACGGCCGGGCGGCCGCCCGCTGGGACGGCCGGTTCGTCGCCCACTCCGCCGAGTTCGCCGAGGTGGCCTGCGACAAGGTCAAGCTGCACGAGACCGGCGTCGAGCGCGGCTGGCCGGTCCCGGCGGGAGCGGTCTGCGCGGACGTCTCCGAGGTCGCCGGCGCCGCCCGGGAGCTGGGCTTCCCGCTGGTGATCAAGGAGGCCCAAGCCCAGGCGGGCGACGGCCGGTTCTTCGCGGCCTCGTCCGAGGAACTCGACGCGGTGCTCGCAGCGGGCCTCGCGTTCCCCGCGATCGTGCAGGCGTTCGAGGTCGGTGAGGAGACCGGGATCGAGCTGATCAGCGCGGGCGGCGAGCTGATGCGCTGGCCGGTCGTCTCCATGGGCCCGCTGGACGCGGGGCTCGACCCCTCGAAGCGGGCGCGGGTCACCCCGTACGCGCTCCCGGAGCGTGCCGCGGAGCGTCTTGAGGCGTTTCTGAACGACGTCCAGGACAACTTCGCCCCGTACGGCCCGTGGCAGATCGACTTCGCGGTCGTCGGGGACGACATCGTCGTCCTGGAGATCAACCCGCGTCTGGGCGGCCTGTCCGACCTGGGCGCCACCGGCAGCGGCGCCGACCCGCACGCGGTGTTCACCGCCGCCGCGCTCGGCGAGCCGCTGCCGCAGGCGCGGACGCGCGCGGTGGCGATCGAGCTGCCGTCCGTCGAGATCCCGGGCGTGGAGGTGCCCGCGCACCCCGAGGGCGCCGAGGTCATGCGAGTGACCGCGCGCAAGCCCACCAACCGCTGCTTCGTCAACACCGACCGCATGCAGTTGGTCACCGCCGTCGGCGACCTGGACGCGGCCAAGCGCTGGGTGAAGGATCTCGACGCCGCGGGCCTGCTGCGCTGCTCGGTCGAGTCCGCGTTCCGCCAGTTGGAGCAGGGCTTCGGCGTGTTTGGCGGGAAGGCGGAAGCGCTGTGAAGGTGCTGATCGCCGGACTCGGCGACAACAAGGAGTTCGGACTCAAGTCGCTGCGCGACGCGGGGCACTTCGTCGGGATCATCGACCTGCCGCACCGCGTCCCCGCCAACCTGTGCGACTGGTGGCGTGCGGGCGACCGCTTCTCCGTCGACTCGATGCTAGAAGCGGCGAACTCGGCCGGGTTCGCGTGGGACGCGGTCCTGTGCTGGGAGGAGCTGTCCACCGACATCGCCCGTGAGGTCGCGCGCAAGCTCGGCGTGCCGGCGCCGCGGATGCCCGCCGGCCACTTCCGCGACAAGGGCGTCATGCACGGCCGGCTGCGGGCGCAGGGCGTGCCCTCCCCGCAGCTCGGCGTGGCCCGCACGCTGGAGGAGTGCGTGTCCCTGGCCGACGGCCGCTTCCCGGTCGTCGTCAAGCCGACGGACTACGGCGGCAGCGGCGGGGTCCAGGTCGTCGACGATCCCCGTGACCTCGCCGACGCCTTCCGGGCCGCCGCCGCGCTGGCGGCCAGCGGCCGGGTCGCGGTGGACCGCTATGTGACCGGCACGGAGTACAGCGTCGAAGCGGTGACGTGGGCGCCCGGTGACTCCCAGATCCTCGCGATCACCGACAAGTACCTGACCAGGCCGCCGTATTGCATCGAGGTCGGCCACGTCTCCCCGGCGGCGGTCTCGGACGCGGAGCGCGCGCTGCTGTCGGAGGCGACGGTCCGCGCGCTCGACGCGCTCGGCATGGAGGCGGGCGTCTCGCACGCGGAGTTCCGCATGACCGAGACGGGCCCGGTCCTGATGGAGATCGCGGGGCGCCCGGCGGGCGGCCAGATCCCGCGGCTCGTCGAGCTGGCCACCGGCTGGAACCTGAACACCGCGGAACTCGCGGCGGTGGCAGGGACGCGGATCACGCAGGGGACTCCGGCCGCCGAGTCCTCGGCTGTCCGCTTCTTCGTCGGAGACGGCCGCACGCCGTTCCGCCATCCCGTGACGTGGGAGACGGCGAGCCTGCCGCCGCTGGCAGGCGCGCTGCGGGAACTGCGCTACTTCGCGGGCGAGGGGACGGTGGCGCGGGCGCCGCGCGGCCCGGAGGACCGGCTCGGGTACGCGATCTTCGCCGGTACCCGGGAGGAGACCGCGGCGGCGCTGGCCGCTCTCGACGACGGCACGGAGGAGTACCGCGGTGACTAGCACTCAGATCCGAGCGACGAGCGCGCCTACCGGGCCCGGCCGGACCGGCCGGAGCCTGTGGCACAACCACGACTTCCTGAAGCTCTGGTCGGGCGAGAGCGTCGCCGCGCTCGGCTCCCAGGTGACCCAGCTAGCCCTCCCCCTGCTGGTGCTGGGCGCCCTGGGAGGCAGCCCGGCACAGGTCGGCCTCGTCACGGCGATGCAGTTCCTGCCCGCGCTGTGCGTGACCCCGTTCGCCGGACTGGTCATCGACGTGTTCGACCGCCGGCTGATCATCCTGGTGGCCAACCTGGTACGGGCCGCGGCCCTGGCCGTGGTGCCGGTGCTCTACCTGACCGACAGCCTCAGCGTCCCGGCGCTGTGCGCGATCGCGTTCGTCGTCGGCTCGGGCACCGCGGTGTTCGACGTCGGCTACCTGGCGTACCTCCCCGCGCTCGTGCCGCAGCGGCACCTCGTGGACGCCAACAGCAAGCTTCAGGGCTCGTACGCCGTCGCCCAGATCGGCGGCTCCGGCGTGGGCGGCCTGCTGATCAAGATGCTGGGCGCGTGGTGCGCGATCCTGGCCAACGTCGTGGCCTACCTGGCGGCGTTCGTCGCGATGTTCCTGATCCGGCACCGGGAGCCGGCGCGCGACCCGGAGGCGGCCGCCAGGCCGCGCCTGGCGGACGTCGTCACCGGCTTCGGGCTGCTGTGGCGCAACCGGATCCTGCGCATGCTGAGCCTGCGGGCAGGCTGGTTCAACATGTGCGAACAGGCGATCCTCACGCTGTTCCTGGTCTACGCGGTCAAGGAACTGCACATGGACGCGGGCGGGGTCGGTCTCGTCCTCGCGTCCGGCAGCGTCGCCTCGCTCGCCGGGGCGACGGTGGCCAGGCGGGCCGGCAACCGGTTCGGGTTCCCCAGGATCCTGATCCTGGCCAGCAGCGCCTCGTCCATCGCGCCGATGCTCCTGCTGCCGACCGGTACGACCGCCGGCTGGAACTTCGCGCTGGCGACGCTGACGTTCGCCGTCTACGGGTTCGGGCTGACCGTCTACAACGTCCACGTCGTGGCGTTCCGGCAGACGGTGATCCCGTCGGACGTGCTGGGCCGCGCGACCGCCGCGTACCGGATGCTCACGTACGGGCCGTTCCCGCTCGGCGCGTTCCTCGGGGGCGTGCTGGGCGAGCGGCTGGGGCTGTGGAACTCCCTGCTGGTCTTCGCGGTGGCGTCGTTCGCGGGCTGGGTGCTGTTCGTCGTGGCCTGTACGAGGCTGCCGGAGACGGAGATGCGGCCGGCGTCGTCCTGAAGGAGAGGTCTCGCGTGAAGACGCGTGCCGACGAGGCCGACGTCGACGAGGCGCTCGTCGAGCGGCTGGTCGCGGCGCAGTTCCCGCGGTGGGCGGGGCTGCCCGTGCGGAAGGTGCGCTCGGCCGGCACGGACAACGCCATGTACCGGCTGGGCGAGGACATGGTCGTACGCCTGCCCCGTGTGCCGGACGCCGCGGGGCAGGTCGGCGCCGAACAGCGGTGGCTGCCGCGCCTCGCCCCGCACCTGCCGCTCGACGTGCCTGTGCCGCTCGGGCTGGGGGCGCCGGGCGAGGGGTACGGGTTCGCCTGGTCGGTGTACCGCTGGCTCGACGGCGAGAACCTGTACGACCGGCCCCTCCCCGAAGGCGGACTCCACGACGCCGCCGCCGGGTTGGGGCGCTTCCTCGCGGCGCTCCGCCGCGTCGGCGCCGCCGGGGCGCCGCGCTCGGTCCGCGGCGGTCCGGTGGACACCGCCGACGACGAGGTCCGTGCCGCGATCCGGGACTTGGGCGCCGACGGCACGCACGACGCGGAGGCCGCGACCGCCGCCTGGGAGGCGGCCGTACGGGCGCCGCGGTGGCGGGACGCACCCGTATGGCTGCACGGCGACCTGTTGCCGGGGAATCTCCTCGGCCGCCGGGGCCGGCTCACGGCCGTCATCGACTTCGGGCTCGTGGGCGTCGGCGACCCCGCGTGCGATGTGATGGCGGCCTGGACGCTGCTGACCGCCGAGACCCGGGACGCGTTCCGCGAGGCGGCAGGCGTGGACGAGGCCACATGGGTCCGGGGGCGAGGCTGGGCCCTGCGCTTCGGGCTCACGGCGGAGCGCTTCTACCGCGGCGGCGCCAACCCCGTGCTGGCGGCGGTCGGCCATCGCGCGGCGGCCGAGGCCATCGCTGACCACCACCGCCTCTGACGCCCCTCCCCCGTTGCCTTCTCGTGCCCTCCCCTGCTGCCTTAGTGGCGCCGCATGGGCGCGGACGCACGACCTCATGTGGACGGCCGCACGCCCTCACCAGCCGACGCGAGAACAGACACGTCGTCGCTCACGACAGCCGGCGCGCCACCCGCCCACCTCATTTTGGCCGAAGACAGAGGCGCGTCCCCGACATCCCCGTCGCCGTCGAGCCCTCTCAGGCGGGCGGCGGGCAGAGGCGTGGCACGCGGCAGGTCGCGCGGGCGCCGGGCCGGAGATGCACTCTCCGGCCCGGCGCCCTGTCCGCTTCCGCCGCCGCGTCGTGTCCTGCTATCCGGTCGGCGCCGTCGGCCGGGTCCTGTCCGCCCAGGCCACCAGCGGCCGACTGCCCAGGCCGACGAACAGCAGGAGGGCGCCCAGCAGCAGCCAGCCGGGCAGTCCCATACCGAGCGGCAGCAGGCTCATCACCGCCGGGGCGACGGCCTCCACCGCCCCGCTGCCCAGCCCGAACACCCCGGCGTACTGGCCCTGTAGACGGGCGGGCGCCAGTCCGAAGCAGTACTCGGTCGAGGCGGCCGCGTACCAGAGCTCGCCGAGGGCGAAGACGGCCATGCCGCCCAGGAGCAGCCCCGTCGCCGCCCAGCGGGAGGGTCCGCCGGCCAGGGCCATGAGCACGAGCCCGGCGGCGAAGGCCGCGCCGGCCCAGGCCATGCGCTGGCCCGCGGTCCGTACGTCCTTCACCCCGCGGCTGGCCTTGACCTGAAGCAGCACCACGAAGGCCATGTTGAGCACCAGGACCGCCGAGACCACCCACCGGGGCGCGCTCGTGTGCGCGACGATCCACAGCGGCAGCAGGAACCCGGACACGGCGTAGTTCAGCGACAGCACCGCGTTGGCGAACGTGGCGCTGAGGTAGGTGCGGTCGCGCAGTGCGGTCCAGCCTCGTTCCGCCTTCTCGGCGGCCGCGGCCGCGATCCTCGGCAGCCTCAGCAGGATGAGTCCGCAGCTCACGTAGGCCAAGGCCCGGCAGACCACCAGGGCCAGGTACGCGAGCCGGCTGTCGATCTGGATCGCGAAACCGGCGGCGACCGAGCCGAGCGCGAGGGCCAGGTTGGTCACCGACCGCAGGTAGCCGATGAACACGGTCGGATTCCCGTCGGTCACCCCGCGGATGAGCGGCGCCTTGCTGGCCACGTCCGCGGGAATGATCATTCCCGAGACCAGGGAGACCGCGAAGAAGGACCAGAAGGAACCGACCACGGTGAAGCAGGAGATCGCCGCACCGCCGCAGAGCATGACCGTGACGTGGACGCGCTTGGGTCCCCACCGGTCCGCCAGCCGTCCGACCAGGACCCCGGCGACCAGGCCCATCATGGCCCCGCCGAACAGGCCGGTGGCGACCTGTCCGGCGTGCAGCCCCACGACGCGTGTGAAGTAGAGCGCGCTCGCGGTGGTGAACATCCCGCCGCCGAAGCTGTTGGCGAAGGTGGCGAAGGTCAGGATCCGTTGCGCCGGCGCTGTGGGGAGGAGCCTGCGCGGGCCGCCGCGGGCGGGCGCGGGCGCGGTCGTCGTCACCGCCACAGCGCGTCCCCGAAGTGAACGCCGGGGCGCAGGGCGGGCTGGAGCGCGCGCAGTTCGCGTGGGGTGAGGCCGTCCGGGACGATCTTCACCTGCGGGCCGAACCAGTCCCAGACCTTGGCGAACCGCTGCTGAAGCTCCTCGGCGGTGTCCGCCGCCACCATGAACTGGCCGATCCGGTGGTCCGTGCCGGCGACGGCCGGAGTGCGGCCGCCGACGGGCCGCTCGATCCGGACGAATTCGACCCCCGGCCGCGCCATGACCTGGTCCGCCGAAGGGCAGTCGAGCAGCAGCCCCGGACCGGCGGTCAGGTACGCGCCGCCGATGGCTCCCGGGCGGATCTTGACGTCGACTTCGGGACGCCGTCCGAGCGCGACCTGGATGGCGCACGCGGCGAGGTCGACGTTGAACTTGGCGTGCACGACCTCCTGGACGAGTGCGCCGCCCCGGCGCGCGGCGCACTCGCCGAAGGTGAGCGCACCGGTGTCGGGGTCGTGGAACAGCTCCATGTGGAACATCCCGTCCCGCAGGCCCAGCGCGGCGAGCGAGGCCGTGATCACGGGAAGGGCGCGGTCGTAGGCCCAGTTCTCGTCGGCGGGGTCGAAGTGGCGGAAGTTGAGCGGGCGTCCGCTGTCGACCGCGGTCAGGCACGGGTCCCCGTACCGGCCGAGGGCGCAGAACAGCAGCTCGCCTTCGTACAGCACGCCGTCGGCGATCCATTCCTCGCCCCGGACGAACTCCTCCAGGATGAAGGTGCGCTGCGCGGTGCCCTGGCGCCGGTACTCCTCGCTGCGGGCGCGCAGCTCCGCCATGGAGGAGACGACGGTCGTCCGCTCGGTGGCCGCACCCGCGACCGGCTTCAGCACGGCTTTGGCGGAGGCGAGTTCGGTGATCCCGGCGACGTCGTGGACGTCGTCGACGACCACGGCGCCGGCCGTGGCCACGCCGGCCGCCCTGATCTCCCGCTTCTGCACCGACTTGTCGCGGAAGCGCACGGCGACGTCGGGCGGTACGGCCGGCAGGCCGAGGTGGGCGGCCAGCAGACCGACCATCACCAGGGAGTCCTCGGCGGTGGTGTACACGGCGTCGAAGGACTCGGAGGTAAGCCCGGCGCGGGCGAGCGCCATGAGGACGGCCTCGGCGCTGCTGTGGTCGTCGACGCGGATCACCGTGACCTCGTCCGGTATCGCGATGTGGCCTTGGTCCCAGACTGCCGCCCCGCAGACGACGGTGACCTCCAGGCCGAGGCGGACGCATGCCCGCATGCCGTAGCGGTCAAGGCCCACGATCAGGATCCTGGGGGGACTTGCGCTCTCCATGCGCTTCCTTCCTCGTGCTCTGGAGCCGTGCCCGAAGTTGTCAATTCCGGCAAACGCGTGGCAGCTCTCATTAATCCAGCACGGGAAGCGTGTTGTCAATCACGGCAAATCATGTTGCCCTCGTCTGGCAAGGGCGTGGCCTGGCGGGATGGCGCTACAGGCGTGTCCGTCGTGCCCGGTCCTCAACTGGCCTCTTCGCCAGGTGGGATGGGCGCGTGCGACACCGCTGCCGAGGCTGGCAGCGTTCAACTCCTCTGGGAGAGTGCGGTGTTCGCTGACGGGGGCCGGTGCTGAGCCTGTCTGATGCGGTCTCCCAGTACCTCGCAGGCCCCGGGCCGGACCGATCCCCGGGCCGGGTGGGCCACCGCGCGTATCGCGCTCAGCCGATGGACGGCAGCGGCGGCGCGTGACGCCGGTGGGTCGCCGCCTCGTACGCGCTCGCGACGCCGATGATGGACGCCTCCGCGAACGGGCGCCCGAGGAACTCCACGTCCGCGGGCCACGACCGCAGGGCGGCCCGGTGAGCCAGCGCCTTGCGGTAGGCCGGATCCGTCGGCAGCGTCGCGGGGTCGACCTTGATCTCGCGGTCGTAGGACTCCTTGGCGTACGTGCTGTAGGAGCCGCTGGCGTACAACGCGGCGAACGACCGGACCGGCACGCCGGGGCCCTGCCGGCGCAGGAAGTCGTCGACGTCGCGCCGGGACTCGTCGGTGATGACGGAGCTGTCGCCCAGCAGCGTCCGGTCCGGATCGGAGATCGGGACGACGGTCGCACCCCGCTTCTCCAGGTCGGCGGCGGCCCGCTTCACCAGCGCCACCACCGGACCGTGGGGATCTCACCAGGTCAGGTCAGGTCGCCCTGTTCGCATACCTGGCGGGCCACCTCGCGCAGCTTGACGTTGTTCTCCTGGGAGAAGCGGCGCAGCACGCTGAAGGCCTGGTCTTCGGTCAGGTGGTGGCCGGCCATGAGGATGCCCATGGCTTCGCCGATCTGGTGGCGGGTGGCCACGGCCTGTTCCATCTGCGCGTGGGTGCGGGCGCTGGACAGGGCGACGGCGGCATGGGAGGCGAGCAGCCAGCCAGCGGCTTCGCTGACGTCGGTGAACGCGCCGGGTTCGTGTGAGTAGAAGTTGAGCGCACCGAAGTCCTCGTCTTCGGTGTACAGCAGGAAGCCCATCATGCTGCCTACTCCGAGACGGCGCGCGGCCGGTGCGTAACGCGGCCAGCGTGGCTCGTCCTGAGTGAAGTCGGAGATCCGGAACACCCTCTCCTCGTCCGAGCGGCGTGCCGCGTCGAAGCACGGCCCCTCGCACAGACGTGCCTGGAGTTGATCGCACTGGACCACCAGATCGCCGGTCGGCGCCAGTGTCTGCGCCTGCGAGCCGTCCAGGAGGAGGATGCCGGAGGCGTCGCATCCCTCGACCAGGTCGGCGGCGGAGTTCGTGATCTGTTTCAAGGTGGCGTCGACCGACGGCTGCGCCAGCAGGTTACGTGCCATGGCGGCCATCTGCTGGGCGAACTGCTGCCATTCCATCGCGTCTCCTGTTCTCCGGTCGAGCCCTTCGGCGATGTCTGACCGAGCGTACGCGTCCACGTCCGATGCAGACGCCGGCGCTCGCGGTGCGCCGTCCGGATGCGGAGCCGTGCCGGTCGCTCCCGACGTGCTCCCGACGTGCTCCCAGAGAGCGATGCCCAGACTTGCGGGCACGGCCACGACACTGGACGGCCTGGCTCGCGGGGCTAGTTCATCGGCGTTGCCATTCTTCGGCCAGGAGTCGGTAGGAGCGCACTCGGTCGGCGTGGTCGTGGGTGATCGTGGTGATGATCAGCTCGTCCGCCCCGGTGGCTTCCTGGAGTCGTTCGAGCTGGTCGGCGACCCGGCCCGGAGAGCCGACGAACTGGGTGTCGACGCGGTCGGCCACCAGCGCCCGGTCCGCCTCGGTCCAGGCGTGGGTGCGGGCCTGCTCCGGTGTCGGGAAGGGAATGGCGCCCTCAGCGGTCCGGATGCTGCGGACCCACAGGCCGTAGCCAGCGGCCAGTTCGCGGGCGGTCGCGTCGTTCTCGGCGACGACCACGTCGGCGGAGACGCTGACGTAGGGCTCGTCGAGATGATCGGACGGCTGGAACGCGGCGCGGTAGCCCTCGGCGGCCTCCAGCACGGTGGCGGGGCTGACGTGGTAGTTGGCGGTGAAACGCAGGCCGTTGCGGCCCGCGACGCCGGCGCTCTCGCCGCCGCTGCTGCCGAGTATCCACACCTGCACATCGGCGCCCTCGCCTGGTACGGCGTGCGCCTCGACGCCGTCCGGCGAGCGGTAGTCGCCGCGCAGGAGCGCGAGTATGTCGTCGACCTGCTCGCCATAGTCCTGCGGTACGGCGCCGGGCTGGTGCAGCAACTGCTGCTGGAGCCGGAATCGCGGCGAAGCGATCAGATGCTCGGGAGAGAACCTTGGTGGGATCTTCAGACCGTTCGGTGTGCGCCCGTCGACTACGGGAGCAGCAGTCGGCCGGGGCCCTGCCGTCCGTCCGCTGGGACGGCCTCCCGAACGGCCCAGCCCCAGGTCGAGACGCCCGGGGTGCAGGGCGTCGATCAGCCCGAACTCCTCGACGGTGGGCAGGGCGGTACGGTGACCGAGTTGTACGGCCCCGGAGCCGATCCTGATCGTCGACGTCGCGGAGGCGGTCAGGGCGAGCACGACGGCGGGAGAGGTTCCGGCCACGCCTGGGTTGAGGTGGTGCTCGGCGAACCAGTAGCGGGCGTAGCCGAACCGCTCGGTCTGCTGGGCGAGGTCGACGGTGTCGCGCAGGGCCTCGGCGGCGGTGGACCCGGACGGGACCGGGACGAGGTCGAGAACCCCGAGGGGGATGCCAGCCATGATCGGATGCTCCTAGCGGTCAGGGGTCAGCAGTCAGCAGTCAGGGAGCAGCGGGCAGGGACGCTGAGGCGGGCACGGACGCGCACGCGCACGCGCACGCGGGGGCGAACTCCCGTTCCGCCTCTCGGAAGCGCCTGTAGGCGGACTTGCGCACGCCGGTCACCGGGGTCGAGGCGTGCACGATGAGGGTGGTCAGGGCCGGCGACTTCACGACGCTGCCCGCCGGTTCTCCTCCTGCTCAGCGCGGGCGTGGTCGGGGTGCGCGAGGCCGAGGTGGTCGCGGAGCGTGACGCCGGTGTAGTCGTGGCGGAACACGCCGCGTTCCTGGAGCAGCGGGACGACGGTGTCGGCGAACTCGTCCAGACCGTCCGGGGTGAGGTGCGGGACCAGGATGAAGCCGTCGGAGGCGTCCGCCTGGACGAGGGCGTTGACGGTCTTGGCGACGGTGGCCGGGGAGCCGACGAACGACTGGCGGCCGGTGGTCTCGATGACCAGTTCGCGGATCGACAGGTTCTCGGCCGCCGCGCGTTCACGCCACTGCCTGGCGACGGCGAGCGGATCGCGGAACATGCGGACGCTGGCCCGGCCGCGGGCGATGGTGTTCTCGCCGGGGTCCGGGTCGACGTCGGGGAGCGGGCCGTCCGGGTCGTAGCCGGACAGGTCCCGGTTCCAGACGTGCTCCAGGTAGGCGATGGCGGTCTGACCGCTGACCTGCTGGCGTCGCACCTCGCGAGCCCGCTCGTGCGCCTCGGCGTCCGTGTCGCCCAGGACGAAGGTCGCCGCGGGCAGGATCAGGAGCTGGTCGCGGGTTCGGCCGTGGCGGGCCAGGCGTCCCTTGACGTCCGCATAGAAGTCCCGTCCCGCCTCCAAGGTGCTGTGCCGGCTGAAGATGGCGTCGGCGCTCGACGCGGCGAACTCGCGGCCCTCGTCGGAGTCGCCGGCCTGGAAGATCACGGGACGGCCCTGGGGACTGCGCGGGACGTTGAACTGGCCGGCGACGTCGAAGTGCTCTCCTCGGTGGACGAAGGCGCCGGCTTGGGCGTTTTCGAGGAAGAGGCCGGAGGCGCGGTCGGCGACGATGTCCTCGCCGCGCCAGGAGTCGAACAGTTCGGTGGCGGTGGCGAGGAACTCCTCAGCCCTGGAGTAGCGCTGTTCCTCGGGGAGGAAGCCGCCGCGGCGGAAGTTCTCGCCGGTGAAGGCGTCCCAGGAGGTGACGACGTTCCAGGCCGCGCGTCCGCCGGAGAGGTGGTCCAGGCTGGCGAACTGACGGGCCACTTCGTAGGGTTCGTTGAAGGTGGAGTTGATGGTGCCGGCCAGGCCGAGCCGGTCGGTGACGGCGGCCAGCGCGGACAGGACGGTGAAGGTGTCGGGCCGTCCCACCACGTCCAAGTCGTAGATACGGCCGCCCTGTTCACGCAGCCTCAGTCCCTCGGCGAGGAACAGGAAGTCGAACTTGGCGCGTTCGGCGGTCCGCGCGAAGTGCGCGAACGAGCTGAACTCGATGTGGCTGCCCGAACGAGGGTCGCTCCACACCGTGGTGTTGTTGACCCCGGGGAAGTGAGCGGCGAGATGGATCTGCTTGAGGGGACGGCGCGTGATCGGCTTGCTCATGGTCGTGGGACTCCTGAGACTCAGACGGCCGCGTAGCGGTTGACGGGGCGGGGAAGTCCGAGGAGCCCGCGCAGGGTGTCCGCCGCGTAGGCGCGCCGGAAGGCGCCTCGGCGTTGCAGTTCGGGCACCAGGCCGCGAGTGATCCGCTCCAGGTCGTGCCCGATCGCTCCGGGGCGCAGCCGGAAGCCGCTCAGGCCGGCTCGGCGCCGTTCCAGCAGCAGGTCCGCCAGTTGTCCGGGCGTCCCCGTGAACACCTCGGCGTCGCTGGTGTAGGCGTATCCCGCGAGGTCGTCCAGACGGGCCTTGCGGTCCTTCGCCCGCTTGGGTTCGTCGTCGAGGAACACGACCAGGTCTCCGAAGACGTGGAGCGGCGCCTCGGCCCGTCCCGCCGCCGCCTGGGCGGCGCGGATCTCGGCGACGGCCGCCCGCGCCTGGTCGGTGTCGTGCGGGGTGACGTAGCCGATGTCGGCGGACTGGCCTGCCAATCGACGCGGGACACCCTGGTGCTGCGCGAGCGCGCTGACGACGGGCTGACCCTGCGGGGGCCGGGGGGTGATCGAGGGCCCCTTGACGCTGAAGTACCGGCCTTCGAAGTCGACGTAGTGCAGCTTGTCGCGGTCGATGAAGCGGCCGGTGGCGACGTCGCGGATCTCCGCGTCGTCCTCCCAACTGTCCCACAGGCGGCGCACCGCCTCGACGTAGTCGGCGGCCTCTTCGAAGAGCGCGCTGTTCAACACCGCGTCTGCCGGTATGTCTTGGTCCTCGGCGCCGAAGAGCGGGACGGTGCGGCGGCCGAAGTGCGCCGCCTCGTTCTGACGAGCCGTCACCTGCACCCGCAGGCCCGCGCGACCGGCGCTGACGTAGTCCAGGGTGGCGATCGCCTTAGATGTGTGGAACGGCTCGGTGTGGGTGGCGACCACGGTCGGCATCAGCCCGATGTGCCGGGTCAGCGGTGCGACCCGGGCGGCGATGAGTACGGCGTCCAGCCGGCCGCGTACCTGGTCGGTGCGTCCGTCCGGCGCCGTGGGGTGCGAGGACTGGAGCCCGAGCGCGTCCTCGAAGGTGACGAAGTCGAGCAGGCCGCGTTCGGCCTCGGTCACGAGATCGGCCCAGTAAACGGCGGTGAGCAGGCCGTGGGGCCGGGCGCCCGGTTCACGCCAAGCGGCCGGGTGCCAGCCCGTGCCGTCGAGCGCGACGGCAAGGTGAAGCGGAGAAGGTGCGGACACGAGAAAGGTGCCTTCCTGGGCGGCTGTTCATCGGTCGGTACCGGCCCTCGCGGGGAGGGTTCGGCGGCGGGTGCGCGCGGCGAGGTCTCCCCGGCCTGAACACGAGGGCCGGGGCGAAGGAGTGCGGTGGGCGGTGCCCGGGGGGGGCGAGGAGCGCGCGGTGCCGTCGACGCGTACGTGTACGCAGCGGGGACGGCGCGCCTGTGGGCGCCGCCGACGAGCGTCTCTCTGTCAGGCATGGGGACGTCGCCACAGGCCCTGCGCCTGAAGTCTCGGCAGGACGCCCTCCCCGAACCAGTACGCCTCCTCCAGATGCGGGTAGCCGGAGAGGACGAACTCCTCGATGCCCAGGTCGTGGTACTCCTTGATCCGCTCGGTCACCTCGGCGTGGCTGCCGACCAGCGCCGTGCCCGCGCCACCGCGCACCAGGCCGATGCCGGCCCACAGGTTGGGGTGGATCTCCAGGGCCTCGCGGCCGCCGCCGTGCAGGGCGAGCATGCGCCGCTGGCCCTCGGACTCGCTGCGGGCGAGTCCGGCCTGCACCGACCGCACCGTCTCCGGGTCGAAGCCGTCCAGGAGTCGGTGCGCCTCGGCCCACGCCTGCGCGGAGGTGTCGCGGGTGATGACGTGCAGCCGGATTCCGAAGCGGAGGGCACGGTCCTGCTCGGCGGCCAGCCCCCTGATCCAGGCGACCTTCTCGGCGACTTGTGCGGGCGGCTCCCCCCAGGTGAGATACACGTCGGCGTAGCGCGCCGCGACCTCGCCGGCGAGGGGCGAGGAGCCGCCGAAGTAGACGTCGGGGACGGGGTCGGGGCGCCGTGCGAGCCTGGCGTCCTCGACCCGCAGGTGCTCGCCGTCCAGGTCGACGGTCCCGCCCTTCCACAACTCCCGTACGACATGCAGGAACTCGCCGGTACGGCGGTACCGTGCGTCCTTGTCGAGGAAGTCACCGTAGGCGCGCTGCTCGTGCGACTCGCCTCCCGTGACCACGTTGAGCAGCAGCCGGCCGCCGGTCTGCCGTTGGAAGGTGGACGCCATCTGCGCGGCCAGCGTCGGCGAGACGAAGCCGGGCCGGAAGGCCACCAGGAACTTCAGCCGCTCGGTGTTCTGGCTGACCATGGCGGTGGTCAGCCAGGCGTCCTCGCACCAGGCGCCGGTCGGGGTCAGGGCGCCGGTGAAGCCGAGGTCCTCCGCGGCGCGGGCGATCTGGCTCAGGTAGGCCACGGTGGGCGGCCGGTCCTGTCCCGAAGCGGAGTTCGGGGCGCCGTGGCCGCCGCCGACGACATGACGGCTGTCGCCGTTGGTGGGCAGAAACCAGTGGAAGGTGAGGCTCACGGCAGCTCACGCCTTTCGCTCGTCGTCGTCGGCGGTCACGACCGGGTTCATCCGGCGGCCGCCAGCAGGGCCGGACGGCCCCAGAGGGCCGCGGAGAACTGGTCGACGACCTGCGCGAGGGCCTCGGCCGGGCCCGGCGCGACGGTCAGCGTGCCGTCGTCGCCCACCGCGATGTCCTTGTCGAGCGTGAACCAGCCCTGGACGATGTGCGCAGCGCCCATGGAACTGAGCACCGGGCGCAGTGCGTAGTCGATCGCCAGGACGTGCGCCGTGGTTCCGCCGGTCGCCAGCGGCAGGACGGTCTTGCCGGCCAGTCCGTACTGCGGCAGGAGGTCGAGCAGCGACTTGAGCAGCCCGGAGTAGGCGGCCTTGTAGACGGGAGTGCCGATCACGACTCCGTCGGCGTGGTCGAAGAGCGCGGTGGCCTCGACGATCGCCGGGTGCTCGAAGTCGGCGCGGAGCAGGGCCTCGGCGGGGAGCGTGCGGACGTCCAGCGGAATCACCTCGTGTCCCTGGGCCGTGAGCCGCCTGTCCAGGCAGCGCAGCAGACGGGCGGTGCGAGAGGTGGGCGAAGGGCTTCCGGAGACGGAGAGGACGGTGGCCATGACGGACCCTTCTGGCGCGTGGGCGGGGCGGGGAGTCGGTGCGGACCGCGCGCTGCGGCCGCGTACGCCGGCTGCGGCTTCCCATGGCGAGCCGGCTGCGGCCTCCCATGGCACCGCCGGTGTCGTCGGCGCCGCAGGCGGTCAGCGCCAGTACGGGCGGCAGGGCGATGCCGGCGGCGACGCGCAGACGGGTCCTGATCGCTCGGCGGTTCACTGGTCGGCTGCCTTTCCCCCGTGTGCGGCAAGCGGTTCGGCGGGCAGGCGCTTCTCGAAGGGCAGCGGGCCGATGGTCTCCGGGTCCGCCTCCGTGTCGAACAGCGGGATGTAGCCGGTGGCCAGGTACAGGCCGCGGGCCTCGGGCTGTCGCGGCCCGGTGGTCAGGCAGATCCGCCGGTAGCCGCGCGTGCTCGCCTCGCGTTCCAGCTCGGCGACGACGCGTCGGGCCAGACCGCGCCGCCGGTGGGCGGAGTGCGTCCAGATCCGCTTCAGTTCAGCCGTGTGGGCGTCGTAGCGGCGGAAGGCGCCGCCCGCGACGGCCTCGCCGTGCTCCAGCAGCAGGAGAAGCAGTCCTCCATACGGTGAGGTGAACTCCTCGTCGGGGTAACGGGCGATCTCGGCCTGGGCGTTCTTGCCGTAGCGGGTCGCGTACTCGTGGCCGAGTTCACGCAGGAGGGGACTGACACGCGGGTCGGAGACCGGGACGTGAACGACGTGCAAGTCCACTGCTGGAGGCGGTGGTTGAGGTGCTGAAGTCATACGCCCACCACCGCGAGGGCTTGTGTCCTCGGGTCGAGCGTGGCGAACGTCTGCGCGGCGAAGGTCGGGTACGAGACGTTCGTGCGGTGGGCGGGCAGGATCTGCACTGGCATGAGGGGTGGCCTTTCCTCAAGTCTTCGGCGCCGCGTCCGACACGAGCGAGGCGGCAGGTCGGCACGGCGGAGCACCCCGCGGCCCAGGGGGCAACGCGCATCGGGTACGGAGGCGGGCGAAGGCGACGACACCGGGGCGGCAGACCTCGGCGAGGCAGGGCGGCGGCAGCGCGTGTCCGGTCTCGGAGCACCGCGGCCCACGACGGTTCAGCGCGTGTCAGCGCAGGCGTGCGACGGTGCTACGAGGAGAGGAACTCGGCCCACGACGGGGTGACCGAGGGAGGGAAGGGCCGATCAGACAGCCCACTGCCGCTTCAGGCGCAACACGAGGCGGACCACACTCGACCGAAGTCGATGTGGTCACGAGTGACCAGACGCTGACCGGCATTCATGCGACCAATTCAGCAGTACATCTCGCATCTCGTCAACTGCCGCCCGAATGCCGGACGAACGACGAGCAGCTATCGGCCAGTTGCCACCTGCGCACTGTGACCCTCCCGGGGTGATTCCGCCCCGCTCTCGGCGGGCCGCAGCCGTTCGCTGATCAGCACGGCGAAGGCCGCCAGGTTCAGCAGTGCGCCCAGCAGGAAGAGGCCGTCGGGCCCGAAAGTCGGCAGGAGCAGGCCGCGACGAAGGCGCCGACGGCGATTCCCACTGCCGCTTCGCGAGGCGGTCCCGGGGGTCCCGGCGGTCGCGGCGTCGACGAGCTGCGGCAGCACCGGTCGCCGGCGCTCAGTGGCGGTACGCGGCTGTCGCGGTCTCGACGAAGGAGCGGATCAACGGATTGGCGTCCCCCTCGTTCCACGCCGCCACCACTCTGCTCGGCGCCATGTCGGTCAGCGGTACCACGGCGAGTTCCGCGGGCAGGTCGTGTCCGAGCGGGGCCACGCCGACCGTGCCGTTCCACAGCACGGCCTGCTGGCATTCCTGGACGCCGCGCACCACCGGGCCCTCGCGGGGCCTGCCGCCGTTCCAGTACGACTGCCACAGCGGGTCGGTGCCTTGCGGAAACTGGAACCAGCGCCGGTCGCGCAGTTCGGCCAGCCGCAGCCGGTCGCGGCGGGCCAGCGGGTCGTCGGCGCGCAGGACCACGCCGACCGGATCGCTCCGCAGCGTACGCACCGTCAGAGCGGTCTCGTCGAACGGCGCCCGGGTGAGGGCGACGTCGACGAGTCCGGCGCGCAGCCCGCATGTGGGGTCGGTCAGGTCGGTGTCGCGGATGCGGATGTCGATGCCGGGATGGGCGCGTCGGTAGGCGGCGGCCAGCCTCGCCACTCCCGGGTCGGTCCCGTCGCCCAGGATGCCGACGGAGAGGGTCGCCGCGCCGGCCGCCGCGCTCACGCGTGACCGGACGCGGTCGGCGTGGTCGAGCAGGGTGCGCGCCTCGTCGAGCAGCACCTCGCCCGCCGGGGTGAGCGTGACGCCGGCGGGCGAGCGGACGAGGAGCAGGGCCCCGACGTCGGCCTCCAACCGCTTGACCGCCCGGCTCAGCGGCGGCTGGCTCATGTGCAGTCGGGTGGCGGCCCGGCCGAAGTGGAGTTCCTCGGCGACTGCCACGAAGTACCGCAGGTTCCACAGCTCCATGCTGCAACGATACCCAAGCGGTATCGGCGCGGCGCAATGGGTTCTGGACACCGGCGGGGCCTGGCGGTGCACTCGTGGGTATGACCGAAGACGCCAAGACCAGCGAGCATCCGACCGACCCCGCCGTATCGGTGGTGGGTCCCGGCGGCGGCGAGACGATCGTGCTGGGCGCCACGCGCATGCGCGTTCTGGAGGACGGCAGCCACACCGGGCACCGCCTCGCGATCGCCGAGTGCGTCCTCGCCCCGCACACTCAGGGACCGCCGCAGCACCGCCACGGCGGACACGACGAAGGCTTCTACATCCTCTCCGGCGCCGTGCGGTTCACCGTCGGGGACGAGGACCACGACGCCGTCGCGGGCACGCTCGTGATGGTTCCGCCCGGCACTCCCCACACCTTCGCCAACGTGACCGACCAGCCCGCCGTCATGCTCAGCACCTTCACCCCCGACCTGTACGTGCAGTACTTCCGAGACCTCGAGAAGAAGCTCGCCGACGGCCGGCCGCTGACCCCGCAGGCCAGCATCGACGTGATGAGCCGCTACGCGACCGAACCCGCCGCCGACTGGGCCTGAAGCCGCCGACAAGGCCCAGGTCCCTTCACAGACCCGGGCCTTCTCGCTGTCCTGGCTCGTCAGTCGGCTGGCGCGAAAGCGGAGATCGCGTCGACCAGTTCGGCCGGAGCTTCCAGCGGGATGAGGTGACCGGTGTCCGGGATGACCATGAAGTCAGCTTCGGAGAGGTAGGGCACCAGGTTGTCGCGGAGCACGTCGACGGGTTCGACGCGGTCGTTCTCTCCGGCGACGACGAGGGCGGGGACGCTGATCTCGCGGGTGTGCTCGGTGATGTCCTCCGCGATGCCGCGCAGCGGCCACTCCGTGCGGCCCGCGTCGGCGCTGGCACGCGAGTCGGTCGCGATCTGCGACTTGATCGATTCGGGCAGCTCGGTCGCGGTGAGGACGTGGTCCCGTGCGCCGGCGACGGACTCGTCGGAGTCGTAGGCGTGCGACAGAGTCTCCCGGTACTCCGGAGTGATCATCGCGGCGGGCTTCGCCGGCCCGGGGCCGACCAGGACGATCCCGCGGAGGCCGGCGGGCCGGGTCGCCGCGATCAGTTGCGCGACCTTGCCCCCCATGGAGTGGCCGACCAGGACGTAGTCCGTGACGCCCGCGTCGGCGATCACGGCGAGCGTGTCGTCCGCGAGCCGGCCGAGCGTGTAGGGGCCGGGCAGATGGCTCGAACGGCTCCACCCGCGGAAGTCGACAGTGAGGATGTCGCGACCCGCGAGACGGTCGACCACGAGGCCCCAGGTGCGGGAGGAACCGCCCCAGTAGTGGAGGAACACCAGAGTGGGTCCGGTCCCCGGTCGATGATCGTAAGCGGGCAGGGGCTGTTGCTGTGCCATGTTCATCGCAACTTCCTCGGTCAATGCGCTGAGGCGGATGTGCCGCCTACCCATTGAACCCCTGGAGACGTTCCAGGGCATCGCGGAGAATCTTGGCGTGATGGGGAAAACTGGACGGGGGACCGCGATCAGGCGGATGACCTGTCAGCCGACGGGCGCGGTACCGCCTGAAGCCAGCGGCTGACTGCCGCCGGGTCTGCGCTGCCGGCGGGAAGCCGGCGGCCGACGCGGCGCGTCAGCCCTCGTCCGCCTTGGACAGCGCGTCGGTGATCAGGCGGGTGGCGAAGTCGGGGTCGTCGGTCAAGCTGTCGATGTGCTCCGCGATGAGGACGGCGGTGGCCTCCAGAGAGTTCATCTCGTGCGGAGTCCAGGGTCCGTAGCTCCGGCGCCACAGGCTGGGGCTCAGACCGAGGCCCGCGGCGACGACCAGGCCGGCCATGGTCGGCACGGTCTCGGGGCGGACGCTCTTGGGCATCTTGCGCAGCGTGGCCACGAGGTGGGGCACCACGTGCTCGATGACGTCCTTGTCGTGGGCCTCGTAGGCCGCGCGCAACCATTTCATGAACACGTAGATCAGCGTGCACACGCCGTCCAGCACGTCGTCGACGCCCTCCGGGCTCAGCGACGCGGCGAACTGGTCGATCAGCGCCTGCTGCGCGGGATCGAGTGCGGTCGTGCCGCCGCGGATCTTCTTGAGCTGCGAGTCGATCATCATGAGCGCCGCGCCGACGTCGCCTACGGGAGCGTGCCGGGGATCGCAGGGCGATGACACAGGGGGTCCTCCTCGGACGACTGCGGTGGACAGCTCGGCGTCCCCGCACCCTAGGCGGCCGTTGAGCCAGACGTCGGACTGGTCTTCCCAACAGGGCGCTCTGTTGGGCTCCGGTTCCTCCTTCCGGCTTTCCTCGGGGGCTTCTCTCGGCGATCCCCTCTCGGCGCCGCGCGGACCCCGGCCCGGCGTCTTCCGGGCGGTCTCCCCCGCTGATGCTCCTGCCGTGGATCCTCACCGACACCCTCAGCCTGGCCGGTCTCCTCACCGTGTCGATCCCGCGCCGACGGTCACGCAGGACCCCGGTGGTGCGGGGCACTGCGGAGCCGGGGACGGCACGTCCCGAGGCGCCCCCGAACCCGCCGACAGCGACCCCGACGCGGCGCCAGGCCCTTGGAACGCGCCCGCGCCGCACGTAATCTCCGACAGAGCGGGCGGCGGTGCGGCGGAGCATTCCGGGAGCGGTCTGATGGTGATCACGTGGCGTCGGCTCGAGGAGCGGGACTTCCCGCTCTTGCGGACCTGGCTGCAGCAGCCCCATGTGCAGCGCTGGTGGAATCACGAGACCACGGCGGAAGCGGTGGCGCGCGACTTCGGCCCCGTCGCCCGAGGGGAGGAGCCGTCGGAGGATCTCCTCGCGTCCCTCGACGGCCGTCCGCTCGGCCTGACACAGCGTTCACGCCTATGTGACTATCCCGAAGACCTCGCCAGGCTGGCGGAGATCGTCTCGGTGCCGGACGGCGCGATGACCATCGACTACCTGATCGGCGACCTCCGGCAGACCGGCCGGGGCATCGGGACGGCGATGATCCGCTCCGTCATCGAGCGCACCTGGGCCGAGCACACGGCCGCCCCGTGCGTTCTCGTCCCCGTGGCGGCGGCCAACCGCGCTTCGTGGAGGGCACTGGAGAAGGCCGGGCTGCGCCGGGTCGGAGTCGGGGACCTGGTGCCGGACAACCCGATCGACGACTCGACCCACTACCTGTACCGCGTCGACCGGCCGGGGACCGGCGACTGACGGCGCGCCCGGCCTGCTGTGGTAGTGCTCTTGATGGCGGCGGCCGGACGGCTGCGGCGCCTGCGGAACGACGCGATTCCGCCGTCGAGTCGCCCGCTCGGACGGCCCTCGAAAGGCCGGGGGTTGCGGCTGTGAGCGGCATAGACGGCCGTGCCGGGTGTGCGTAGCGTGGCGTCGCACGTTCCGATCGCTCAGTCACGCGCACGCCGCAGGCTCCGGCCGGCGGAGAGACCCCACTCCGAGGAGACGCACGTGAACGATCAGACCGCCCCGATGCCGCCCCGGCGGCGCTTGCCAGACGCTCAACTCCCCCGTCCGACAGGCACGTTCCGAGGAAAGGCGCACCGGTGAGACGTATTCTGACCGCCGCGCTGTGCGCGGGCGCGGCGCTCAGCTCGGTGGTGCTGCTCGGTCCGCCCGCAACGGCGGCGACGCTGCCCGTCGTCGCGGCGACGGCCAGCTCCGACGACGGCAACGGGCCGGCCAACGCGATCGACGGCAACCTGTCCACCCGGTGGTCCGGCGCCGGTGACGGCGTCTGGATCCGCTTCGACCTCGGCTCGGTCACCACCGTCGACTCGGTGTCGCTGGCCTGGTACGACGGGGACAGCCGGCGGTCGACGTTCGACGTGCAACTGTCCCAGGACGGCTCGACCTGGTCGACCGTGCTGTCCCGGGCGACCAGCAGCGGCGCCACGCGCAGCCTGGAGACGTACGACTTCGCCGACGGGCCGGCTCGCTACGTGCGGATCGTCGGGCACGGCAACTCCTCCTCCGACTCGGCCAAGTGGACGAGCATCACCGAGGCGACCGTGTCCGGATCGCCCACCGGTCCGCCTCCGCCCAAGCAGACTCCCGGCGTCGGCGGTGTGGCGACTCCGCCCGGCGCGATTCTGGTCGCCGGACAGAACTCCAAGTACACGATCACCTCCGGCGGCACCGCGACCGCGCCCAAGGTCTACGACTGCCAGGGCAACACCCTCCACGGCGGCGTGGTGATCGACGCCGACAACGTGGTGATGCAGAACTGCCGGGTGGACGCCCAGCAGCAGTACGGCATCTACTCGGACAACAACACCAACGTCACCATCCAGAACAACGACATCAAGGGCGTCAAGGGTCCCGGCGACCTGAACGCCATCACGTTCTTCGGCAACGGTCACAAGATCCTGTACAACACCGCGATCAACTTCGTGACCGGCGACCCGGGCGACAGCCACACCGACTTCATCCAGACGTGGGTGTCCAGTTCGCACCCCACCGCCAGTGACGACGTGCAGATCCGCGGCAACAAGGCCGTCGGCCCGGCGAACCCGAGCCGCGACAACAGCGTGCCCAGCATCCACCAGTTCCTGATGGCCGAGGACTACGGCCGCGGCGGGAACTCGGGGGGCGACACCGACGGAATGAAGAACTGGATCGTCGCGGACAACGAGGTCGGCGACAGTTGGAACCAGGCCGTCAAGCTGGACGGCCCGGACAACGTGTCGGTCACCCGCAACAAGTTCGAGGGCTCCTCGGACCATGTCATGGAGGTCACCTCGGCCTCGACCGGCGTGAAGTTCTACAGCGACAACACGGTCGGCTCGGGCTACGGGTCGGTCGGCATGTCGGTCACCCCGGGCAACGGTCCCGCCTGACGGATCGCGGCGCACCGCGCACCCCTTCTCCAGGCCATGTCTTGGAGCAGGGGTGCGCCGTTGATCGATGGCCGAAGAGGTCTCCGGTACGGGCGTTCTCCGACCGAGCGGATCGCCGCTCGTAAGCCGGCTCGTCCGTGCGTGAGGCAGTCGCGGTCTCAGTCGTCGGCGCCGGTGTGCCGTGGTCCGCGGCGGCGTGGGGGGAAGGCTTACGGAGCGGTGACGTCCGCGCGTTGCGGTCCGTGGGAGCGTCCGCCCGGCTCTAGCGTGGCGGCATGCGTGTACTGGTCACCGGCGGAGCCGGGTTCATCGGGTCGGCGATCGTGGCAGAACTCCTCGACGCGGGGCACGAGATCGTCGTCCTGGACGCACTGCTCGGCTCGGCGCATCCGCGTCCGCCGGCGGGGTGGGAGGCCGGCGCGGCCCTCGCCGACGGGGTGCGGCGGATGCGCGGCGACGTGTGCGACGCGGCGGCGGTGCGGAAGGCGCTGGCCGGGGTGGACGCGGTGTGCCACCAGGCGGCGATGGTCGGCCTCGGCAAGGACTTCGCCGACGCGCCCGCCTACGTGACCAGCAACGACCTGGGCGCCGCGGTGCTCTGCGCGGAGACGGCCGCGGCGGGGATCGGCGGACTCGTTCTGGCGGGCTCGATGGTGGTGTACGGCGAGGGCCGCTACACCTGCGCCGAGCACGGCGTGGTGCGGCCCGGCCCACGGGCTCAGTGCGATCTGGAGGCCGGGCGGTTCGAACCGCGCTGCCCGCGCTGCGGGGAGGCGCTGCGGCCCGGCCTGGTCGGTGAGGACGCGCCGCTCGACCCGCGCAACGTCTACGCCGCCACCAAAGTCGCCCAAGAGCATCTCGCCGCGTCATGGGCGCGCGCGACGGGCGGGCGGGCGCTCGCCCTGCGCTACCACAACGTGTACGGGCCCGGCATGCCCCGCGACACCCCGTACGCGGGTGTGGCGTCGTTCTTCCGCTCCGCGCTGGCGCGCGGCGAGGCGCCCGACGTCTTCGAGGACGGGGCGCAGCGGCGGGACTTCGTGCACGTACGGGACGTGGCGCGGGCCAACGTGCTGGCGCTGGAGGCCGTCGCGCAGCGGGAGACCGGCGCGTTCGCCGCGTACAACGTGGGGAGCGGCCGGCCGCGGACGGTGGGCGAGATGGCGAGCGCCCTCGCGGACGCCTGCGGCGGGCCCGCCCCGCGCGTGAGCGGCCGGTACCGCCTGGGGGACGTACGGCACATCACCGCCGACTCCGCGGCCATCGCCCGGGACCTGGGGTGGTCCGCGCGCGTCCCCTTCACCGAGGGCGTGGCGGAGTTCGCGGGCGCGGCCATGCAGTGAGGGGCGTCTGCGGTAAGGGCGTGACCCTGGCCGTCGGCTCGGAACCGGGGGGAGGGGCGCGCGGCGCTCCTCCCCTTGAGGTCAGGTCGCCGCGGTCGGCAGGGTGACTTCGAAGCAGCAGCCGCCGGAGACGTTGCGGACGTCGGCGCGGCCGCGGTGGGCCTCCACGATGCCGCGCACGATGGCCAGGCCGAGTCCGGCCCCGGACGGCGGGGTGCGGGCGCTGGCGCCGCGCCAGCCGGTGTCGAAGACCCGGTGCAGGTCCTCCTCGGGGATGCCGCCGCAGCCGTCGGTCACCGACAGGACGACCAGGTGGCCGTCGTCGGTGCGACGGGCGGCGACCGCCACCGTCCCGTCGGCCGGGGTAAGGCGGATCGCGTTGACGAGGAGGTTGCCGAGGACGCGGCTCATCTCCTTGCCGTCCACCTCCACGGGCACGGATTCCACGCCGTCGCCGACGAGGCGGACGCCGTGCTCGCGGGCCAGCGGGTCGGCGCCGGCCAGGGCGTCGCCCACCAGGTCGTACACCGACATGCGGGAGGTGGTCAGGGCGAGCGCGCCGGCGTGGATGCGGGAGAGTTCGAAGAGGTCGCCGACCATGGCGTTCATCCGCTCGACCTCGGTTCTGATGCGGCGCAGGTAGCGGGCCGGGTCGGCGGCCATGCCGTCCTCCAGGGCCTCGGACATGGCGCGCAGACCGGCCAGCGGGGTGCGCAGGTCGTGCGAGATCCAGGAGACCAGTTCGCGACGTGAGTCCTCCAGGGCGCGCTCGCGTGCGCGGGAGGCCGCCAGCTTGCGGCTGGTCGCCTCCAGTTCCGCGGTGAGGGCGGTGAGTTCGGCGGTCGCCGGGGCGTGCGGCGCGGTGAAGCCGCCGTCCTCCCCGAAGGCGCGGGCCGCGGCGGTCAGGGCTCTGCTGCGGGCCACGACCCAGTGTCCCAGGGGCAGCGCGACCGCGAGCGAGACGACCGCCGCCATGGCGACGACGGTCGTGACCACCGTCAGGTCGTGCGGGGAGAGGAACATCGCCCACGCGACGGTCAGGGTGCCCGCCAGCATGGCGGTCACCGCGACGCAGACCACGACCGCGAGCGAGACCGTCAGGGAGCGGCGGCGCAGAGCGAGCAGCGCCCCGGCCCCGACGACGGCGGCGCCGGCGGCCCCGGCGAGCGCGTACAGGGCGATGAGCAGGATGTCGTGCACGGCGGGTCCGTCAACTCCTCGGTTCGTGTGTGGGGTTGGGGTCGGGGGCCGGATCCGGGCGCCGCGGACCGTTCGGGGTGTTCGGTCCGTGGGGGCCGTGCGAACCGTCTGGGCCGTGGGGATCGTCTGAACCGTGCGGGCGGTTCAAGGGGTCGGGTACGTGCGGTCCGTCCGGCTCGTTCAGGGTGTGCGGGTCGTACGGGTCGTGCGAGCGGTGCGGGCGGTCCTGTGCCGGGCCGAGGGAGTCGGCGGGGTGCGCGGGGGCGCTGAGGTCTTCGCCCGCGGTCTCGTCTCCGGGGGCGTCCAGGCGGTAGCCGACGCCCCAGACGGTCTGGATGAGCCGGGGCGTGGCCGGGTCACGCTCGACCTTGCCCCGCAGCCGCCGTACGTGGACGGTGACCGTGGACAGGTCGCCGAAGTCCCAGCCCCACACCTCCCGCATCAGCTCCTCACGGGTGAAGGCGCGCCCGGGGTGGCGCAGCAGGAACGCCAGGAGATCGAACTCGCGGACGGTCAGCGCCAGGTCCCTGCCGTCCGCGGTGGCGCGGCGGGCTCGGACGTCGAGGGAGAGGGGGCCGACGCGCAGCGGCCCGGGGCGGTCCACCGGCGCGGCCGCGCCGCTGCGGCGCAGCACGGACTCGATCCGCAGCACGAGTTCGCGCGGGCTGAACGGCTTGGTCACGTAGTCGTCCGCGCCGACCTCCAGACCGAGGATGCGGTCGTCCTCGTCGCCGCGCGCCGTCAGCATGATCACCGGCACGGGCCCGCGGGCGCGCAGCCGCCGGCAGACCTCCAGGCCGTCCATGCCCGGCAGCATCAGGTCCAGCACCACCAGGTCGGGCCAGTGCGCGGCGGCGCGGGCGAGGGCGCCGGGCCCGTCGGCGGCGCGGTCCACGTCGTGTCCGCTGCGGACGAGGTAGCCCTCGACGACCTCGGCGACGGTCGGATCGTCTTCCACGACCAGGATGCGGCCGCCCTGTGGTGATGTGCGCATGGGACCAGACTCGCACCGGCGACGAGGCAGGTCATCGGGGAGGCGCCCGCCGGGCGGCGATGTCCGCGTTTCGTAAGGAGCGGTCGCGGCTCAGGTCCGATACGCGTCCGCGGGGTGACGACGTGATCCCTCCTCCCCCGCCCGACGGCGCCGCGAGCGCCGCGGCGCCCGCTGTCGGCGTCGTTGTGCCGTGTCTCGACGAGGCCGCGGGCCTGCCGTGGGTCCTGGCCCGTGTCCCCGTCGGGCGGCGCCGATCCCGGCTCGCGAGGCCATGACAAGGCTCCCGTCCAGCGGCTGGGCGGGAGCCTTGTCGTGGCACGGGGATTCAACGCGTGCGCGTTCGTCCTGCGTGTGCGCGCGCCGACGGAGGTGATCCGCTCAGCAGAACCAGCCGTCCTGGACCCAGCCGTGGCGGTTGATGTCGCCGTAGGCGAAGCCGTACGCCCACCCGGACTGCTTGCTCTCCACCAGGAACGTCTGCCCCTTGCTGAGGGTGCCCGTCCAGGCGCCTCCCGGATCGGTGCGGACGAAGAGGTCCTGGGCGCAGACGGTCTCGCGGACGCCGACCGTGCCGTTGGCGGCCTGCGCGTCCACGGAGCCGGCGAAGACGGCGGCGACGGCCGCCGCGAGCACGGAGGCGCGGACGGCGGGGGCGGCGAGGGCGGCGAGGGATACCGTCATGGTCTTCTTACCTCCGGAACCGGGGCTCACCACGAGCCGTAGCCGCCGATGCATTCGTAGCGCACGTAGCCCCAGTCGTTGGGACCGAAGTCGAAGGTGGCGGCCCAGCCGTTGTAGACGGGGTGGACGCCGCGGGTGTGTCCGACCTTGTCGCCGTACGACAGTGTCCGGATGAGGCCGGTGGGCCCGGAGGAGCTGTCGTAGTTGGCGTAGAAGCTGGCGCTCTGGCAGGTGATGACGGCGTGCTCCGGGACGACCACGGCATGGGCGGGCGTCTGGAGCAGTGCGGCGGTCGCGAGCGCGGGGACGGCGGCGGCGAGGATTTTTCTGACGACGGGCACGGCGCATCCACTCCTCGTGGGGGGAGAGCTCAGTGACGCGGACACACCGTAGCGCGGTTGGCATGCTCGCAACAGATCACGTCGGCGCCCCTATGTGCACCGCGTCCGGGCGCCCCGTCGCCGCAAGGAGCGCAGCAACGCGGAGACAGGGCCGGGGCAGGGCGGAAGGACTCCGGGCGTACGCGAACCGTGCACGCCCCGCGACCGGCGCGGGGCCGGTTGCGGGGCCGCGGGAAACGGAGCGAACAATGGGATGAGGAGGAGATATGGGACACCACAAGTCGAACCAGGAAGTCGAAGGAAACCCCGAGTTCGGACACGGTCGCGGCCTGCCCCTCCGCCCCGATCAGGAAGAACTCCGGGTGCGCACCGAAGTGGACCGCCAGGAGGCCGGATTGACGCCGTCGGACGCCCCGTCCGCGCAGCAGATCGACGAGACGGCGTACACCGAAGCGGAGGCAGAGGTGGACCGGCAGGTGCGGCAGGGCGTGATCCCCTCGGACGACGCCGCACGCGACGCCTATCCACCCACCCGCTACGACGACAGGTGACGACTGCCAGGAGGAACGCCGCGAGCCCGGGGCTGGGGCCCGCGCAGAACGACCCGACGTCCGGCCCGGACCCGAACCGCGTGCGGGCCGGACGGACAGGGAAGGCCACCGCCGACGGGACCGCTGCGGACGAGGCGCCCCCGCGCACATGCCGCCCACGTCACCGCACCCGGCGTGACGGCGACAAGCGCTCGCGGCGCCTAGGTCACGCCGTGTCCACGGTGACGGCGGCACACGCCTGCGGTGCTCCGGTCATGCCGCGGCCGGGCCGCCTCCGCGCATCGGCAGCACACCGGCGGCGACGAGTTCGTCGTATATGCGCTGCTGCTCCGCGCTGAGACCGGAGTACAGCAGGTCGTACGCCTCTTCCTCGCCGCGCAGGGCCGCGACAGGGTCCCAGTCGGGGCCCAGGGCGGCGAGGACGTGCGTGCGCCGCAGCATCTCGTGGGCGTCGAGGTCGAAGGCGAAGTCGACCAGCGCGGCATCGGACGGCGTCGCGGCGGGCCCGCTCGGTCCGGCGGGCTCATCCGGTTCGCCGGGACGGAAGGGCTCATGGGTGGACATACCACCGAACGTAAGGAAGGCGCGCGGGCCGAGGCAAGGGCGGGTGGGAGACGTCACAGCTCGGAGGTCGGAGGTCGGCGGTCGCACTGCCGCTTCCTCCCGCGTTTATGCGGGCAGGAAGCCGGGTCAGCCGGCGGTCGGCGGGCTCGGGGCGGTCAGAACGACCAGCGGGTGTGGGTGTACACGCCGTCGTCGCGGCCGAAGCCGTACGCCGTGGCCGGGGCCACCGCGAACACCAGCACGTCGCCTCTGCGGAAGGCGTCGCCTATCCCGTGGAAGGCGCCTTCCGGCGAGGTGATGTGCGCGCCGTACTTCGCCTCGTACGCCGTGATCACCTCCTCCAGCAGCGCCGGATCGACGACCCGCTCCGCCGTGCCCTCGATCACGAGGTCGAGTCCTTCGGTGAGCGCGTTCCCCCCGGTGGTCAGGGCGCAGTGTCCGTCGTGGGCGAGGTTCTTCGCCTTCTGCTCCCCGGGGCCGGTGGAGAAGTACAGCGCGCCGTCGTGCCAGGCGGCGAGCACGGGAGTCACGTGCAGCCGGCCGTCGGGGCGCACCGTGGACGCCCAGAAGATCTCGGCGGCCTCCATCAGCCGCCGGGCCTCGGCCCACTCGGCGGCGGTGACGTCCTCGGCGCCGGGACGGGGATGGAGCGCGGAACTGTAGCGGGCGTCCAGCTCGGCGGTCGGGCCCCGAGCGGGTTCGTGTGCGGCCATGGCGGGTCTCCTCCCTCTCGCTCTTGAAGACCGGTTTCCCGCGCAGAACTCATCGCCACCTCTGCCGGCGCCTGCACGAGCTGCCGCACTTCCCCCGAACGCCCTCCTCCGCGCCGTCGGCGCCGCCCCTGAGCCGGGTCAGACGAAGGCGCTCTGGCCGGTGATCGCCTTTCCGACGATCAGCGTGTTCATCTCCCGGGTGCCCTCGAAGGAGTAGATGGCCTCCGCGTCCGCGAAGAAGCGTGCGACGTCGTAGTCCAGGACGATGCCGTTGCCGCCGAAGATCTCCCGGGCCCAGGCGACGACCTCGCGCATGCGGGCGGTGACGTGCGCCTTGGCCAGCGAGGAGTGCTCGTCCTTGAACACTCCGGCGTCCTGGAGGCGGGCGAGCTGGAGCAGCATGCCCCAGCTCGACGTGATGTTGCCCAGGCACTTGACCAGCAGGTCCTGCACGAGCTGAAAACCGGCGAGCGGGCGGCCGAACTGCTCCCTCTCGGAGGCGTAGCGCAGGGCCAGTTCGTAGGCGCCGATCATGACGCCGAGGGCCTGCCAGGCGACGCCGCTGCGTGTGGCGCGCAGGATCTCGGCGACGTCGCGGAAGGAGGAGACGTTCTGAAGCCGGTCGCTCTCCGGCACCCGGACGTCCGTGAGGGTGACGTCGGCGTTCTCCACGATGCGCAGCGAGGTCTTGCGGGCTATCTTCTCCGCCGTGAACCCAGGGGTTCCCTTGTTCACGACGAAGCCCTTGACCTGGTCGTCGTCGACGTCCCGGGCCCAGACGACGACGTGGTCGGCGAAGGTCGCGTTGCCGATCCAGCGCTTGGCGCCGTTGAGGACCCATGCGTCGCCGTCGCGCCGGGCGGTGGTGTGCATGCCGGCGGCGATGTCGGAGCCGTCGAGCGGTTCCGTGAGCGCGAACGCCCCGACGACGTCCATCCTCGCCATGGCCGGCAGCAGGCGGTCGCGCTGGGCCTGGTCGCCGCCGTGGTGGATGGCGTACATCGCGAGCCCGTTGTGGACGCCGTAGAAGGTGGCGACCGAGGCGTCGACACGGCTCATCTCCATGGCCATCATCCCGGTGAGCAGATGGCTGGCCGCGGGGCCGTGCTCCCCGTAGCCCTCGTACGCCAGCCCGACCAGCCCGCTCTCCCGGAAACGGCTGATCAGTTCCTTGGGGAAGGCGCCCTTCTCCCAGCTCTCGGCGACCAGGGGCTGAACCTCGTCCCGCATGAAATGCCGCGTCTTGAGCAGGACTTTCCGCTCCTCCTCGGTGAGCGCGGACTCGAAGTCGTAGAAGTCGGCGGTGAGGCCATGATCCGTAAGAGATGTCATGGGGCCCTTCTTCCACGCTCGGGCCGTCCGATGCGCGCCCGAGAACGGCGGCCGCTCTCAGACCGTCGTCGGCGAGGACGGGCACGTGAGACGGCGGAAGGCGGGGAGAGCGGGGAGGGAGCGGAAGACGCGTGGACGGCGCGGTCGCCGGGGGCCAGACGCGGTGGCCGGGCGGCGGGCGCCGTGACCGGGCGCCCAGCGTGGTCGCGGGGGCGCGGGCCGACCCGGACCGCCGCCCGGCCGACGAGAGGGCGGCGGCGCGCGTCCTCGTCGATCGGGGGGCGGCCCCAGCAGGCCCGCGCCCCGCCCCCGCTACGCGGTGACCGGACGCTCGCGGCCCGGCTCACCGCGTCGGCGGCCGCGGCCTCATGCCTCGGAGTCGATGCCCGTTATCACCGCCGGGCCCAGGGGTGCGCTGCGGTCGTCCATGCCCACGGCGCTCAGGGCGGACTCCGCCAGCCGACGCGCCTCCCGCTCGGCCTCGGGACCGCTGTCGGCGTCGACGGTGAGGCGGACGGTGAAGGTGTCGTCGTCGTTCACGGTCAGGACGTCGAGGTCTTCCTCGCTGCCGATGTGCGTGTGGTGCGGGTCCGCCGGGCGCAGCGCCCGGGTCAGTTCGTCCCGCGTGCCCTGCCCGGCGCCGCCGGTGAACGTACCGGGCACCGAGATGACGTACGTCGTCATGGCATTCCTCCCTCGGTCCCCTTCCGCTTACCCCGGTCCGGCGGCAAGATCCCGGACGGCGCCTCCGGGGCCTTTCACTTCCACCCTCCCGGCTCTCGCGGCTCTCGCGGACGCGCCTGGCTCACTGGGCCGCCACCACCGTCTCCAGGAGGGTGCGCAGCGGGGTCGCGGGCCTGCCGATGAGCGTGGACAGATCGTCCGTGACGGTGTCGAAGTCGCCGTCGCCGAAGGCGCGGAACATGCCGAGGGTGAGCTGGGCGACGGCTTCGGGCACGCCGTCCTCGCGCAGCGCGGCGACGTACTCCTCCTCCGGGACGGTGACGCGCTCGACGGTCCGCCCGGTCAGCTTCGTCAGCAGGGCGGCGACGTCGTCGAGGTCGAGCGCCTGCGGTCCGGTCAGCGGAGGCGTGGGGCCGTCGAAGCGGCCCTCCTCGGCGAGGATGACCGCGGCGGCCTCGGCCAGGTCGTCGTGCGCGGTCCAGGAGACCGGGCCGTCGTGGGGGGCCACGAGCTTTCCGGTCCGCAGCGCCGACGCGACCAGGCCCGGCACCGTGGAGGCGTAGAAGCCGTTGCGCAGCGAGGTGTGGGCTGTGCCGGACGCCGCGAGACGGCGTTCGGCGGCCGCGTGGTCCGGCATCGGCGCGAACCGCGAGGTGTCGCTGACGCCCTGGTGACTGGTGTAGAGCACGCGGCGGGCGCCGGCGTCGCGGGCGGCGTCGATCGCGGCGGCGTGCATGACGCGGGCTTCCGGGCCGATGGTCATGGCGGAGACGACCAGCACCTGCTCCGCGCCCTCGAAGGCGTGGGCGAGCGTCTCGGGTGAGCCGAAGTCGCCCTGCCGGACGCGCACGCCCCGGTCCGCGAGGTGCGACGCCTTACGGGGGTCGCGCACGCTCACGCCGATCCGCGCCGCGGGCACGCGGGTGAGGAGGCGGTCGACGGTACGGGCGCCGAGCTGTCCGGTGGCGCCGGTGACGATGATCATGAGATGCCTCTTGGTTCCATTGGAAACGTTCCGACGTTTTCAACGATAACATCAGTGACCGACACGTGCGGTATCGTCGTTAACGTGAAGGTGAGAGAGCAGCGCGAGGACACCAGGCACCGCATCGTCCGCACGGCCGCCGAACTGCTGAGCGCGCAGGGCGTCGCCGCGGTCACCACGCGCGCGGTCGCGCAGGCCGCCGGTCTGCAACCGCCCGCGCTCTACCGCCTGTTCGCGGACAAGGACGCGCTGCTGGACGCCGCGGTCGAGTACGTCTTCGCCGAGCACGTCGCCGCCAAGGAGGCCGCGGCGGACGAGGACGACCCGGTGGCCGATCTGTACGCGGGCTGGCGGACGCAGGTCGGCTTCGGCCTGGCGAACCCGGCCGCCTTCGCGCTCGCCTCCGACCCGGCCCGCGCCCGCAGCACCCCGGCGCTCGCCCGGGGCGTCGGCCTCCTGGCGGCGCGCGTCCACCGCATCGCCGCCGCCGGCCGGCTGCGCGTCAGCGAGCAGCGGGCGGTCGACCTCATGCGCGCCGCGGGCACCGGGGTGGTCCACACCCTGCTGGCGCTGCCGCCGGAGCAACGCGACCTCGGATTGGCCGACGCGATGTACGACGCGGTGACCCGCGTGATCCTCACCGAGGAGCCCGCCCTGCCGACCGGCGACGTCGCCGCGGCCGTCGCCGCGTTCCGCGCCCTCGTGCCCGAACTGCCGCGCCTCACCCCGGTCGAGGGCGCGCTGCTGGACGAGTGGCTGCGGCGCGCCCTGCCCGCGGATGGGGACGGGGACGGAGACGCGGACGAGGCGCCGTGAGCCGGGGCGCCCGGACCGTCGCGAGGCCCGGGGCCGCGGCAAAAGGATGACGCCTCACACGAGGGGCGGCCGCACGAGAAGCGCCCGCACGAGAAGCGGCCGTACGCGAAACGCCCGCATGCGAAACGCCCGCATGCGCAGCGCCCTCGCACGCCGTGCCGCTGAGCGCCTGCGTGCTCAGACGCCCTGGAGGCGTCCGCAGCGGCTCTGACCGCGAACGACGGTCAGTCTCCGGCCGGGGTCCGGCGCGGAGGCTGCCTGCGTCCGCGTCGCTGCACCGCTCCATAGGTCCGTTCCAGCGCCTCGGTCGTGGCGTCCAGGGAGCGCTGCGCGACGCCGACGAACAGGCAGTCGACGACCGCGAGCTGGGCGATGCGGCTGACGGTCGCGCCGGAGCGGAACGGCGTCTCCCGGGCGCAGGTCGCCAGGACCAGGTCCGCGCTGCGCGCGAGGGTGGAGTGCGGGGCGTTGGTGAGGGCGATGGTGGTGGCGCCGCGCTCCGCGGCGGCCTGGAGGGGTTCGACGGTGTCCTCGGTCTCCCCGGAGTGGGAGACGGCCAGGGCGACGTCGCCGGGCGCGAGGAGCGCCGTAGCGGTGAGGGCGGCGTGCCGGTCGGTCCAGATGAACGCCATGTGACCGATGCGGTGCAGCTTCTGGTGCAGGTCCTGGCCGACGAAGGCGCTGGCGCCGACGCCGAAGACGTCGATCCGCCGGGCCCCCGCGATGGCGTCCACGGCGCGGCCCAGCGCCTCGGTGTCGAGGCCGGCGCCGGTGTCCTCCAGGGCGCGCACCTCGTTGTAGACGATCTTGCCGACGATCTCGCTCAGCGTGTCCGCGGCGTCGATGTCGGCGCCGGGCGCCGGGCGTTCGCCGCCGAGGGCGTGCTCGCGGGCGGCCGCCGCGGCCAGCGCCAGGCGCAGTCGCGGGTAGGCGCCGACGCCGATCGCCCGGCAGAAGCGCATCACCGTGGCCACCGAGGTGTCGGCGCGCTCGCCCAGGGCGCTGATGGACAGCTCCGACGCCTGGGCCGGATCGGCGAGCACGGCCTGAGCGACCCGGCGCTCCGAGGGCGCCAGGCCCGGCAGCGAGGCCCGGATGCGGGCCAGCGTGTCGGCGGCGGAGGCGTCGGCAGCCGGGAGGTCCGGTGTGCGGGGTGGTTCCTTACGGGCCATGGACCGACCTCCTGGTGGTGTGATCGACAGACTAATCAGGAACCCACGGGGCGTCAAAAAATTACGTACCAGCTTGCATGAGGTTACTTATTGACATGCGGTAGCCGGCCTTCCGATACTCGCTGGACCGCGATCCGCCCCGGTCACCGGCCCGCCGCCCTGACCGCCCGACGCGACGGATCCCTGGCAGACGCGAGGCGTGCCGTATGACAGCAGCAGTGGCTGTGGACCTGGGGAAGACCGGCTGCCGTGCCGTGCTGTGGGAGGAAGGCGACGCGGGCGGCGCTCGCACCCGCGACGTCAGCGAGGCGCCCGGCGCTCCCGGGCTCGCCGCCGACGGCGGAGTGGGAGCGGCGCGGTCCGCCGTGCGCGCCGCCGTCCTGCCGCTGCTGGAGCGGCGCCGCGCGCTGCGCCTGGCCGTGGTCTGCGTCGGCGCCGCGGGGGCGGCCTCCGCGCCCGAGGCAGCCCGCGCGCTGGCCGACGGCCTGCTGGCGGACCTGCCCGCCGACCAGGCGGCCGTCACCAGCGACGCGATCACCGCCCACGCGGGGGCCCTGGGCGGGAGCACCGGCGTGGTGCTGGCGATCGGCACCGGCGCGGTGGCCGTCGGCATCGGCGCGGACGGGTCGTACGCCCGCGTCGACGGCTGGGGTCCCTGGCTCGGCGACGAGGGCAGCGGCGCCTGGATCGGGGCCGCCGGGCTGCGCGCCGCGCTGCGCGCCCACGACGGCCGGGGGCCGGACACCGCGCTGCGGGCCGCGGCCGAGGAGCGCTTCGGCGCGGCCGACCGGCTGCCCTTGGCCGTCGGGCGGGACGGCAACCCCGCCCGCGCGGCCGCGTCCTTCGCACCGGACGTCGCGCGCACGGCCGCGGCGGGCGACCCGGCCGCCCGCCGCATCCTGCGGGAGGCCGCCCTCGCGCTCGGCGAGGCCGTGTTCGCCGCCGCAGGCCGCGTCGGCGGTCCGGCCGCCTCCGCCGTGCCCGTCGCCCTCACCGGCGGGCTCACCGGCCTGGGCGAGCCGCTTCTCGGTCCGGTGCGGGCGGTGCTCGCCGACGCGCCGCGCCCGCTCGATCTTCGGCCGCCGCTGGGAGACCCGCTGGACGGCGCGCGCCTGCTGGCGCTGGACCCGAAGGCGCCGCACGAAGCCCATGTCGTCCGCGTACGGCGGACCGCCCCCCTCCCGCCCCTGCCCAATCCGCCGGCGACGCCGTCGGCCCATGCCTAGGAGTGACGTTGCGCCAACTCGACCTCGTCGTGGTCGTCGTCTACCTGGTGGCGATCGCCGTCATCGGACTGCGGCTGGCCGGACGCCAGAAGTCCGCCAAGGACTACTTCGTCGGCGAGGGCCATATGCCCTGGTGGACGGTCTCGTTCTCGGTGGTCGCGACCGAGACCAGCGTGCTCACCGTCATCAGCGTGCCCGGCGGCGCCTACAGCGGCCAGGGCTTCGGCAACGTCGAACTGGCCCTCGGCTACGTTATCGGCCGGGTCGTCGTGGCGACCGTGCTGATCCCGCTGTACAAGCGCGGCGGATTCGTCAGCGCCTACCAGTACCTGGGCAGCAGGTTCGGGCTGAAGTCGCAGGGGCTGGCCTCGGTGACCTTCGTCTTCACCCGGCTTCTCGCCGAGGGGGTGCGGCTGTTCGCCTCCGCGATCCCGATCAAGCTGCTGCTCGACGAGTTCGGTGTGCACGCGGGCTACCGCGCCATCATCATCGTGCTCACGGTGATCACGGTCGTCTACACCTACCTCGGCGGCATCAAGGCGGTCATCTGGACCGACGCCATCCAGATGGGCCTCTATCTGGGCGGCGCCCTTCTGGCGATCGCCGTCCTCAGCGGACACGTCGGCGGCGACGGCTTCTCGCGCGCCCTGCACGCGGGCGAGTTCCGGCTCTTCGACACCGACTTCGGTCTCGCGCACGTCCTCACCAGCCCGTTCGCCCTGCCCACCGCGATCGTCGGCGGCGCCGTCTTCGCGATGGCCAGCCACGGCTCCGACCAGTTGATCGTGCAGCGCATCCTGGCCACCCGCTCGCTGCGCGACGGCCAGAAGGCCATGATCGCCTCCGGAGTCTTCGTCACGCTCCAGTTCGCCGCCTTCTCCCTGGTCGGGGCGCTGCTGTGGTCCTACCACCAGGGCAAGAGCTTCAAGGAGCTGGGGCTGAGCAGCTCGGACAACCTCTACCCGGAGTTCATCCTGCACGGGCTGCCGGTGGTGGTCTCGGGCCTGCTCGTGGCGGGCATCCTCGGGGCCGCGATGGGCTCGCTGTCGTCGGCGCTGAACTCGATGTCGAACTCGACCGTGGCCGACATCGTCCACAGCTTCATCCGCAAAACCCCCTCCGAGGCATCGCTGCTGAAGCTCGCCCGGGTGATGACGCTGGTGTGGGCCGCGCTGATGGCCGTCTTCGCCTGCGCGTTCAGCACCAGTACCGGCAACGTCTACCTCACCGGACTGACGATCGCCGGCTACACCTACGGCGCGCTGCTGGGCGCCTTCCTGCTCGGCCGACTCGTACGGCGCGCGAACGAGGTCGACGCCATAGTGGCGTTCCTGGTGACGGTCGGCGTGATGACGTACGTCGTGCGCTCTGTGAAGATCGACGTCACGGTCGCCGGCGCCACCGTGCCGACGGCGATCGCCCCGCAGTGGCTGGTGCCGATCGGCGTGGTCGTGACCCTGGTGACCGGCGGGCTGGCGAGCCTGCTCCCTCGCTCCCCGGAGACGGCCGGGGCGGCGAACGGCGCCGGCGAGCCCGGCGCGGGCCCCGGGCGCGTCGCCGCGCCCGCCGGGCACGAATGAGGGTGCGCTCCGGTCCCGGGGCCGTCTCGGCCTCGCATCCCGCCCGTCCGGCGGCCCGTCTCGACCCCGTGTCCCGCCCGTCCGAGGCCCGTCTCGACCCCGCGTCCCACTCCACCGCACTCCACCGCGAACGCTTTCCGGGAGACCCCATGCCGCAGCCGCGATCCGCGAGGCCGAACCTCCGCCGGGAGGCGTCGTGCGCGTGATCGGCCTGATGTCCGGAACCTCGTACGACGCCATCGAGGCCGCCGCCGCGGAACTCGCCCTGGACGGCGACATCCTGAGCTTGCGGCCCCTCGGCCACCTCTCCGTCCGCTATCCGGACGAGGTGCGCGACCTGATCGCCGCCACCCTGCCGCCGACCGCCACCACGACCCAGGCCGTCTGCGCCCTGGACACCGGGATCGGACGCGCCTTCGCGACCGCCGCCGAGCGCGCCCTGCACGAGCTGTGCGAAGGCGCCGCCGACCTCGTCGTCTCGCACGGCCAGACCATGCACCACTGGGTGGAGGACGGCGTGGTGCGCGGCACGCTTCAACTCGGCCAGCCCGCCTGGATCGCCGAGGCCACCGGGCTTCCGGTCGTGTCCGACCTGCGCAGCAGGGACGTCGCCGCAGGCGGGCAGGGCGCGCCGCTGGTCGGCATGACCGACGCTCTGCTGCTACGGGGCCTGCCCGGCGTCCCAGCGGCGCTGAACCTCGGCGGCATCGCCAACGTGACCGTTCTCGCGCCGGGCGCCGAACCGCTGGCCTTCGACACCGGCCCGGCCAACGCGCTGATGGACGCCGCCGTACGGCACTTCACCGACGGCGCGGCCGCCTATGACAAGGACGGGCGCCGGGCCGCCGCCGGCTGGATCGAGGGGAGACTGCTCGACGTCCTCTTGGACGACCCCTATTACCGCAGGCCGCCGCCGAAGAGCACCGGCAAGGAGCACTTCCACTTGCCCTATCTGCGCAGAGCGCTGGACGCGGCGCCCACCGCCGAGCCCGACGACGTCCTCGCCACTCTCGCCCGGCTGACCGCCGTCACGGTGGCCGACGCCTGCCGTGCCCACGCCGTCACCGCGCTCGTCGTGTCGGGGGGCGGCGTCCGCAATCCGGTGCTGATGCGCATGCTGGCCGAGGAACTTCCCGGCGTGGAACTGCGTTCCAGTGATGACTTGGGCCTGCCCTCCGACGCGAAGGAGGCCCTGGCCTTCGCCGTGCTCGGGTTTCTCAGCGTGCACGGGCTGCCTGGCGCGCTGCCGTCGGCTACCGGCGCCCGGCGGGCGACTGTCCTCGGCAGCATCACTCCCGGGCGCTCGCCGCTGCGCCTGCCCGAACCGGCCGTACGCGCGCCGCGCCTGCTGCGCATCACTGGCGCCGACCGGCCCGCTGCCTGAGCCGACGACTCACAGGCCGGTGAAAGCACCGACTTGGGGGGACTCAGGTGGCGAGCAGCGCGTCGTCCTCGGCGCGGGCGGCGGGCAGGCGGTGGCGGGCGGCGAGGAGGGCGGCGTCGACGTCACGGGTGCCGGTGGAGACGCACAGCGTGTACGCGACGTCCTCCATGCGCCGACCTGCCTCCGCGCTGCCGTTCTCGGCGTGCACCATCCGCAGCGTCTCGTACTGCTCGATCAAGTCTTTCAACACTGCGGGGTGTGCCATCAGCATCTGGGAGCCTCCGAGGTCGCCGCTGTCCGTTGTCACGCACCGTGTGCCCAGACCCCCGACAGCCATGCCCAGTTTCGCGAAAACGACGATCAGCGCGTAGAAGGCTCACCGCGCGAAAGGGTTTAAATCGCCCCGCGGTTGGCTGACTGGGAGTCACCGGACTGCTTGCCGCGCCTGGGCGAGGGTGCGGGCGGCGCGCGCACGACCGCGTCTGCGAGAGTGGCCGACATGTCGGAGGAAGGTCCCGAGCGGGACGCGGACGCGGAACACGGGAATGACCGTCAGCGAAACGTGATCGCGGGCCTGATCACCTGCACGGCGGTCGGAGCGGCGGTCGCTCACGTCCTCGATCCCGGGCTGAAGATCGACGCGATCACCGCGGTGCTCCTCGCCGTAGCCGCGTTGCCATGGCTGGGCGCCCTGTTCGAGAGCATCGAACTGCCCGGTGGGGCCAAGGTCCAGTACAGGAAGCTCGCCCGACGCGTGTCAGCGGCCGAGGAACGCACCGACCGTGCCGGGCAGGCGGCTGACGACGCGTCACGCGCGGCCCGTCTCGCCTTCGTCGCCGCCAGCGGCTCGGACGACCAGACGGCCGCCGACTCCACCGCGCGCGACGACGTCGCGCGACTCGCCGCCGCCTACACGCAGGTGCGGGAGCACATGGACCATGGGCCCGCGCGGACCACCCGCATGGAGCACATCTTCGCGGACCTGGTGACCGCCACCGTGCGCGACCGCTCCTTCGACGTCGAAGGCTCGCTCACGTCCCAGAGCCCTGGAATCCGGCTCGCCGCGTACGCACGTCTCTACGCGCGACCCCAGGCCGACGCATTCGGTGCCCTGACCGACGCCGTCCTGGCCGACGGGCTCCCGTTCAACCAGTACTGGGGCTTTCAGGCGATGGCCGCCGTGGCCGACACGGCCGGTCGGAGCGGACTGCGCTATGGAGACGTCGAGAGACTGGAGGACTGCCTTGCCCGTCTCCCCCGCGACAGCGACCGCGCCGGCGTCCTCGCACGGCTGATCGCCAGGATCAAGTCGCTCTGACGCCGGTCGGCCGCTCGGGCCCGTGGCGGCGCAGACGTCTCGCCGCGGTGGCCTTCGTGCCGTCCCGGGCGGCCCCTCGGCAGGAGCGGCCCGGACGCGTGGCACGCCGAGGGAGCCCTCGCGTCAGAAGTCCGCGCCGGGCGCCTCGGAGTCCGTCGCAGCGGACGGGCTCGTGCGGGGAGACGCCTTCTGGAGGCGGTCGATCATCTGTGAGGCGTCCGCCTTGGTGAGGTCGGAGGGGACCTCTTCGCCCGCCTCGCGGGCCAGGGTGTGCAGGTAGCTGAGTTGCGGGCCGGTGGCCGGCTCGTCGCCGGTCGCCCAGTCCTGCGGGTCTTTGCTCGGGTTCGCTTCGCTCATGGCCCCCGGCTACCCCTCACGGCCGTCTCGACGCGTCGCCGCGTCCGGTCTCGGCGGAGGCGCCCCGGTCCCGGCGGAGGCGCCCAGTTCGCGACGCAGGCGCGCCCCGGTCGCGGTCGCCCCACTGGAGCGCTCTGCGATGTCACCGCGCGTCGCTCGTCCGTGCGGCAGAACGGACGGACAGGTCTGGGTGGGCCAGTCGTGGGCACACGTGGTCAGGCAAGAACCCTTCACCCCTCATGTCGGAAGGTGACCATGACTGAGCAGACCAAGGACCTGACCCCCAAGTACACCGTTCCGGGGATCGAGCGTGAGGCCGCCGGCCGCTTGATCGGTCTGCTGGGTCTGCGTCTCCACGCGCTGAACGATCTTCACCTGACGCTGAAGCACGTGCACTGGAACGTCGTCGGACCGCACTTCATCGCCGTGCACGAGATGATCGACCCGCAGGTGGACAGCGTGCGTGAGATGGCCGACGACGTGGCGGAGCGCATCGCCGCCCTGGGCGGTGTCGCGCACGGCACGCCGGGGACGCTGGTGGCCGAGCGGAGCTGGGAGGACTACTCGATCGGACGCGCGGACGCCATCGCACACCTCGGCGCCCTCAACGTGGTCTACACGGGACTGGTCGAGGACCTGCGGGCCTCGATCAAGGAGGCGGGCGACATCGACCCCGCCACCGAGGACATGCTGATCGGGCAGTTGCGCGACCTGGAGCAGTTCCAGTGGTTCGTGCGGGCGCACCTGGAGAGCGCGGGCGGCACGCTCGCCACCGGCGACGCCCACTCCGAGAAGGAGGCCGCCGCCAAGGGCGCCCAGATCAGCTAGGCATCCCCCGGGAGCCCGGCTCCCCCGTCGCGTGCGCCGTCGCCCCCGCGGGCGGCGGCGCACGCGACGTTCGGCCGCGCACGCAACATTCGGCCAGCCACCCGCCGTTCGGCCGCGCACTCGACATTCAGCCGCGCACGCGACATTCGGCGGATCGCCTCACGTCGCCTCGCGCCGGTCGCCCCGGCGATGCCCAACGCCCGAGAACGCACAGGCGTGTCGGCCAAGCGGCGTTCGGGGGTACCCGACCGACGGCAGCCCACCGCCTCCGTATGGGAGAACACCATGGTCCACGTCAGCCGGTCCGTCACCGTGTCCCAGCCTCTGCCCGCCGTGCGGGACTACCTCGCCGACTTCGCCCACGCCGTCGACTGGGACCCCGGCACCGAGGAGTGCACCCGCACGGACGGCGACGGCGCGCTGGAAGAGGGCGCCACCTGGCACAACGTCTCCCAGTTCCGCGGCCGCCGCACCGAGCTGGACTACCGGCTGCAACGGCTCCAGGACGACCGGCTGACGTTCGTGGGCTCCAATCGGACCGCCACCTCCACGGACGACCTCACCTTCGAGTCCACTCCCACCGGCACCCGGATCACCTACGACGCCACGATCGAGTTCCACGGCCTGGCGCGGCTGGCCGATCCCTTCCTGCGCCGCGAGTTCGAACGGCTGGGCGACGAGGTCGTCCAGAGCCTGCCCGACGCGCTGAACGCCGCTCTGTCGCGCTGAGGCCTCGGACCGGCGGCCACGGCGACGACCACGCGAGCGCCGCGCCCACACCCGCCGAGCGGGAGTCGGCTCAGCGCCGCCGGGCCCCTCTGTTCTCGGGCCCGGCGGCGCCGCGTCTCACCCCGGCGCCGCCCGAGGTGCGCCCCGAGCGGACCGCCGCGATGCTGAGGGCAGCGCGCGCCCGCGTACCGGCTCCCCGGACGCGCCCCGACGCGACGGAGGCGGCGCTCACATGGTCACTGCCCACTGGCTGTTCGGCGACCAGCTCGGGCCGCATTTCCTGACCCCGGGTGAGGACGGCCCGGACCGCGACGCGCCCGTCGTGATGATCGAGGCCCGCTCGGTCTTCCGCCGCCGGCGCTTCCACCGCGCCAAGGCCCATCTGATCCTGTCCGCGATGCGCCGCCGCGCCGCCGAACTCGGCGACCGGGTCAGCTACGTGCGCTGCGAGACGTACCGCGAAGGGCTGCGCGAGGCGGTCGGGGACGGGCCGGTGACGGTGCACCACCCGACCTCGCACGCGGCTCTGCGGTTCGTCCGGTCGCTGGAGAACGCGACCGTGCTGCCCGCGCGCGGCTTCCTCGTCCCGCACGCCGACTTCCGCGCCTGGGCCGACGGGCACGGCGGGCGGCGCCTGCGGCAGGAGGACTTCTACCGCTGGGTCCGGCGCGATCACGACATGCTGATGGACGACGGCGGCGCCCCCGTCGGCGGACGCTGGAACCACGATCACGACAACCGTGAGCCACCGCCCAAGGACGTCCGCTCGCTCGACGTCCCGCCGCCCTACCGGCCCCGCGAGGACGACGTCGACGACGAGGTGCGGCACGACCTGGACCGCTGGGAGCGCGAAGAGGGGATCCGGTTCGTCGGACGGGACGGCCCGCGCCGGTTCCCCGCCTCGCGGCGTGAGGCGCTTGCCGCGCTGCGGCGCTTCCTCCAGCACCGGCTTGCGCTGTTCGGACCGTACGAGGACGCCATGCTGGCGGCGGACCCGGTGATGAGCCACAGTCTGCTGTCCTCGTCGCTCAACCTCGGCCTGCTGGACCCCGCCGAGGTCGTCGCCCGCGCCGAGGACGCCTGGCGGGCGGGGACGGCGCCGGTCAACAGCGTGGAGGGCTTCGTCCGGCAGATCGCCGGGTGGCGCGAGTACGTGTGGCAGCTCTACTGGTACTTCGGGGAGGACTACCGCCGTCACAACGCCCTGAACCACCGCGCTCCGCTGCCGGAGTGGTTCCTTGAGCTGGACGGGGACGCGGTCACGGCCCACTGCCTGGCCACGGCCCTGACCCAGGTGCGCGACTCCGGCTGGACCCACCACATCCCGCGGCTGATGCTGCTGGGCAGCTTCGCCCTCCAGCGCGGCTGGGACCCGCTGGCGCTCACCGACTGGTTCCACCGCTGCTTCGTCGACGGCTACGACTGGGTGATGGTCCCGAACGTCGTCGGCATGTCCCAGTACGCCGACGGCGGCATGATGACGACCAAGCCGTACACCTCCGGCGGTTCCTATGTGCACCGGATGAGCGACCTGTGCGGCGGGTGCGCCTACCGGCCGGCCGACCGCGTCGGTGAGCGGGCCTGTCCCTATACGGCCGGGTACTGGGCCTTCCTGCACAGGCACCGCGACCGGCTGAAGGGCAACGTCCGGATGTCGCAGGCGGTCCGCGGCCTGGACCGGCTGCGCGACCTGGACGCGCTCCTCGACCAGGAGCGGCGCCGCGGCGACAGCCCGCCCTGAGCGGCCCCACCCTGAGCTGGGATGACCCGCCCAGTGACCGCTGCACGACCAGAGCGCACAGGCCCACGCCGCTCATCGATCACATGTTTCCGTGGTCCTCCATAGGGGCATGGCGGCCCCGCGCGGCCTTTGGCGCGGTCACTGTGGAACCGATGAGTGGATGTGACGAGCAAAAGACGTCGGAAGGCCACTGCGCGGTCGACGTCACCTGGGTCGACGACGGCAGGGGTCTGATGATCGGTCTGCGCGGAGAGTTCGACGTCGCGTCGGAACTCGACGTCGAACTGGTGCTGGAACTCGCCTCGCGCGCGGAGTCCGTCGATCTGGACGTGTCCGGCGTCCGGTTCGCCGACTCCACCCTGCTGAACCTCATGCTGCGGATGGCCGACCGGTTGCGCGTGCGGCTCATCGGGCCCTTACAGCCGCAGCTCTCCGAGCTGATGAGGCTCACCGGCGTGCTCGCCCGGTTCGAAGCGGACGCGGCAGGCGGAGAGGGACGGGCATGAGGGCCTATGAGACGGGCCCGGCCGCAGCGGGCCCAGGGGGCGGCACGATCGACGTGGACGGGTGTCCGGCGTGTCTGCGGGGCGTCGGAGACGAGGCGTGGCCGGCGGCGCTCGGCGAGTCCCCGGCGGTGCTGTGCGTCGACAGCGACCGGACGTCCATCGGATCCGCCCGGCGGGCCGCACGCGAGTACGCGGCGGTGTGCTGCCCGCGCGTCTCCTCCGGGCACGTGGAGCTGGTGACGTCCGAACTGTGCACCAACGCCCTGCGGCACGCCACCGGCTGGTGGCGGCTGCGCCTGCACACCCACGTCGGCCGGCTCGTCCTGGACGTGGACGACGACTGCCTGACCCTGCCCCGGGCCCGGGTGCCGGACCTGGCGCACGGCTCGGGCGGACTCGGCATGATGCTGGTCGGAGAACTGACCGAGGCGTACCACGTCCTGCGGCACACGCGCGGCAAGACGGTGCGCGCGCTCTTCGCCCGCTGACCAGGACGGCCGCTGAAAGTCTTTCGGGTACGCCGAAGCCGAGCCGCTGAGGGGCCCTCAGCGGCGTGCGGGCGTGCTGCGCCCGTCAGCGACGTACGGTGCTCAGCGACGTACGGCTCTCAGCGGCGTACGGCGGGCGCCGCACGCCCCGGTCCGGCCCGTCCGGCCTCCATCTCCCATATGCACCAGGTCGACCACAGCAGCAGGACCAGGAAGACGGCGAGCAGGCCGAGCAGCACCACCGTCTGCCGTGCCGAGCCGTCGCCTCGGACCATGGTCAGCACCAGGCACAGGGTCCAGGCGACCACTCCACCCCCGTACAACGCCCTGAGCTGACGCAACTGACTCACCGCACCCACCGTCACCCTCCCGTGCCGACCCATGACGGACTGCCCTGCCGGTACCCCCGTATGCCGACTTCACCGCACGCGTTCCCGACCGGTTCTCCGCCGGCGCCTTCAGGTGACGCCCGCCTCCGTCGCGCCGTCGCCGAGAACGGCCGGGGCGGTGAGGTGGTCCAGCACCTTCGTCACGTGGAGCAGGCGGTCCAGGACCTCGGGCCGGTTGTCCAGGTGCAGCGTCGCACCGGCGCCGCCGGACCGGCGGTGGATCATCAGCAGGGCCGACAGGCCCGCGGAGTCGATCCAGGTCAGGTCGCGGAAGTCCAGGTGCACGTCGCGGACGCGCTCCTGTCCGCCCAGGTGCTCGACGACCACGCGGACCAGGTCGTCGCCGGTGTCGTAGTCGAGTTCGCCGGCCACCCGCACGGTCAGCTTGGCGGGCTCGGGAAAGATGCAGAGGGTGAACTCAGACGGTCGCAGGCTGGTCATGCTCGGGTGTCGGGGCCGGAGACAGGACGGGTCGGGCGGTCGCACAGGGCTGCGGCGCCCTCGCGGAGCAGGTGCACCGTACGCGGGAAGTCGCGGAGCTGGCCGGCCAGGATCTCCAAGACGGCCGCCAGGGAGCGGAAGGGGACCTTGCGGGCCTCCGAGATGTCCGCGGTCCAGACGAGGAACGCGGTGAACAGCTCGGAGTCGTCGACGTAGAGGGAGACGCCGAGGAAGTCGACGACGTGGGCGAGGTCTTCCACGGTGCGCTCGCGTGCGTCGTCGCTGTACCCGCGCAGGGCGGGAAAGGCCGCCTCCAGGTCGACCAGGGTCTGCTTGAGCAGTTGGGAGCGGGACTGGACGACCATCGTGTACTCCTGGTCGGCCAGGTGCGGCAGGTCGTCCGTGGCCTGCCGGATGCCCGCCTGGCGGGGCCGGGGCACGCCCGCTTCGAGCACGGCGGCCGCACTGCGGGCGTCGGCCGCCCAGCGGTCGGCGCCCAGAGCCCTGGCGTAGCGGCCGTCGGGCCCGAAGGCGCGGCCGCCGACCAGGACGGGGACGCCGACGGCCTGGCAGGCGGTGATCGCGGCGTGGGCGGACGGCAGGTGAGTGGGGATCGAGCCGGACAGCAGGACGGCGTCCGGGTCGGTCTGGTGCAGATGGGCGACCAGGTGCCAGGTGGGGGCCTGGGCGCCGAGGTAGTCGACCCGCCAGTGGCGCAGGCGGAGCACCTCGGCGACGAGCCGGGCGGGGAAGGCGTGCCACTCTCCGTCGATGCAGCCGACCGTGACCCGCCCGCGTACGGGGGCGCGGCGCTGGCCGGGCGGCCGGCGGTGGGCGAGCGAGGCGACGACCCGCTCGTTGATCGCGGTGGCGGCGTGCTCCTGCGCGACGGTGATGCGGTCGGCGGCCCACTCGGCGCCGACCCTCTCCTGCACCGCCGCGATCACCTCGAGCAGCAGGCCCTCTTCGTCGACGCCCTCGGCGAGTGCCTGGTGGACGACGTCGACGGCGCGGTACTCGTCGCCGTCGGCCACTGCCTGCCACAGCCGATCCGCCAGGTCGGCCGTCGCGGTGGGGTGTCTCACGTGCTCCTCCTGCTGTTCCGGCCGCTCGTGCGCCCGTCGACCGCCTTCAGCGGATCCTTCCTGGGGGCGCTGAAGGCGACGGCGGCCATGTCGTCGTGGCGGCCCGTTCCCAGCCACTGGGCGGCGAGCATCTGCACCCGCTCCACGACCGCCTCCGCGGGCAGGCCCGCGCACTCGGAGAGCGCCCGGCGCAGGCGGCGCTCGCCGAACAGCTCGTCGCCCAGCGGGCCGCCGCGCGCTTCGGTGATGCCGTCGGTGTAGAGCAGGCACGTCTCGCCGGGCGCGAGCACCGTGCGGACCGTCCGCACCGCGACGGTCGGCAGGGCGCCGACGAGGGTGCCGTGCGTGGGGACCTCCTCCACCGTGCCGTCCGTGCGGACGATCAGCGGCGGCAGGTGTCCGGCGCTGGTCAGCCGTACCTCCACCCGCCCTTCCCGGCGGCGCATCGAGGCGAGCACCAGGGTGGCGAAGCGGGTGTGGCGGGAGTTGAGCAGGGCGCCGTTGAGCAGGTCGAGCACCCGTTCGTGGTCTTCGGCCAGCGGCAGCAGGGCGTGCAGCGTGTCGCGGATCTTGCCGGTGAGCACTGCGGCGTCCAAGCCCTTGCCGGCGACGTCCCCGAGGACGACGAGGGTCTCCTGGGAGGGGTCGGAGCCGGGGTGGACGTCGTAGAAGTCCCCTCCGACCCGTTCCTGGTCCCCGGCGGCGCGATAACCGCCCGCGTACTCCACGCCGTGCACGTTGCCGAGCCTCGGGGGCAGCAGTTCGCGCATCAGCGTGGCGGTGATGCCGACCTGCTCGCTGTACATGCGAGCCGCGGAGAGCGCGGCGCCGGCGCGGGCGGCGAAGAGGCGGGCGAAGATCTCCTCGCCCTCGGTGAATGCCTGCTCGGTGAGGGAGCGCAGCAGGATCAGCGCTCCGGCGGGCACGCCGTGGCCGAGCAGCGGTGCGACGATCACGGAGCCGACCGGTCCGGCGAACCCCTCCGGGATCACCCAGTCGTGGATGTCGTCGGGGTTGATCCAGCGGGTGGGCACCGGCGGGAAGCCCTGGAGGGCCTCGGCCAGGCCCGGCACGGCGGAGACGTCGATCTGGCGGGTGACCTGGGTGACGGGGCCGCCCCGGCGCACGTAGGTCAGCGCATGGCGCCGCCCCTGGGCCGGTGCGACGAGGACGGCTGCTTCGGCAAGGTGCTCCGCGGCCATGGAAGCGGCCACCTCCATACTGCGCGGCACGTTGAGCGTGGACAGCAGTGCGTTGGAGACCTCGGCGAGGATCTCGGACCGCGTCTGCGCGTCCTTCAGCGCCGTCTCGGCCAGGCGCCGGTCGGTTTCGTCGACCAGCCACCACACCACATTGCCGTCGCTTCCCAGGGTGGGGTGGGCCTCGAAGAGGCGATCGTTGACGGGTCCGCTCAGCGGACCGCCGGAGGCGTGGCGCAGCCCGTCGCTGATGCGCTGGTGGGCGTCGGAGAGCCAGGACGGCACCCGCTCGTGCAGCCAGTCGCCGTCGGCGGCCTCGGGCAGGAGCTCTTGGCCGGCCTCGTTGACGCGGACGAGACCGCCGTGCCGGTCGACGACCAGCACGGGACAGGGGGCCTCAGTCCACGTGGCGCCGACCCTGAGTTGGGCGTCGGGGGGACGGGCGGAAGAGCCGCGAGGAACAGTCACGAACGGAGGCACGCACGACGCGCACCTCACCACCTTCCTGCCATAGCGACCGGATGTCCTCCGGTCACAGTCCCGCATTTCACTCCGCGGGTGCAACCCACCTCGGAGAGTCGCGAACACGCGGGCCGCGGGCCTGAAGCGCCGGGGCCGCTCACGAGCAGGGAGGCAGCGTCGCCGAGTGCGTCGCATAGGACACGGACGCGGCGGGCCGCACCGCCCGATCCGGCGATCCTTCGCAAGGACGTCCAGCCTGATGAACGCCCTGGCACGCGGACCCCGCCCCCCTGCCGCCACCCCGGGGCGCCCGGTTCCCGGCAATTCGACGGAGACGGCTACTCGCTGGTGATCTGTCATATGGACGGCGACTGCGCCGTCCATATCGCCGGCAGCGTCGACTGGCACGACGCCCAGCCGCTCCGCCGGGCGCTCCTCGAAGACCTCGAGATCGCTGACGCGGAGGTCGTGGTCGACCTGCGCCGCCTGGAGTTCGCCGACTCGTCCCTGCTCCAGGCGCCCGGTCAGAAGCCGACCGCGACCTCCAGCCACTGGGGGTTGGCGTGCGAGACGAACGAGGACTGGCCGTTCACGTCGTCGTAGGGGAAGCCGTAGGCACGGTTGTCGATGCCGTTGTCGTGCCAGAACTTCGCGTAGTAGTTCGCGGGCGCGGCCTTGTAGTACCGGCTCGGGTCGGACTGCTGCGCGGGCGGCAGCGTGGCGACGTGCCGGTTGAGCGCCGCGCACGTCGTCGCGTTGTTCGCCAGCGACCCGGCGCACTGGAAGATGTGCTGCGTCGTCTCGTTGACCCCGGCCGACTTGGCGTAGGACGTGAAGTAGCCGGCGTTGGCGCCGCCCGGCTGGAAGCTCGGGGAACTGCCGGGCGCGATGATCCGGTACGGCGCCTGGGACTTGGCCAGCGTCTGGAACGGCTGGGGCACCGCATTGGCGAAGTCCGTGAAGACCTGGTTGCGCGACTCGTCGAACAGCTTCTGCGTGTCGCCCACCTGGACGTCGTAGCCGTCCTTGGCGTGCAGCCGCATCGCGATCGGCAGACCCCAGGCGTCCACCCGGGTCGTGTTGCCGTTGAAGACGCCGCCGCCGACGGTGAACTCGATGAAGTCGGAGTACTGGCCGTTCGGCGAGCCGACGTAGAAGTACATCCGCCCGGAGGAGTTGGCCGGCATGTCCAGGTACTGCTGGTCCGCGAGGGAGTGCGTCTGGCCGTTGAAGCTCCAGTAGACCTTGCTGTCCGGGTACGCCCCGTCGGTGCGGTTGAGGATCTTCACCTCGATCGCGTTGCGCGCGGCCGGAATGGTGCTGGTGTCGCCCCAGAACGCGCTGCCGGTGGGGTTGCCGGCCGCGTGGGCGGACGGCTGGCCGAGCGCGACGACGAAGGCCGCCAGCAGGGCGGTCGTCAGGGCGATGAGGAGGGGGAACCGGGACCGGCGCCCGGCGGGCCGGCGCCCTGACACGAGGGTGGCGCTTGACATGGCGTCTCCTGAACCGTGGGTGTCCTGTGGAGCTGACGGTGTCTGGCTGTGCCTCGCCCACCTCGTCTGAGAGCGCTCTCGCGCGGGGGCTTCTGTTGTGTACCGCCCGCCGTGATCGCCGTCAACGCCTCCGGCGGACAATCCGTCGCGTGGGGCGGGCCGCGGGGACCGCCTCGGCCGCGCGCTGGGCAGTGGGCGGGGGCGGGGGGCAGCGCGCTGTGGCCGCGGGCGGGGCGCTGTGGCCGCGGGCGGTGTCGTGGGCGGGGTTGCTTAGGCCGCGGGCCAGGGGGTCAGCGCACCGGGGGGCAGCGGGTCCGCTAGTGAGTCAGCGGGTCAGTTTCCAGCGGGCGGTGATCGTCTTGCCGGTCTCGGTCACGCGCAGGGCCAGATCGTCGGCGAGGCGGTCGACGATGCCCATGCCCAGGCCGCCGTGCCCGTCCAGGGGAGGCGTGTTGCGGGGCCGCGGCACGTGCGGGCTCTCGTCGCGGACTTCCAGGGTGAGCGTGCCGTCGGCGACCAGGAGAGCGAGGGACCAGATGCCGGTGGCCGTGTGCCGGACGGCGTTGGTCACCAGCTCGCTCAGGACGATCTGGACCGCTTCGAGATCCGCGGCGGGACAGTGTGCGCGCAGGTAGTCCACCGCCAGACGCCGGGCGTCGGCGGGCGCACAGGCATCAGACCGGGCCGTGAACATGAACCCCTCTCGCGCTCGCACATCCAGTCTTCTGCTGCCCGTTTCGTACCGGACCACTCCGGTCGCCGCCCGAGCCGCTCACGCTTGCTCGCAGGGGAGCGGTCCGGGGACCAGGGCGTCGCAGGCGGCGTCCAGATCCGGATGGCACGGAAGGTGCGGGTCGAGGCCGGTGACGATCAGCAGCCGCCGCACGGAGCCGTTGGCGCCGACGAGTGCGAGGGGGCGCCGGTTCTTGGTGCGTATCAGGTGGTTCAGGAGCGAGGAGTCGCAGAAGCCGACCTCCCGCAGATCGAACACGAGCGGCCCGTCGAAGGCGACCAGCGCGACAGTCGTCGCCTCCTCCACCAGGTCGATGAACTCCGGGTCGAAGTCACCGCGCAGGGCGATCACCCACAGCGGCCCTTCCCGCTCGGATCTGACCACCACCGGGGCCCGGTCGGACCCCTCACTGCTCGACGGCATGCGCACCATCGTCTCTGGACGCCCGCCGCGCGAACAAGCGGGGTCGATCAAGACGCGGAATCCGACGGCACGCGGCCGTCGCAGATCCGGGGCGGGGCAGGGGCTGGCGGGGGCGCCGGGCGGGCAGGCGGTCGACATCGCCGGGCGGGTGCCGGCGCTGGCTGCGGTCCGCCTCGTGCCGATGGATTTTCGGAGTGATGAGCAGGCCGCTATCTGGATCTCTTGCACTCAGCAGGCATGATGAGCTGGTTTTTTGTGTGGCTCACAGCATCAGTCACCTGTCGTAGAGTTGCTGAGTGTCACCGGTGCTGGTTCGGCTGGCACCGCGCGAATGGGAGGACCCGCCCGCATGACCACCCCGCCGTCCGACCGCACCCTCATCTACGCGGAAGACCTCAGGCCTGGGGACGTTCACGCCCTGGAGACGTTCCTCAACGTCCAGTTGGGGCAGGTGTACGAAGAGGTCGGCGAGACTGGTGAGACGTCCTTCGCGATGCGGTCTCTGCTCATCCTGGTCTGCGACTCGGCCGGGCTCCTGCTCACCCTGCTCGCAGTGGAGCGGCCAGAGACGTGGCAGCGGGCCGCGATCGTGCGCGAGTGGCAGCGGCTACGCAGTACGGCCCACCAGTTCAACCACTGCGAGGGCTATGACCGTGATCGCTGGTGGAACCAGGTGCGGCACTTCGACGCCTCCGACGAGACCGCCGAACAGGACCGGATCCGCCGGTTCGCCGATGCCGGGCCATACCCCGAGACCGGACATTAGCCGTGTGGAACTTGGACGCCTCGGCGGAGATCTCGGAGCTGGCCGAGGGCCACTACAAGTTCGTTGCGAAGGCGTTCGTTCTCGTCGTGCGGTTTGCGGTTGGCGTCTCGCAGTGCTCTGACCACTGTCTCGTGTGACCTGGTGGTGATTCGCTGCTGTTCGGGCAGAGCGGGTCGCCCCGTGGAGGGCTACTTGTCGGGAAGGCTGCGCAGCCTTACAAGCAATGGCGCCTGGGCAGCGTTGTAGAGAAAGGCCAGGAGACCCCGGCCCGGGCGGCGACGCCGGCGACGGTCACCGTTCCGCCGCCGCGTTCCAGCGGATCGAGGCGCCCAGAAGATGCAGGAAGACCAGCCGCGTCTTCAAGCCGAAGGCGCGCGCCCGCAGCGTGTTCGGCGAGTGCTCCCGGTCGGTGCACAGCGCGAGGTAGTCATCCACTGCCTCGACGACCCGCCCGTCGCCGTCCACGACCGTGTACGTCTCCTGACGCGCTCTAGCCCCTACGACCCGACGCACTTACATCCCGACCTCCCCCCGTTATGTTTTTCGCGGTCCTTGCAATGGGACCGCTGGTCTCCGGGTCCGGTATGACTGTGTCCCCTCTGTCGAACGGATGACCTGGGGGGGTGGTGTCGCCGGGTCCGTGGGGTGCTGTCGGAGACGCTGATGAGAGACCCGGCCACCGCCTGGTCCGGCGCAATGCCGGGCAGTTCGCGGGCGGCAGGTCTGCATGACGTGGATGCGCGAGTACGGTGCCACCGCCATGGCCGGCACGTTCAAAGACCTGGAAAGGGTGCGATGGTCGACATCGAAGCGCAGGCGTCTTCCTCGGGATGGACGTCGGCAAGAGCGCCCATCACGGTCACGGGCTCACGCCGGCCGGGAAGAAGGTCTTCGACAAGGCGATGCCCGACAGCGAGCCGAGGCTGCGGGCCGTCTTCGACAAGCTCAAGGCCAAGTTCGGCGCCGTGCAGGTGATCGTGGACCAGCCCGCCTCGATCGGGGCTCTGCCGCTGACCGTCGCCCGCGACACCGGCTGCCAGGTCGCCTACCTGCCCGGGCTGGCGATGCGGCGGATCGCCGATCTGTATCCGGGCGAGGCGAAGACCGACGCGAAGGACGCCGCGGTGATCGCGGACGCCGCCCGGACGATGCCCCACACTCTGCGTTCGCTGGAGCTGACCGACGAGATCACCGCCGAGCTCACGGTGCTGACCGGCTTCGACCAGGACCTCGCCGCCGAGGCGACCCGCACCGGCAACCGCCTACGCGGCCTGCTCACCCAGCTCCACCCCTCGCTGGAACGCGTGCTCGGGCCCCGGCTCGACCACCCAGCCGTCACCTGGCTCCTCGAGCGCTGTGGATCCCCGGCCGCACCGCGGAAAGCAGGCCGCCGCAGACTCGTCGAACTGATCCGCCCGAAAGCACCGCGCATGGCCGCACGGCTGATCGACGAGGTCTTCGAAGCCCTGGACGAGCAGACCGTCGTGGTGCCGGGAACCGGCGCCCCCGAACATCGTGATCCCGTCCCTGGCCGCCTCGCTCGCCGCGGTCCACGACCAGCGCCGGGCACTGGAAACCCAGACCGGCACCCTGCTGGAGGCCCACCCTCTTCACCAGGTCCTGACCTCGATGCCCGGAGTCGGAGTCAGGACCGCCGCAGTCCTCCTGGCCGTCTTCGGCGACGGCGCCGGCTTTCCCAGCGCCGTCCACCTCGCCTACTACGCCGGCCTCGCGCCCACCACGAAATCGTCGGGGCCCTCGATCCACGGCGGACACGCACCCCGAGGCGGAACCCGGCAGCTCAAACGCGCCATGTTCCTCTCCGCCTTCGCCTGCATGAACGCCGATGCCGCCTCCCGCACCTACTACGACAGACAACGCGCCCGCGGAAAGACCCACACCCAAGCCCTCCTCCGCCTCGCCCGCCAACGCATCAGCGTCCTGTTCGCCATGCTCCGCGACGGCACCTTCTACGAACCCCGCGTCCCCCAGGCGACGGCTGCATGAACCAGCCCACAGGGGGCTGACGCAGATCAACACCTTGGGTTGTCTGCCCGTGCCGAGATATCTGCGGCCCCCCGACGGACAGCTTCTTCCGGGTCCCGGGCGAGCTTCCCGCAGGCCGCTGCGACGTCCGGCACACCGCCCGGTCCCACGAGCACATCATGCACCCCGGTCTGCAGCCAATCGGCCTGGTTGTCGTCAGCCTCGGCAACCGCGAGAGCGATAAGCCTTATGGCGGCCACCGTCCCCACCCGGGTCAAAGCCTCTGCCGTTTGCCGGGTCACCGCCGTGTCCTCGACGTCCAGTAGCAGCCCCACCAACGCTTCCGCAGCCTCCGAAACATCAACGAAGGAAGCAAGGTCACGCCCGGCACGAACACGCCGGGTCCACGAAGGAGACGACGCCTCAGCCAAGGCCGCCTCCAACCCACTCGTCATCTCTGGCACCACCAGAACGTCTCACGCCCCACAGAGAAGATCGAACCCCGGCAGAGGCTGCCCAGACGCTTGACGAAAAACATAGAGGCACCCCCCGCAGACTCGTCTCCGCCACCGTGCGCGCCGAAGCATGCTCCAGCAGCCAGCGCGAGTCCAACGCGCCAAGGTCATCACCCAGCGCATCCACGAGGAACTTCTCACCAGCCGGGCCGAGGAGCTTGTCGCCCTCCGCGTCGGCCCGCTTGTCTCCGAGAACCACGTGTCCGCTAGGGGTTCGAGTTCACAACAATCCAGCGAAGGATGGCCGTATGACGACGATCAACGAGCAGTCGCGGACGTGGCAGGGCGACGGCGGCCCCGCTGAGTGGACGCGTGCATGGACCGCACTCGCGAGCTGATCAACTCCCGGGCCAACCGCTTCAGCGACAACGACAGCGACGCCTCACAGGAGAACGGGATCTCCAGCGTCGACGGCGCCCCAAACTCGCCCGCTACGCCACCGGCCGCACCCGGGTGGCCAAGTGCGCCGACCATCCGCTCTTCTCCACCGGCGACTGGTTCATCGGCACCACCGCCGCCCGCGGCGGCGCCCATCCCGAGCCCGCCACCCGCACCCTCGACTTCCCCTGCAACGACACCGCGGCCATCGAGCGGCTCTTCGCCGAACACGGTCAGAACCTCGCGGCGTTCATCCTGGAGCCGGTCCGCTTCACCCCGCCCGACCGGGCGTTCTTCGCCCGGCTGCGCCAACTGTGCACCCAGCACGGCACCGTGCTGGTCTTCGACGAGACCGTCACCGGCCTGAAGTACCACCTGGGCGGAGCCCGCACCCTCACCGGCGTGCACCCGGACCTGACCTGTTGCTTGAGGCGCGGCATGAGGGTGGGGCCCGGCCCATGACGGCTGGGCCCCACCCTCATGCCCGCCCTGCGCCGGGTGCGCGAGCGGTGACGGTTCCGGCCGTCGGGAGGAGATGCCGCATATCGGACAAGCGTGGGGGTAGCCGATCCCCGTCACCGGCCCCCGAGGCACGAGCAGTGGGAACCTGCCCTCCAGACTGGGGGCCGGTGCGTGCTCCGCGGCCGAGGCTCCGCGGTCGCCGCCCTAGGTCCGCCGTGCAACCGTTCCTCGATGACGGTTGTCTGACGTCGTATGGGCCGACGCTGGCGGGATACGGGGACCTGGCCGTGGCGGCGCCTGGTCGCGGTGGGTGTCGCGGCCGTCGTGCTGGCGGCGGTGTCATTCGGGGCGAGCGGCGACCGTCACGGGCACCAGGGGAGCCCTGCGGGCGCCGTTCGCACGAGTCCGGCGCACGGAAGCCCGGCCGGGGCCGGGCCGCACGGCTCGGCGGGCCCGCCCCGGCTCGCTCTCCTGTCCGCGCCGAACGTCTACTACCTGCCAGGTCACATCACCTACGAGCGGCCGCTGTCCACCCCCGAGTGGAGGGTCGACGTGGCGTCGTCCGCATCTCCCGAAGGTCCGGCGATCCGCCCCGAGCTGACGTTCGATCTGTCCGGTCTGGCCGGTCTCGTGCGGCTCGGCGAGGTGAACAAGCAGTGGGGATGCGTCCGCACGGACCTCGTGGTGCGGTGCAGGCCGTTCGCCGGCACGCGGTGGCTGTTCAGCCCGTTCTTTCCGCTGGCCGGATCCCGCGCGTTCCGGGGTCCCGCCGGTACGGTCACCACCACCGTGAGCGCCCCGGGCATGCCCGCCGTCCGGCACGTCACCCGCGTGGTCGTCGGCACCCCGATCCTGACGGCACGTGAGGACTACCCGGAACTCACCGGTGTGCGCCCCGGCGGTCCGATGGAGATCACCCCGGCCTTCGGCAACAGCGGGGACGTCGGCGTCGAAGCCGGCGTCAGCGTGGTCCTGAGCGCCGAGAGCGCCGCTTTCGCCCTGCGGTACCGCAACTGCCGCTACGCCACCGTCGCCCACCAGTCCACGGCGCAGTGCGACTTCCCTGGCCCGCTGCCCGCTGGAGCGGCCTTCGAGACGGACGCTCCCCTGCTTGCCGGCGCATGCGCCGACGCGCAGAACGGGGCCCTGCGCTACAGCGTGTACCGCCTCACCGACGTGCCCCCGCTGGCCGCCGTCCCCGCGTCCGCCCCGCGCGGCGCCGGCGGCACGCTGCGGCTGCGGCCGGTCGACGGCCGCGCGTTCAAGGCCCGGGGCGACGCGCTGCGCGTCGACGTCGCCTCCAGCGGGGGCGTGCCCTTCACGACGACGCACGTCCACGACGTGAAGGCCGTCGGCATCACCGTCACGGGCAGGGTCGGCCGGGTCGTCTTCGTCCCCGTCCCGTATCCGAAAGGCGAGGACTGGGTCGCCGGCGGCAACACCGCGCTGCGCGTGGTCCTTCCGCCCGGCCTCACCCTGGTCGAGCACGGCCCCGGCTGGCAGGAGGGCGACGTCCGCTACTGCTCCGCGAGTCCGTCGGGGGACGGCTCCGTCCTGTGCCCGGGACCGACGGAGATCGGCACGGAGCTGGGGGTGCGCATCGACCGGCGGGTGAACGGCGCCCGCGGCAGCATCACTGTGACCTCGGACCCCGCCACCGACCCGAACCAGACCGACAACACCGCACCGGTGACGGTCCACTACCTGCCCTGACCCGCCAAGAAGCCGCCTCGCATCAGGGACGGCAGTGCGCGGCGAGAGGCCGGCGCCGGCTCGCATCTCAGCGGCGGCGGCCTCAGCGCTGTCCCGGTCACGACGCCTGCGGTGCGGGGCGCGCCACGCGGCCGGCCCGTGCCTCCAGGTGGCGGCGCTCGGCGAGGCTGGCGGTGGACTTCGCGGCGCGCCGGTAGTGCTCGTACGCCCCCGCCGCGTCGCCGGTCTTCTCCAGCAGATGCGCCTGGACGGACAGCAGCCTGTGGTGCCCGGCCATGCGGTCGTCGCCGTCCAGCGCGGACAGCAGGGTGAGCCCGGCGTGAGGGCCGTCGGTCTCAGCGAGCGCGATCGCCCGGTTGAGGGTGACCATCGCCTCGTGTGCGAGGTCGGCGCGGTGCAGGCGGCTGCCCGAGGAGGCGGTGTAACCCTCGTTGAAGATCAGGTAGAGCACGTGCAGGACGACCCGCAGCCGCTTCGCGAGTTCCGCGCCGTCCGGCAGGGTAAAGGTGCTGGCGGCGGCCTTGACGCGCTGTTTGGCCCGGCTGATCCTGGCCGCCACCGTGGCCTCCGGCACCAGGAACGCGCGGGCGATCTCGGCGGTGGTCAGGCCGCCGACCGCGCGGAGCGTCAGGGCGGTCTGGGAGGCCGCAGTCAGCGTCGGATGGCAGCACAGGAACAGTAGGACGAGCGTGTCGTCGGTGTCCGGCACGTCGGCGGGCGCGGCCTGTGCGGCGGGGCCCGCCTCCCGTGCGCGGCGGGCGCAGTCGATGCGGATCTGGTCGATGAGCCGGCGGGAGGCGACCGTCGCCAGCCAGCCGCGCGGGTGGTGCGGGATGCCCTCGGCCGGCCGGGACGGCAGCGGCGAGGACGGCTCCCTGCACGGCGTCCTCGCAGTCCTCGAACAGTCCGGCGGGCGTCCGCCGCGGCTGCCGCGCCGGAGCCGGTTGCGGACCTGGTCGGCCCGCTCGGGGATGATGTGGCTGATGCCGCGGCGTCGCAGCCAGGTCCGTATCGCGCGGGAGCTGTAGCCCTTGTCGCCCAGCACATGGGTGGGCTGTACCCGGGGACGTCCCGGGCCCGTGCGGGGCACCAGGATCGCCTCCGTCACCGTGATGAACTGGGTGCAGTCGTTGGCGTGACCGCCCGTGAGGACGAGAGCGAGCGGACGCCCGAAGGCATCACGGACCAGGTGGATCTTGGTGGTCAGACCGCCTCGGGAACGTCCGAGTGCAGGGCTGCGGACCCCCCTTTTCGGGCTCCGGCGGCATGCTGGTGGGCGCGCACGACGGTGGAGTCGACCGACACCAGCCAGTCGATCTTCCCGGCGGCGTCCGCCCGGGCCTGTGCGGCCCGGAGCATCCGGTCGAACGTGCCGTCCAGGTCTCACCGGCGAAAGCGGGTGTACAGCGTGTGCCACGAGCCGTACCGCTCCGGCACATCCCGCCAGGCCGTGCCGGTCCGGAACTTCCACACGATCCCATTGAGCACGGTGCGGTCGTCCAGCCGCTTCCGCCCACGCAACGACACCGGCAGCAGCGGACGGACAAGGCCGTGCTGTCGTGGTGCGGACAGGCGTCGTCCCTCCCAGCCTCCCCACGGGAGGGACGACGCCTGTCCGCGTCCGTCGGGCCGGGCAGGCCAGGTGGTGACGGCGTTGACTGCTTCACCCGATCGAAGCGTCAGCCGCCGCGCCTCCTTGCTCCTCGGCCGTGTAACGGATGTCATCAGCGCGGGCAGCGTGAACGCCCGGCCGCGCGATGGAAGAAGCCCCCGCAGCTCCTTCGCCGAGGACCGGCCAGAAGCATCACCCACGCACGACACCGTCAGCACCATCTCAACAATGCGCTCACCGCCGGGGGCCGGTCCGGCGCGGAAAAGCAGCCATGCCTCCTCAGGCCACCCTGGCCCTCACCGAAGACCGCCGCCGCTGTACCGGCGAATCTCACCAAGCCCTCAGCGCACTCCTCGAAGACGACGGCCAGCCGCTTCCCGTCCCCTCAGCCCGCCGCCCGGAACAGGCGATGCTGGAGGCCGCGGTCTTCCTCGCCTGCTGCACGATCGGCGGTGTCTGCGAGCACCCTCTGGGCATCGTCCAGGTCCGGCCAGATGAGGACCAGCTTGTCCTCCGGCTCGCCGCTGAGCCATATGTGACCCACCGCTGGGCGGAGTTCCTCCTCCCCCGGCTGAACGACTACGACGAATTCTCGAGTCCCCAAGACTGGGTTATCGGCGTGCCTGGCCTCCGCTACCGCAGAGGGAGGGGCGGCATCTGCCTGTACCGCCCAGGCATGCCGGCCAGCATCCTGCTCACCGGCTTCAATCCCCACTGGTGGGATCGCGTCGTCAACCGCCTCGTCCCCGACTACGACCTGCTGCAGCCCAAGTCGGACTGGACACCCGCGGAACGCGCCGCCTACGCGGCGGCCGTCGCCTCGCCCTGCGATCCACCCTCGATCTACTCGCCCCTTCTCCGCCGCATCCGGGCGACCGCCGGGCCAGGCCCGATCAACAGCACCGATGCCTGGCACGCTGTAGGCGGCGATGTACGGCTGGAGACCACCGACGGGCCGCCCTGCCCCCTCCACGACCGCTACTGCACCCCGTAGCCGCCCTACCGCCGCAGGAGGCCGATGCAGCACGAAAGCCACCCGGGTGATCCGGGTGGTTTTCGCAAGTCTGAACCCTGGAGGCATGGCCTGCCCCCTGCCCCAGTCCCTCTTCCGCTGTCCTGCTGCATGAGCGAGAGCACGTCTGGCCCTCGCGCTGCGAGGGCGCCGGGTGCCGGAATTTCGGGCCTCAGGACGCGGTAGCCGCTGCGGAGCGGTAGACAGGAAGGGTGACGGACGGCGAGCCGGACGCAGTCGGCGAGGACGAGGCTCAGCCCGAGCTGTGTGACCAGTGCGGGGCCGTGATCGACCACGGCTCCGAGTTGTATGCCGTCGTGCGGGACTCCTCCGTGATCCACGCCCACGAATCGAGACTCGATGGCCGCCGAATGATCGTCGGCTGCTCTCGCGAGCATCTGTGGACGTGCAAGGCCAGTACCGGCAGCGACCTTCATTGACGCTGAGCTATGGGCGGGCGAGATCCGTCGCGCGATGGACGAGCACCCTGCCGGCATGAGCGAGGATTAGCTGGTTGAGGCGACCGGGCTCACTCCGGCCCAGATCGAGCTCGGTGTGCTGTGGCAGAACCTGGGCGCCCTGCACTGGCACCAGCGATTCGGCCAGGGAGGCAACCCGGACGCCGCTGATGAGTGACTGATCATCGGAGTGTCGACGATGAGAACGATGCCGGTCGCACCATACGGGGGCAGAGTCATTGCTTCGCCCAGCCCCGGTGGCCGTCGAGCGGTCGGCCGGGTCAGGGGCCGGTTCAGGGGCCGGTTCAGGGCGCCAGGAGTCCCTGCCGGGCCCGTCGGAGCCTCGACGGCGGCAGGCCGCCAAGGCGCGGGCGGCGCAGGCGCTGCCTGACGCCGTCGACGCGCAGGATGAAGGTCTCCGGTCCCGGCCGGCCCCCTCGACGCGGACAGCACCGTCACCGTCTCGATCCGCTCCCATAGCCGCACCGTTCCCTCGCTCCGATGTTCGCGGCGAACGCCGACCTGGCCCCCGGCCAAGTGGGTTAGCCACGGCCGCGTCGACGAACGGATTCTGCGCGGCGAGGTCGCGATGGCGGGCGGCGGTCTGTACGAGCCGCGCCGGAGGGGGCAGCCGCTTCCCCCCGACCCCGTCCCCAGATCGCCGCCGCTCGTGAGCGGCAGTCCGCCCACGAGCGGTGCCGCGAGGCACGCGCGCCTAGCCGCAGGCCACACCCGTGTCTCGCCCACCGCCTTCTCCACCTGGGCACCGAGCATCTGCCCTACGCCGACGGCTCGCGGTGGAGGCCGGGTTGGCGCGCTGCGCGGAGTCAGGGGCGCCGCTCCGCATGTCCGACCCCTGCCCTACCCTTCACTCACCGGTCACAGGACCGACACGGGCCGCGCACAGCGGCTGCAGGACCTTGGGGGTTTCAATCACCGTGCGCATCCGCACACTTCCGGCTGCCGTCGCGACGGCAGCTCTGTTCGGTTCCGTCGCGCTGACGGCCGCCCAGCCGGCGGCAGCCGACACCAGCGTGCCGATCAACGTCGGCACCGTGAACGACACCGTCGTCGACGGCGCCCACCAGCGCCTCTACATCAGCGGCGACAACACGATCTCCGTCGTCGGCTACAACGGCGAGGCGCTGAGCAAGATCACTGGCCTGCCTCAGGTATCCGATCTCCAACTGAGCCCGGACGGCGGCACCCTGTACGCCGCGGTCACCGGCGCGGACAAGATCCTCGCCTACGACACCGCGACGCTGACCAAGACCGCCGAGTACCCGACCGGCCAGGGGACGCAGCCGCGCTGGATCGCACTCACCGAGGGCCGGCTGTGGTTCGGCTACGGCGACCAGTGGAACTCCGGGCTCGGCCGGGTCGACCTCAGCACGACCCCGGCCGCGGTGACCCTCGACCTCGCCGGCGACCACGACTTCGGCACCACGCCGAGGCTGTTCGCCGACCCGGCGAACCCGACAACCCTGGTCGCCTTGGACCCCGGCATCAGCAGCGGTCCGATCATCGTCTACGACATCTCCTCCGGCACCCCGGTCATCCGCGTAGCCGCGGACGAGGGCGGCTTCTACCACGACGGTGCGCTCGCCCCGGACGCACAGTCGATCGTCGTGGCCGGCAGCAGCGCGGTCGACGAATTCCGGCTCTCCGACCTCAAGAAGGTACACACCTACCCTGTCAACGACGAGCCGGAGACCGTCAGCGTCGCACCGGACGGCACGGTCGCCGCGACCACGCTCGACACCGCGAACACGGGCGACACCTACGTCTTCCCCGGCGGGGCCGACGCCCCGGCCAGCGTCCGCAACCTCTCCGGTTCATGGATGCCGTGGGGCGGGCACTCGACGGCCTGGTCGTCGGACGGCGCGAAGCTGTTCGTGCTGACCGAGACCTACGGCTCCCAGCAGTTGCAGACCGTGACGGAGCCGCGCAAGTACGTCACCAAACTCACGGTCGACGCTCCGGCCACCGGCACGCGCGGCAAGACACTGACCGTCAAAGGCACTCTGACGTCGGGTCAGAAGCTGCCCGCCGGAACGCGGCTGAACGTCGTGCGCACCGACCTGCTGTCCCCGTCGGGCACCTCGCTCGGCGCCAAGACGCTGGGCGCGAACGGCGCATGGTCCTTCACCGACGCGCCTCCGGCCGGCAGCTCGGTGCGCTACACCGTGACCTACGCCGGCGATGCCGCGCACACCGCGGTGTCCGCCTCCGACAGCGTCACCGTGTCCCGCACCATGCCCGACCTGACGCTCACCAACGACAAGAAGTCGTACGACTACGGCAAGAACGTCGTCTTCACCGCCCACCTCGGCACCACCTACAGCAACCGCACGGTGGAGATCTGGGCCGACCCCTACGGCGGCGACCGACCGAACAAGCTCCTGAAGACCGGCAAGACCGACTCGCACGGCAACCTCTCGGCCACCGTCAACCTGTCCCGCGACACCGCTGTGACCGCCGTCTTCAAGGGCGACGCCCGCTACGCCGGCCGGACCGTCAAGTCCACCGCTTATGCACGCGTGCAGACCGTCAGCTCACTCTCCAAGTACTACCGCACCGGCACGATCGGATCGACCCGCTACCGCTACTACCACAAGAACACCGACGCCGTCCTGACCACCACGATGACCTACTACTGGGGCCGCAAGGAGCGCCTGGACCTGCAGGTCTACTCCGGCGGCCAGTGGTACACCACGGACTCCGAGTACTTCTCCCTCGGCGCCGGCGGCAGGTGCGTCGTCAACCTCGGCCACCCCGGAACCTCCGGCGTCCGGGCCCGCGTGCGCACGTCGTACATCGACCCCTCCTCGGGCGACTACGTGAACGCCACGACCTACGGCGCCTGGAACTACTTCTACTTCACCAGCTGACCCGAGCCGCACACAGGATCGCGGGCGGTGGCGTGGAGGACACGCCACCGCCCCGCAGCCCTGCCGGGGAGCGGCCGAGCCTCAGACCGGAGAAGCGCCCACAGTGGCCGCCAGTGACCCGCAGGGCCTGGCTGTCGTGGGTGTCGGCCGCGGAGAGCCCGACGCGTAGGGGCAGTCCGTCCGCGTCGGACAGGACATGCATCCTGGAACCGGGCCTGCCCCGGTCCACGGGGCTCGGACCTGTGAGTTCGCCCCCTTTTTTTAGCGCGGACGTGCGCGGAGTCCAGGACCGCCCGGGACAGATCGATCAAGTCCCGCTCGTCCAGGAGCTGGAGAACCTTCTGATGCAGCCGCCCCCAGACCCCGGCTCTCGACCAGATGACGAACCGGCGGTGAACGGTCGCCTTCGACGCCCCGAAGCACGGCGGCAACGCCCGCCAAGCACAACCGCTGACCAGCACATAGACGATCGCGGCGAAAACCGCCTCATCATCGATGTTCGCGACCCCGCCACCTTGCGGGCGCACCCGAGCCGACGGCAGCAACGGCCTCGCCGTCTGACACAGGCCGGCCCGCGAGGCGGGCACGACGTACCGCTGTCGACGGTGCAGGTGCAGGTGCTGCTCTGGGAACTGCCGTGTTTTTGCTGCACCTCCGCGCCAAGTGCGTAGGTGAGCCCGCATAAGGAGATGGCGGGGCTCTCCGGAGCGACTGCGCGTCCGGAGAGCCCCGCCGTTTCACCTATCAGGCTGTGTCTGCTTACTCGTCCTTCCGACGCCGCTTGTTCTTGCGAGCAAATCGTTCCTCAAGGCGTATGCCTCAAGCACGCTCCGGACGTACTCTTCCGCCGTTGCTGTATGCGACGGAGGAGCGTTTGTCGTCCATGCGCGGAAAAAGGAGTCCACGTGCTCTTGTCAGTTGTCGCAGATGGGGCGTCACGTCAGCGACGACTACATGGGCAGAGTCCTCCGCCCATGTGATCAGCAGCGGGCGTGCTGATCCGTCGAAGGCGTCCACGATGTCGTCCGCAAAGGCCGGCTCGACGTCGTGTGCGAGGCCTTCCGCGGTGGAGTAGACGTACACCCACTGGTCATCGTCCACGATGATTAGCGGACTGCGCGGGGCGTCCGTGCTGCTGACCGAGTGAGGCGCTTCTACCCCTTGCCCTGCCAAGGTCGGTGATTGCCGATTCCACCGGGACCGCGCCGGTGGTAGTGGATGAACTTCCAGCGAGACATCGCCTTGATTCTATGGCTGTGGAGGCCGAACTTGCGGCTCGCCTTCCATACGAAGTCGGTTCCGCGTCCGAAGCCTCGGCTGAACTTCATGCCGATGCGCCAGGCCTTCATCCGGTGTCCGATGAGCCTGCCGGCCCCGCTGTAAAAGGGACCAGAGGCAGCCCCCAGCCGGCGGACGATCCTGGGGCGTCGACGACGACCAGGCCGACGGTTCTCAGGGGCGGTCAAGCGCATGGGGATGGCCGCGCCGCCGGTGGCTCCGCTCAAGGAGAGCCAGACCTCCGGGGTGATACCCGCCCCGCGGCTGGGCGGCGGGGTGTCACCGAAGTAGCGGTCGTTGATCTCTTCGATGAGGTCGTAGACCTCATCGGCGCTGTCCGGTCGGTGGGCGGGATCCTTGGCCAAGAGCCGGCTGACCAACTGTTCCAGCTCCACAGGAGCATCCGGGCGCAGGGTCCGCGGAAGGGCTGGCGGTTCCTTGAGGTGCTGGTTGGTCAGGTGCCAGGACGTACCGATGAAGGGTCGGCGGCCGGTGATCGCCTCGAAGAGCACACATCCGAGCGAGTACAGGTCGGATCGGTGATCGAAAGTGCCGGACAGCGCTTCGGGCGCCATGTAGGCCGGGGTGCCGATCAGGGCGTCGGTGGCAGTGATGTCGTGCCCGGCGTCGCTTCCCTTGGTGATGCCGGAGTCGACGACTGTCGCTTCACCGTTGTTCCGGACCATGATGTGGGAGGGCTTGATGTCCCGGTGGGTGAGGCCCGCCTCATGCGCGGCGTCCAGGGCGTCGGCGGCGCAAGCCCCCGTGTACAGGGCAGTCGGCAACGGCATCTGGCCGGCTTCCAGAACAGCGCTGAGGGACTTGCCTGGGAGCAGCTCATCACCAGGTAGGCGTACGGCCGTCCGTGGCACGTCGCGGCGCCGAAGTCGTGCACGGTGACGATCCGGGGATGGGACAAGCCATCGGTGACCGCGGCCTCCCGGGCGAACCGGGCCACCTGCCGGTCGTAGTCCGCGCTGCCGTCCCCGGTGAGGACCTTGCTCGTAGACGACGTGGTCGCGCATGACTGACGACCGATAACGACTCGGAGTTGCTCGCGGAGGGAACGGGCCGTTCACGAGTGGTCCGACCGAGCGCGGGTTCACGCGCCCACGTGCACGTACGAGGCCCACCGGCCGGGGGCGTGGGGCATCTGCGCACGCAAAGTGCGGACCGAGTGGTGGAGGGCCTCAGCAGCCAGCGTTGGGTCCGGGCCGGCGGGGCGGGCTATGCGAGTGTAGAAGTCCTCGGCCGCCTGTATCGCCACGGCGTCCTCGACGCTCCACAAGGTGGCGACCACCTGCCGGTAGCCGGTGAACTGAAGGGCGTGGGCGAGTGTGATCGCCTCATCAGGGAGGCGGGTTCCTCCCATGGCCGTCTCGCAGGCGGACAGGTAGACGAGTTCTCCAGGCTCCCCGGGCCGGGCGGTAGCAAGCTCGGCTACCGTCAGCGGGCCGTCGTGCAGATGAAGTCCGGCACGGGAGGGAGCCATGAGGTCCTGGCTGCCGTGGCAGGCGATGTGTGCCCAGGCGTGCTCGGCGAGCGCGGCGCGAACGGCGTCACGGGTGGCGTTCGGTCCGTCAAGCAGTGTGTGGAACTGGCCGGGGAAGAGCCGTGTCACAGCTTCGGCTTCGCGGCGTACGCCATGAAGGACGGGCAGCCTGGGCGCTTCGGCGACGGCGACGGCAAGCAGTCCGTCTCCACCCGCGCTGCGGCCCCGGCGTCGGCCGCCGGCCCGGGTGGGCGCGTGCGCCAGGCTGCGCAGCGTCGGGGTGTAGGAGCTGACGACGCGGTCCAGGACGCTATCCCCGCGACGGGGCCGATCCGAGCCTGGATCCGCGGGGCGACCTGCCGCATGGAGGGGCAGCAGAGTGAGCGGACCGGTGGGGCACCACCACAGCCGCGTCCAGGGACCGCCCGAGGATACTGAGGAGGTGAGGTGCAGCGCCTCTAGCACCGGGGCGGCGACCGCTTCCCACAGCCACTCCAGTATGTCCAGGAGAGTTTGCTCACGGACCATGCGTGCGGCCGTGCCGACGGCGCCCACAGCGCGGTCGGCCTCGTCGAGCGCGGTGAGGAACCGGATCACGCGCGTGTGCGTGTCGCGGGCTGTCAGGCCGGGCAGCGGCACCACGCGCACCGCGTCGCCCGTCACGATCAGGGCATCGCAGCGCAGAGCGCTCACGTTGACCAGGACCACCGGTCCGGGCAGCGCCGACTGCAGTTCGCGCAAACGAGGCCGACGCAGGAAGTTCTCGAAGCCGGGCAGGCTGCGCACTTCTTCGATCAGTTCATCCCACTCGTGGGCCGGTGCCATGCGGCGGTCTGCGGCGTCGTGACGCTCCAGCCAGACGGGGCGCACCGCGACGGCCGGTAGGGGCGTGCCGGCCTCGGAGGCGCCGGTGAGGGGAACCGCGGCCGGCAGGGCGGCAGCTCCCGCGCCGTCCGGTGCGTCCAGCACGGAGCGGACCTGGTCCAGGCGGGCTGCCAGCGCAGGCACCGCGGCGCGCAGGGCGTCGAGTTCGGTGGTCTGCTCGAGCAACTGCGACCACAGTACGGACCTTCCGCGTTCGAGGAGTTCGACTGCCTGCTCCGGCCGACCTGCAGAGAGCGCGGCCGCGGCGGCGTCCTGGGCTAGTCCGGCGCAGTCGGCAAGCAGCCGTTCGCGTTGTGCGCGGTCCAGGCCACGCCAGGCGAGCAATGGCAGAAGGTCCACGGCCGTGGCCATGCCTTCCATGACCTGCGCCCAGTCTTCCAGCCGTATCGCCAGCTCGCCCCACGAGGTGGCCGCCGCGATCCGGTCGGCCGCCGCGGCGCTTGGCAGCTTCGCTGCCCGTTGCCACACGGCGATGGCCTCGGCCGCGCTGCCTCGATCACCGGTGCGCTGGTGACGCGCGCTCAACAGCGCGGCGAACGCCAACAAGTGACGACCAAACACAGAGCTGCCGACCGGGCTGGCGTGCACCGCCTCCCGCAGGAGAGCCTCTGCCTCCCGTGCGTCGCGGGCGATGCCCGCCTGGTGGTACCGCCAGCTCAGCGCCGTGCCCAGATTGGCCAAGCACATCGTCCGATCGGTTGCGGCCGCCGACGTGTCCAGGGCCGCACGGTGGGCTGCGATGGCGTCCTCCAGATCGGCTAGATCGACTGCTTCACCCTGGAGCGGCTCCCCGGTGCGCCGGCTCGATCCGCTGTCGTCGCCGTGCTCCAGTCGCCAGACCCAGCGAGTAACGAGGGTATTGCCCAGGTTTTGCTGGCACGTTGGATGCAGCGGATGATGGCGCGGGGTGGCGTGTACAGCCCTCCGACCGAGCTGCACGGCTGCGTCTAGGTCGGCGGGGTCCCCGCGCTTAGCGAACCGCTCCTGATGGGCGACGCCCAGGCTGTTCAGGTACATGCCCTGATGGGGATCGCCTGGAGTGATGGCCATCACGGCCTCGGCTGCGGCGGTGACCGCCGTGTCGAGGTCGACAGGGTCGGCGACGAGCCAGTTGCGCAGCAAAGCCAGAGTGCTCAACTGCACCAGAAGCAGGGCGTGTCCTATGTCCTCGGAAGTCCCGGCGCGCAAACCTTGACGGACAGCGGCGATCGCCTCGTTCAGGTCCGCAGCGTCGCCCTCGCGCTCGAACCGCAGTCGCAGAGCACGGGCGTGGTTGTTGAGAATCAGCAGACGCGACGGATGTCGGGCGGAACAGCGCCGGAGCGCCTTCCAGCCTGCGTCGACCGCCTCATTCAAGTCCTCCGCATCGCCTGTCATCTGATAGCGGATTTGCAGCGCACTAGCCATCTGATCTAGGCAGCCCGGGTGATCAGCGCCGCGTGGGGGCGAGACACTGAGGGCCCCTCGGACAGCGGCGACGGATTCATCGAGATCACCGATGTCACCGGAGCGTTCGTGCCGGTGGCGTAGCGCAATGGCCAGGTTGAGCAGCACGGGCACAGCACCGGGAGCACCGTGCACCGGCGGTTCCGGACCGTCGGCGCCGTCCGAATCGACGATCTCAGCGGGTGAGGGCAAGCCCATGATGGCGAGTGCCGCTCGCCCTGCTGCGATGGACTCGTCAAGAGTGTGCGGATCGCCCTGGCAGTCGTACTGCAGGACCAGCGCACCGATCAGCGTGCTCAGGCATGCCGCGCGCAGAAATCCGTCCGCGGCGGCCTCCGCTCCGTTGCGCGCGTGAACGACGGCCTTGTCCAGGTCGGCCCGGTTCCCCTGGCGTTCGTACCGATTGCGCAGCGCAAGGGCCAGGTTGTTGCAGGCCATCGCGTACGGCCTACGCTCCATGCCTACCGCTCCGACAGCGTCACGACCGGTCCGGACCGATTCGTCAAGGTCGACCAGAGCCCCGGTGAGCAGATGCCGCTCAAGGAGAAGGCCGCACAGATCCGCCAGGATCGCAGCGCATTCCGGCCTTGTGGCGTCAGGGTGTCGTGCGGCGGCCCGAGCCGCGTCGATCGCACCATCTAGTTCGCGTGCGTCACCAGTGAGCCGGAGGCGGCCCCGCCGTACCTCGGCCGCGTGCGCGAGTAACCGCGCGACCGAGGGCAAACGGGGATCGGCGTCCGCCCGTTCACGCAGCCGTACCGCCAGTCCTGCTTCGTCCAGCGCGTGGTCGAGATCGACCTGCGCCGCGCCGCCCTCCAATTCGGCACGGAGCAGGAACAGGGCAGAAGCAAGGTAGGCGGCGACCGCCTGCTGTCCCGGACACCCCGCCGCTAAGTCTTCACGAAACGCATTCACCAGCACCAGCGCCCGCTCCACCGCGGGAAGCTCCCGTCGTAGCCTGGCCTGCTCGTAGGCGGCCAACGCCTCGACGGCGAGGTCATCGGACAGCATCTGCTCCGCGCCTCCCGAAGATCTCCTGCGCCTCGGCTTCCCCGCGCATCACTACGTCTCCCCCGCTCCTGCCCCATCGGGCGTCTGTCCCCGGCGCGGACGGCAGCAGCACCGCTCCTGCGCCGGTTCAGGATGTTCGTAACCCGCTTCCAACGCCCTGCCCTGCCGCCAGAACGCCGACAGTTCCGTGTTCACCCGGCGCTCCTGTTCGGAGTCACCGGGCAGGGGAAAGTGCAGCGCGGGATACAGATCGAAACGGTGCAAGTCGAAGCAGACGCGCACAGCCTGCCCGTAGGCAATCGCGGCGTGAACTGCGGCGTGGTACGCCAGAACAGACAGCAGTAGCGGCGCCAGCGCGAGCAGCAGCCACCAGCTAGCGCGGACCAGCAGGACGACACTGGCCGCGGCGCACAGGGCCGAGACAACGCTGACGCGGCAGGCGGCGTCGAGTGCGTCGCGCCGATCCTCAACGGTCTCCTTGGCCACGCCGCCGAGGACCGCGTACAGGCGCGGCCACGCGGTCGGCCCGTCCCATCCGTAGGGGGCGCCACATCGGTCCTCGGCGGCAGCGAGCGCGTTGCCGAGCCGGGTGGGGCGCAGCAGGTGCGGCTGCTGCGGGAAGCCGGCGCGCAGCGCGCTGTCGGCAAGCCCCGCCAGGTGAACGGCTGTCGGACCGGGCGGTTCACCACCAGGCAGTTCCGCAGCACGTATCAGCCGCTGCCGACTACGCTCCTGACGTCGTACACCCCGCCGCGCCAGCACTCCGCACCAGGAGGGCCAGTAGCCCTCCAGCAGCCTGACACACGGCAGTTGGAGCGGGTGGAGCGCCAATGCCACCACGGTCGTCGCGAACAACAGCAGCACGGCCCCGCCCGCGCCCAGTGCGCCGATACGTCCCCAGGCGGCGCCCCAGTCCAGGACGGCCCCCGGGGCCCCGGCCCAGACAAGCAGCAGCACGAACAGAAAGCAGGCGCACACCGGCACGTAACCGATGACGAAGAACCGGCCGCCCAGCGCACCGGTAGGCGGCCCCCCCACCGCGGTCAGGCTCACCGCGCCATCCGCATCGCGCCGTGACCGGCCACCGGGCACGCAGGCGGCGCCTCGTCGGCGGCGATCCGGTAGGTGACCCGTCCACACTGCCCGCACCGGTAGCAGTACGCCGTGAACCGTGTGGGGGCGCCGGGGAGTGTGCCATGGTCCCCAGCGCCCAGTCCGCCGCGCAGCGGAGGTCTCCCGTCGCGCCGATCCGTACCGAGCACCTGCTGCTCGAAGCGAACGCGCGCGGTAAAGCCGACGGGGCGCCCATCCGGAACTAGGAGCACACTGTCCAGCACGGGGTCGGCAGCGAACACGTATCTCAGCGTCTCCATCAATTCCAGCAGCCGCGTGCTGGACGCGAACTCCAGCCGGGCTTGCCCGCTCCGGCCGCCTCCGGACACATCCAGGACACTCGTGTCATGCACCAGCGCCTCGTACCCACGCGGCGCCTCCGGACTCGTCTCCACTTCGGCATCCCTCCCCTTCACCTGGCACAGGCGCGGAAGTCTCTGCAACAACCCCCCGGCCGTGCAAGTGGGAAACGAGTGTAGTGAGGTTGTTCCCCGGTCCCACTCTTGCCGACGAGTGGGACCGGGGGCAGTGGTACTGCGGTCAAGCGATCAGGAGAGGTCGTCTCATCGTGCTGTCCTTTGGGCCGGACCGGGGTCACCGTCAATGAGAAGTGGAAGCAGCTCGCCGCCGCCAGCCGCTCGACGGCGGCCAGGGCGTCGCAGCGGATCCGGCCACAGGCACCGCGCGAGTCAGCCGCCGACCAGGGCAATGAGGAACCGGGTTTCGGCATCGTCCCGCCCCGCGCACATTCTCGGGACCGCAATGAGAGCGGCCAAGGCCCGGCACCAATCCAGCACACGACAAGGAGACATGCCAGGCACGAGCGCCGTCAGCTCCTCGACCCTCTGCTCCAGCACGGCCGGATCTGCGACTCCTCCAAGCACCCAGTCCACAGCGTCGAAGTCCGGGTCGCCCCACGTCGGCCTCGGATCGATCGCTACCATGCGGGCGCCCGGACCAGACAGCACGTTGGCCGGATGGAGATCACCATGCACGAGCCCCACAGGCCCACTGGCTGCAAGTTCCAGGGCCGCCGCTCGGGCCTGACCGAGCACCGGCAGGGCGACCGCGCCGTTCGCGCGGGCCGCCGCCAGCCTGCGTTCAGTCAAGTCGAACAGGAAGTCGATCCGGTGTGAGAGTGGCCGCAGCACCGAGTGCTTCCCTGGCACGGAAAGCGAGACTCGCAGGTCTCGCAGAAGGGCCGCGACCTCGGGCACATTCCAAGCGAGCTGCCGCACCGGCACTCCCGGCTCCACATGCTCCAGCAGCAGGGCCCCGACGGTGAGATCTGCTGCCAGCAGAGTGACGACCGACGGCATATCCCCGCCCAGGCTCGCAGGGCTTCGGCCTCCTCGCGGGCGATCAAGGGCTCTGGCGTGAGCTTCAGCCACAGCGAGGCGCCAGTGTCACGCTGCGAACAGCGGAACACCCTCGAGGTGCCTCCGCCGCCCGACGCAACAAGATCCAGATTCCAACGAGCAGCGAGTTCATGGACGAGAGCCGGCAACTCGTCACACCAACCGAGCACATCAGCGCCGAACCGAACGACGAGCCGGTCCCGGACCTATGGCGCGACGCAGGCCAGCTCACTCAATACGTACCCCGCAGGTGGTCGATGCAGTTCCCACGCATCCTATGAGCACGTTCAGTGCCCGTCCCACCACATTTCACGGTCACCGAGCGTGAAGAGCAGCAGCCTCACACTACCGAACACCGCGCTCAGGATTCACGTCGCTTACCGATCCCCAGGCCGGAAGGGAGCGCGCGGCGTGCTGAAACCGTTGTTTTCGTGACATAGCGGGCATGATGGGCACTGCCTCACGGTCGGCGGCCTCGTCGCGGACCGGCCCGGCGGGAGGCGCAGCGCACTGTCCCTGGCGGCCGTGCCGATGCCCCGACGCGGGAAAACGTGCGCGGCAGCCGGCGACGGCGGGTTCGAAGGAGGACTGCATCATGCGGGGAGTCCGCGGCCGCCCGGCCGGACGGAGCGGCGACGGTACGGTGCTGCGGGGGCGCGTGGCGGTCGTGACCGGAGCGGCGCGGGGCGTCGGAGAGGCATTGGCGCGGCGCCTCTCGGCGGGCGGCATGCGGGTCGCCCTCATCGGCCGCGAGGAGGCGTCGCTGCGCCGGGTCGCCTTGGAACTGCCTGCTCCTGGGCTGTGCGTCGAGGCCGACGTCACCGACCGGACCGCAATCGGGCACGCGAGCGAACTGGTGGCCGAGCGCTGGGGGCCGGCGAGCGTCGTGGTGGCGAACGCCGGCATCGCGGCCGGCGGCCCCTTCGCGGCCACGGACGCCGACCTGTGGCAGCGGGTCATCGACGTGAACCTGATCGGCTCCGCCAACACCGCCCGCGCCTTCCTGCCGCAACTCCAGGAGAGCCGGGGTTACTTCCTCCAGATCGCCTCGACCGCCGCGTTCGGCTCGTCGCCGATGATGAGCGCCTACTGCGCGTCCAAGGCCGGAGTGGAGTCGTTCGCCCAGGCGCTGCGCGGCGAGGTGGAGCCGGACGGCGTCGCCGTGGGCATCGGCTATCTGCACTGGACGGGCACCGACATGGTGGCCGGGATCGAGGAGCATCCCGTCCTGTCGGCCCTGCGCCGGCACCAGCCCGGCCCGGCCCGCCGCGTCCACAGCGCCGCCCGGGTCGCGGACTGGCTGGCCACCGGGATCGAACACCGCGCCCGGCACGTCTACGCACCGCCCTGGCTGCGCTGGTGCCAGCCCCTGCGTCCGTTCTTCCCGGCGCTGGTGGCGCATATCGCCCGCCGGGAGCTGCGCGCACTGAGCACCGGTGACTTCACCTCGGACACCGGAGTGCTGGGCGCCGGCGGCCGAGCCGACTGGGACGGCCTCCGGCACACCGTCCGCTCACCCCGGCCGGGCCCGCCTCCGTCGGGGTGAACGGCTCCTGCCACGCTCTCGGGACGGGACGGGACGGGACGGATCAGGGACGTTCGTCTTCAGCCACGCCGGGTCCGCCGCCGCCTCCTGCGCGTCGCATCGGACCTCGTCCGCCGTGCCCGCACGCGGCAGCGGTCCGCCGAGGCCGGTGTCACGACGGGATCGCCGCGCATCCTGACATGAGCGTCGACATCGTGCGGTGAGACATTCCGCAGGTGCGCCTGCTTCTCCTTGGTCGACCGGGCCAACTCCCGCCTACACGAGGCGACATGGACCATTCCCTCCACCGAGCCGCCGCCGCACCGCACTTGACGCCGAAGTCGTCAGATTGATCGCCCCGCACTCTTGACTGGTCCAGACCAAACCGGTTGAGTAGGTCGTCATCCCCCCACCGCAGCCGCCCCGGAGCCGTGGCCGAGTCAGTCGGCGCCGTCCGCGCGGGTTCCGGCCCCGCCTCCGCCGCGGCCTGGCAACGCAAAGGAATGCATCACGTGTTCAAGCGCCGCCTCTCCCCCCTCCTGGCCGCGATCGTGGTCAGCACCGCCGCACCGGTCCTGCTGCCGGCCTCCAGCGCGTCCGCCGCGTCCTGTTCGAGCTACCCGGACTGGGTGGCCGGCAGGTCGTACGCGACCGGCGACGTCGTCCGGTACACCGACGGCAAGGCGTACGTAGCGGAGCACGACAACCCGGGCTACGACCCCACCATCAGCACCTGGTTCTGGGATCCCTACGCGTGCGACGGCGGTTCCAGCACCCAGTCCGGCGACTTCGTCGTCAGCGAGTCGCAGTTCGACCAGATGTTCCCGAACCGGAACTCCTTCTACACCTACAGCGGCCTTCAGGCGGCGTTGAGCGCCTACCCCGGCTTCGCCGACACCGGGGACGACACGGTCAAGAAGCAGGAGGCGGCGGCCTTCCTCGCCAACGTCAGCCATGAGACGGGTGGGTTGGTGTACGTGGTGGAGCAGAACACCGCCAACTACTCGCACTACTGCGACGGGAGCCAGCCCTACGGCTGCCCGGCCGGCCAGTCCGCCTACTACGGCCGCGGGCCCATCCAGCTAAGCTGGAACTTCAACTACAAGGCCGCGGGCGACGCGCTCGGCATCGATCTGCTCGACAACCCCGGCCTCGTGGAGACCGACGCGTCCGTGGCCTGGAAGACGGGGCTCTGGTACTGGAACACGCAGTCGGGTCCCGGCACGATGACCCCGCACGACGCGATGGTGAACCGCGCCGGCTTCGGCCAGACGATCCGCAGCATCAACGGCTCGCTGGAATGCGACGGCAGGAATCCGGCGCAGGTGCAGAGCCGTGTCGACGCCTACCAGCGGTTCGTGCAGATCCTGGGCGTCCCGGCGGGCGACAACCTCTCCTGCTGACGGGCCACCCTGACGGGCCTCCCCTGTCGACGGCCGCCCACGGGACCGGCGTCCCGTGGGCGCTGGCGCGCCCAGGAGGCCGCCGCTCTCGGGCGACGCGTCCCCGCGCTCCCGTCGCCGCGCGTTCCGCCGAGCCGGCCGGACCCACCACGGCTGGCCAAAGGGTCACGCGGCAGCGAACGTATAGCCAAGGCTTCACCCGTGCGAAGGAACGACACCGACGTGCCGGGGCGATACGTTTCTGTGCCTCGGCTGACACACCCCCCCGTTCAGCCGAGAACGCACGGTCCCCGCATCCCACCCCGTCCCCGGGGTGCGGGGATCGTGCCCGGCCCCGCCGGCAGAGCCAGCGGCCGGGGCGCCGCGGTCCCCGCGAGTTCAGCGGTCGCGGTCGCCGTCTGCGGCGACGGCCGTTCTCAGCTCACGCAGGCACTCCCGCATCACCGGCGACAGCTCCCGCCGCTCCTCCGGCGCGACCCAGCGCTCGAAGGCGATCTTGAAGACGGCGATTCCCGCCTCGGCGGTCAGGCTCGCGGCCGGATCCTGGACGCCGCGTCGGCGCAGGGCGTCAGCGAGCGCCGCCGACAGCGAGGCGAGCTTGATCAGCTCGCGTTCCCGGAGTTCCGCGTTGGACGCGATGACGGCCTGCCGCCGCCGTGACTGCTCGCGCAGGCAGATGAACACCTCAGCGACCGCCTCAAGTCCCGCCGCCACGGCGTCCATCGGGGCCGCCGCCCCCGGCGCCGCGGCGACCGCCTGGACGAACCGCTGCTCCAGCGCGGCCGCGCCGTGGAACAGCACCTCGCGCTTGTCGGCGTAGTGCCGGAAGAACGTGCGCTCGGTCAGGCCCGCGCGCTGGGCGATCTCCGCCACCGTGGTCTGTTCGAAGCCTCGCTCGCCGTACAGCTCCAGCGCCGCCGCCGCCAGGCGTTCACGCGAGTTCGGCTCCCATCGTCCCATGGGGAGAGCGTACGCGATGACAGCGACTGACATCGGGTGTAGTCTCGATGACAGTCACTGACATCAATCAGTTTGGGACTTCCCATGCGCATCTTCGTGACCGGCGCGTCCGGCTGGATCGGCTCCGCGCTCGTGCCCGACCTCATCGACGGCGGCCATCAGGTGGTGGGGCTCGCCCGCTCCGAGGCGTCCGCCGCCGCCCTCACCGCCGCCGGGGCGGAGGCGGTCCGCGGCAGCCTCGACGACCTCGACGTCCTGACGCGCGCGGCCGCCGCGTCCGACGGGGTGATCCACCTGGCCTTCCAGCACGAGATCGCCTTCTCCGGCGACTTCCAGGGCGCCGCCGAGGCAGACCGCCGGGCTGTCGACGCCTTCGGCGACGCGCTGTCCGGCACCGACCGGCCTCTCGTCATCGCCTCCGGCCTGGCCGGCCTCAAGCCGGGGCAGACGGCGACCGAACAGGACATGCCCAGCGTCGACGGCTCGCCGGTGTCCGTCCGCTCGGCGACCGCGCTGGCGGTCTTGGACCTCGCCTCGCGCGGCGTGCGCTCGTCGGTGGTGCGGCTCTCCCCGACCTGTCACGGCGCGGGGGACAACGGGTTCATGGCCACCCTCGTCTCCCTCGCCCGGGACAAGGGCGTGTCCGGCTACCTCGGCGACGGCGGCAACCGGTGGCCCGCGGTCCACCGCCTCGACGCGGCGCGGCTGTTCCGCCTGGCGGTCGAGAAGGCCCCGGCGGGGACGGTGCTGCACGGCGTCGACGAGCAGGGCGTCGCGATCCGCGACGTCGCCGAGGTGATCGGACGCCACCTGGACGTGCCGGTGGCCTCCGTGGCCCCGGAGGACGCGGCCGAGCACTTCACCTGGCTCGGCGGCTTCCTCGGGATGGACATCCCGACGTCCAGCGATCTGACCCGCGACCTGCTCGACTGGCGACCCACCGGCCCCGGCCTCCTCGAAGACCTCGACCAGGGCCACTACTTCGCGGCGCCCCACGCGGACTGAACCACCGAGCACCGGCGGCCCTACGTGGTCCGCGCCCGTGCCGTGCTCGGCGGCATCCGGGCGCCGTCGCCTCGGACGTAGACCCGTGCGCCGGCGGCCAGCAGTCGAGGGGGCTTGTGGGGCGGAGTAGCCACTGCGCTGTGGGACCGGGGCGGGTCCTGCCTCCGCTCCCGTCACTCGACGGGCTCAATCGTGCCCGGCGAGTTCGACTGCGCCTCGGCGGGTTCGCCCGTGCCCTGGGGGGAGCCGTGCCCCGGCGGCGCTCCGCGGCGTCCCGGCGGCGTCGATCCCGGCGGTTCGGTCAGAGGCTTTCGCCCAGCCGCTCCAGCAGCGGCGCCGCGACGGCCAGCGCGCGCAGTTCGTCCGCCGAGAAATGGTCGGTCAGCGCGCGGGCCAACTGCTGTCCACGTGCCTGGCGTTTGCGCCGGAGGACGTCCTCGCCGGCTTCCGTGAGGGAGACGATGAGCCGTCGTCCGTCCTGGGGATCGGGGCGGCGCTCGACGAACCCGCTCCCCTCCAGGCGGTTCACCACAGCCCCCATGGCCTGCGCGGTCACCTGCTCGGCCCGCGCCAGCTCGGCCGAGGACGCCGGACCCGACCGGGCCAGCCGCGACAGCGCCGAACGCTCGGGCGACGACAGCTCGCCTGGCGCGCGGGTGTGCCGGAGCCGTCGGGCGATCAGGCCGACGGCGTCGTACAGCGCGCCGGCGAGGTCTTGGGGGTCGGGATGCCGCGTCACGACACGAAGCGTAGGCCGCCCACCAGAGAAATCAGGGGGAGTTCGACATAGCATGGGCGCGGCGAAGGCGGAGCGGGCTGCGGCCGAAACGTTCCCGCCTTAGCGGACCGCCCACGCCTAGGGTTGGGTGGTCCTCGGCTCAGACGAAGGAATGTACATGGCAAGTGGCACCGTGAAGTGGTTCAACGCCGAAAAGGGTTTCGGCTTCATCGCTCAGGACGGCGGGCCGGACGTCTTCGCGCACTACTCCAACATCGCGGGCAACGGCTACCGCGAGCTTGTCGAGGGTGAGCACGTCACCTTCGACGTCACCCAGGGTCAGAAGGGTCCGCAGGCGGAGAACATCGTCCGCGGCTGACCTTTCGGCGCCCTAGAACCCGTCCGTAGGCGTCGCCCCGCGGACGGGAGGCGAAAAGGACGTCCTGCGCATTGCCCCTCACTCACGTGAGGGGACGGTCCGCAGGACGTTTTTCGTCTTCGTCCCGCCGCGGTCCTGTGTGTCCGTCTGCGGCTTCTCTGCGTCCCTCTGCGGCTCCCCCGCGTTCCTCCGGACCTTCCCGCGTTGCTCCAGACATCTCCGCGTCCGTCCGGACCCACCCTCGTACGTCCGCGCGGACTGGCGCGGCGCCGCCCGGGAAGGCGGATGCCGCGCGCGAAAGCGGGTGCCGCGCGCGAAAGCGGGTGCCGCGCGCAGGGCTCAGCACGTCGTCCGAGTCGCCGGTGCACCGTCCCGGGCGCCCGGATGAGCGCCGTTCGGCACGTCGCCTCACCTGGCTGGGCGAACGCCGTCAATCCGGCGTTCCCGCTCCCGGCCCGCGCGGGCCGCTCCCCCCTCCCGGCCGGTCACTGGTCCGATCGGGCTTTGGTGACTCTGCCGTTCCCGTCGATCACGTGGGTGTTCCAGTACTCGTACCAGTGATCGCCGACGGTCTCGGGCACTTGGCCCTTCGGGTACCGGACGTAGCCCTTGGAGGGTTCCTGGCCCTTCGGGACGCAGGCGCTGCCGGTGCCGCCCACGGCCTGCACCGGGTACTCGCCGCCGCCGCAGACCGCGTCCTGCCCCGAGCACGCCGCCAGGGTGACGGACGCCAACGCCGCCGCGACGGCCATCGCCGCTCCCCGGCGAACGGCCCCAAAGTGTGGTGCGCGCATGTGATGCCTCCTCAACTGAGTTCGACAATGGCGAGTTTGGCCGCCGTCGACCGCATCGGTAACCGCGCGCCTGCTCACGCGATTGAGTACCTGGCGAAGCAACCTGTGGTGCTCCGAGCGCGTCCGGGGCGCGCCTGCGGCCGCACCCCAGGGTGGGCCGGCGGCCGCACCGCAGAGCGGGCCTCATGAAGATCGGGGCATGTTCGCGCGGCGCGGCGCGGCGGATGCCGTACTGGCCGATCAGAGTGAGGCCGCACTCGGCATGGTCGTGCGGCAGCGCACGCTGGTCCCGCACAGCGGCTGCCCGCTCAGCGCCTGCCCTGGGAGCGCGAGCGGCGAGAGGCGGACGTGCTCTGACGTCCACGGTTCCGTGACATCAGTCACAGCGCTCCGACGATCTGAGGAAGCCGGTTAGTAGTCGGGCCTCTTGGCGACATAAAGGATTTGTCCATCTTGACAGGGATATGGATCGCCCTGCGCCCTACGGCCGTGCGCCCAGTCGGAATGTCCGCGCATCGCTCCTCGCCGTACGGCTCCTGACGGGCTCACAGAACGAGCGCGACTCGTGGAACGCGGAGCAGCACGCCCGCACCCGTATGGCAAGGACGGAGAACGTTACGAGGCGCGGTAGTAGCCGGGCTCTTTGCCCTTCCTGTCGGAGCGTCCTAAGAATGAGGCCCGCACCGCGTCTCCGCAGTTCAGAGGCGGTGTCTGCGCAAGGCCGGCCGCACGAAGGCAGCTCGGCGACGGCGACTACCGGGTGAGGTCAGACATGGGCAAGCACCGTCAGCAATCACGCTATCGGCGGATAGTCATCGCCGCCGCAGCCGTGGGCATGGTGGGCATACCGTCCGCGGCCATGGCCTGCACGTACTGGCCGCAGGACAAGGGAGGCCAGACGCCCAGCGCGACCGAGGCCCCGAGCGCGGACTGGTGGAACGTCGCTCCGTGGAACCACTCCGGCGACCAGGCCGCCGCCCTCTCGGCGCCAGTGACGCTGACCGCCGCGTCCACCGCGCCGACCGTCTCCGCGTCCACCGCGCCCAAGCCCACGACGCTCGCGCACTCGCACCGGGCGAAGAGGGCCGCTCACCGCCACCGGCACACCTGGCGCGCGCACACCCCGGCCGCGCCCGTAGAGACGGCGACGGCCTCCGCGCCGACGACCTCCTCCCCCACCGCAGTGAAGACCGCGACCGCGCGGCCCACGGCCGCCCCCTCCGCCGCGGCCTCGCAGACGCCGACTGCGGCTGCGCCGACTCCGGCCGCGCCGTCGAGCAGCGCCCCCGCGTCCGTCGCGCCCGCGTCCGGGACCGCCGCGCGCATCGTGGAACTCGTCAACGCCGAGCGCAGCAAGGTCGGTTGCTCGCCTCTCACGCTGAACTCGGTCCTCACCAAGGCGGCGCAGGCGCACAGCGACGACATGGCCGCACACCAGAACATGTCGCACACCGGGTCCGACGGGTCCGACCCCGGCGACCGCATCACGAAGGCCGGTTACACCTGGAGCTCCTACGGCGAGAACATCGCCTACGGCTACGGCACCCCCGAGCAGGTCATGGCGGGCTGGATGGCCAGCCCCGGCCACAAGGCCAACATCCTCAACTGCGGGTTCAAGGAGATCGGCGTCGGGCTGGCGCAGCCCGGCAGCTACTGGACGCAGGACTTCGGCGCCGCCCGCTAGGCCCACGCGGCGGCCCAGCGGCCCGGCAGCGCACCGGCCGAAGACCGTCCACCCCACCGCGCGTCCACCCCACCGCGCGTCCACCCCGCCGCGCGTCCGCCCTGCCGCGGCACGTCCACCGCGGCCTGCCTCAGCCGCCGGGGACGCCCGCGCCCGTGTCCGGGCCGCGCGTCCCCGGCGGCCCCGGTTCGTCCAGGAACTCGGCCACCGCCAGCGCGCACAGCAACGCGAGAGCGAGGACGAGGACCACCCACCCGGTGGGGTAGCTCCACAGCAGGTACGTCACGGCGGCCGCGGCGACGAGGAGCCAGGTGATCCACGTCCGGTGGCGGTGGACGTAGGGACCGACCGGACCGGTGCGCAGCCCGGCGCCGTCCGCGGCGGTGCGCACCGCACGGATCCCGGACCGCCACGCCTGTCGTGCGAAGGTCGCCCGACGGCCCCGGCCGGAGAGCCAGGCGGCCGCCGCGATCACCGCCGCGAGGGCCACGACCTCGCGGATGGAGATGCGCAGATACCGGATCAGCGTGTCGTAGACGGCGCCGGCGGCCGGCCGGGAGACGCCGCTCGGCAGGGCGCCGAGGTACAGCTCGCGCACGACGGTGAGGCCGACGCCGAGGACCAGCATGGCGACCGCGGCGCCGAGCACGCCCGCGACGAGGACGCGTCGGCGGTGAGCCGCCGACAGCACGCCCGCGGCCAGCAGCAGCGCCGCCAGCACCGGGAGCCAGAGCCCGGCGATCCGCAGCAGCCACAGCCCGACCCTGAGCTTTCCCAGTGCGTCGGACCGCAGGACGGTGAAGTCGGTGTGGATCGGCGGCAGGTGCGCGGCGATCGTCAGCCCGTGGTCGACGAGGCGCTGCTTGACCTGGTCGATGACGGGGGCCAGGTCGACGGTCACGGCGCCGTCGTGGACGGCCACCGCGCCTTCGCCGGTCAGCGCTTCGTCCACGGCCGCGTGGACCTCGCGGTTCGCGTCGACCCAGATCCGCTGGAAGGCGCCGGAGGCGATGACCTCCTGAGCCCGCACGCGGACGAATTCGCGCACGGCGTCCTGTAGCGGTACGGCGAGTCCGCCCAGAGCCTTCGCCAGCCTCGGCCGGTCCTGGGGTGCGGCCCCTTGAAGCAGGTCCGCAAGGTGGATGTGGCCCATCAGCGCGTCGGTGACGCGGTCCGCCGCGGCCGCCTGTACGGCGGGGTCGGCGGCCAGCGGGGCGACCGTCGCGACGTAGCGGTCGGTGTCGTCGACCACGGCGGCGCTCCACGCGGCCACGGCGCCGAACGGGGCGAGCACGCAGCCGAGCACGACGAGCAGCGCGGAGACGAAGGACCGCAGGCGGTGATGCGCCGCCCGGCCGGACCGGTCGGGCCGGGGCGCGGCGTCGTGCTTGCGCACGTCCTCCAGCTCCGAGCACCGTCCGCCCGCTACGGGCTCCGGTGGTCGCTCTGCGGCGGGGGCCATGGGTCGCCTCCTGCGGCCTGGGGTGTCCACGCCTGGCGCGGCCGGCGTCGGGTGGGTCCAGGACACCCCGGGGAACAAGGGGGCGCGACCGATGGTGACCCATGGGAGTGAACGGGTGAGGAGGGGCGTCCAGGGAGCCGAAGGCGGCCGAGTCGGAGGGGACCGTCCGGTGCGAACAAGCGGGCGGCCGTGTACACCTGCGGCGTTCGGCTGGGCGACGAATCCTGGGAAAGCAACCGCCAACTCAGTCAATCCGTAGTATCTCTACGCAGAGCACACGCGGACGTGTCAACGCAACGCGGTCACACGAGAAGAGGCCGACTCATGCCCGACTCCACCACTGTCACCGACCTGGCTTCGCAGTACGTCGCCCAGGTGGCCGGCGACCTGGATCAGAACGTCAAGGAGCAGGAGCGCATCGGCGCGGAAATCAGCGCGCTACAGGAGCAGTTGGCGGTTCTTCAGCACGACCACGGCGTGCTCGTGACCATGCAGCAGGCGCTCGGCACGAAGGCGGCGGCCACGTCCGCGCGGCCGTCGGCGGCCACCGCCGTCCCCGCGCCCCGCAAGAAGGCCACGACCGGGTCCGCCGCTGCCAAGCGAACGCGGACCGCCAAACACACGGCGGCGCCGAAGGCCGCGACCGCGAAGAGCACGGCCGCGAAGAGCGGGACGACGAAGAGTCCTGCGGCGAAGGGCCCGGCGACGGCGAAGACGGCGGCCGAGGACGCCAAGTCCCCCTCCAGGACGGCGACCGCCAAAACCGCGCCCGTGAAGCAAGCCCCCGCGAAGACGGTCGGCGCGAAAACGGTCAGCGGGAAGACGGCCGACGGGAAGAGGGCGGCGGAGTCAGCGCCGAGCGGGAAGGCGACCGCCGCGAAAGCGGCGACCGCTGAGACGGCGACCGCGACGGCGGCGCAGCCCACGCTCGTCGAACTGGTCCGGCAGCACCTCGCCGCCCAGCAGGAGCCGCGCTCCGCGGGAGAGGTCGCCGCCGCCCTCGGGCAGGAGCACCCGGACCGGGACGTCAAGGCCACCGTCGTCCGCACCACGCTCGAAGCACTCGTGGCCAAGAACCAGGCACAGCGCGCCAAGCAGGGCTCGTCGGTCTTCTACACACCGCAGGACGCCCCCGAGCAGCCGACGTCCTCCGGCGCCCAGCCCCACCCGACCTCCACCGACGCCTGACCCCGCCTACGCCTAAGCCACGCCCTCGCCGAGGCCGAGGTGGAGCGGGGCGCGCTGCCCGGACGTCTCGCCGGGCTCTCGTCGCGGGAGCGGGAGGAGTCGTCGTCCACCGAGTGGTTCATGCGCGTCGACCCGGCCGAGGCGGGGGGCGCCGGGTGTCAGGTTCGGGACTTGCTCACCGCGTGCGCAGCTTCGCCTCGACCAGTCCCCCGGTGATCCGGGTGTCGAAGACCGGCTGGGGCGCGGTGGCCGGGCCCTGGACGTTCCAGCCGTCGGAGAGGCGGAAGACGCTGCCGTGCCAGGGGCAGCGCAGGCACCCGTTCTCCAGGGCGCCCTCGGCCAAGGGGCCCGCCATGTGGCTGCACCGCTCGGCCAGCACGTGCACCGTCTGGTCCCCCTGCCGGACCGCGACGACGGCGATTCCCTCGATCTCGCGCTGCACGGGCTGGTCCTCCGGCAGGTCGGCGAGGGCGCCGATCGGGTGCCACCCCGAGGAGACCAGGTGCGGGACGGCTTCGGCGTGATTGGCGCCGGACGCCTGCCGGTAGGCGAGGTGACCGCCCAGCGCGCCGCCGACGCCGACCGCGCCGAGACCGGCCAGCCCGAGCATCCGGCCCGCCGCTTCCCGCCCGCGCAGACGGGCGGTGAGCGAGGCGGAGTACAGGGCCACGGCCGCCAGGTTGGTGACGGCGTGCACCATGCCGACCCGCATCTGCGTCTTGTGCAGGTCGGCCCAGTCCACCCAGCCCGACGCCGCCGCCGGGGCGACGGTGATCAGACCGGTGGCGATCAGGATGCGTGCCGCCCGCCGCTGTCCGGGCACCGCGTCGAGCACGGCCGCCGACAGCCAGCTACCGAGGGGGACCTGGACCATCACGGGGTGCAGCGGATGGCCCAGCCACCGTCCGTGCAGACCGTCCCGGGCCGAGCCGAGCGGCAGGGCCAGGACGGCGCGCTGGATCACGTCCAGGACGCGGTCGGCGCCGGTGAACTGCTCGATGCGGTCGACGGCGCGCAGGATCCGACCGGGGCCCGCGTCATGGGGCAGGATGCGCTCCGCTGTCTCCGCGGCGCGCCGGGGGAGAGTGTTGTGCGTCATGGGTCCCGGGTAGCCAGGGCGCGCGGCGGCAATCGGCGCCGCGCGCGCCAGTCCCGCCGGGAGCCGCACGCACACCGGCCGCCCGCCCGCCAGCCCGCCCGGCGGGTGGTGCGCGTGCGGGGCGCCGTCAGTACGCGTGCGAGGCGCCCTCGCCGCATGTGCCGCCGCGCCCGCCGCGCGCCCGTCGGCTAGGGCCGGGGGCGGCGGCTCAGGGCAGGATCGCGTCCACGTAGCCCCCGTCCACGCGCAGTGCCCCGCCCGTCGTCGCGGATGCCTGGTCGGAGCTGAGGTAGACCACCATGTGGGCGATCTCCTCCGGCTCGATCAGGCGCTGGATCAGCGACTGCGGGCGGTGCTCCTTCATGAAGACGCGCTGGGCCTGGTCCCACGGCAGGTCGGCGCCCACGAGCTGGCGGACGAAGTCCTCCGCGCTCTCGGTGTGGGTGGGACCGGCGACGACGGAGTTGACGGTCACGCCGGTGCCCGCCGCCTGCTTGGCGAAGCCGCGGGACACGGCGAGCAGAGCGGTCTTGGACATGCCGTAGTGGATCATCTCGACGGGGGTGACGACCGCCGAGTCGCTGGCGATGTACTGGACGCGGCCCCATCCGCGCTCGCTCATCCCGGGCAGGTATCGGCGGGTGAGCCGGACGGCGGCCAGCACGTTCACCTCGAAGTAGCGCCGCCACTCCTCGTCGGAGATCTCCAGGGGTTCCTTGACGCCGAACACGCCGAGGTTGTTGACGAGGATGTCCGCGTCCGGCAGGGCGGCACAGACCCGGTCGGCGCCCTCCTCCGTGGCGACGTCGGCGGGGACGGGGACGAAGTCGCCGTCCGGCGCCCGTCCGGCGAGGCGCTCGACGGCCTCCTCCACCCGCCGGGGATCGCGTCCGTTGACGCCGACCCGGGCGCCGGCCCGAGCGAGTTCCGCCGCGATGGCGGCGCCGATGCCCTGGGTGGATCCGGTGACCAGGGCGGTGCGTCCGGTGAGGTCGATGCGCATGTCGGTGCCCTTCGGCGTGGGGGTGCGGGCTCGGTGGCCCGGTGCGGCGGGCGGGCCGTCATCTTCGTCGGTCCCGGCGCCGGGCGGCGCGAGGCGCGCGGGAGGAACGGGGCGGGCGCGGCGCCCCGTCCGCCTCGGCGGGCGCTGGCCCGTACGCCTCGGCGGGCGCTGGCCCGTACGCCTCGGCGGACGCTGGCCCGTACACCTCGGCGGCGGCCGGTCTGGCTCGGCGGCGCCTGCCGCTCCGCCTCGGCGGACGCTGACCGATCCGGCTCCCTTCGGCCGTACCGTCTGGCCGTCCGTCGGATCCCCGTGCTCGGGCGGCTTATCATCAGGCTGTTTTGGCATGTCCGCAAAGGGACAGGCCGGTGAATGTTGAGGAGAAGACGCCTGTGGCACTCATCCGCAGACCCAGGGTCGTGGCCGCCGTCGCGGCGGCGGCGGCCGTGCTCGCCACGCTGACCGGGCAGGCGACGGCCACGGCGGACTCACCGACGATGACGAAACTGTCGCTCGGCAGCAGCCAGTTCAAGATGTCCGACACCAACTACGCCTCGGCTACGGACAATCTGTACACCCGTTACCTGACCCGGCACGCCGACCTCACCGATGTCATCACCACCGATTACACGAAGAACTCGGCTGGGGACACCGACAGTTGGCTCAATCTGCGCTCGATGCGCTCCTGCGTCGGCGACGAGACGAAGGCGCTGCCGACCGCCGCGACCTCGACGGCCTGGTGCTGGTCGTCGGCGTACGCCGATGACACGACTCCCCGGTGGTGGCCGCAGGGCATGACCACCACCGGCGCCGCCGACGGGTCCGACGGCGCCATTCAGGGCGACCATGTCGCGGCGGTCGCCTGGCACTACAGGACGTTCGCCCGGGACGCCGCGTCCGACACCACCGGCTGCAAGTCGGACAACCTGCTGAAGCTCACCTTCATCGACCGGGACACCGGGAAGTACCGTCACGTCCTGCTCGCGGAGCCGACCAGCACCTCTTCCGGCGCCAGCGACTTCAAGTACGTGACGGGCCACGGCGGCGGCATCGTCTGGTACGCCAACTACCTCTACGTCACCGACACCACGCACGGCATCCGCGTCTTCGACGTCAACAAGCTCGCCAAAGTCGACGACTACGGCTCCGGCTTGACGACGTACGGCATCCACAGCGGCCGTTCCAGCGCGTGCGGTTATCCCTACGTGCTGCCCGAGGTGCACTACTACCAGCAGGCGGGCACGCCGTCCTCGTGCGCCTCCGACGCGAACAACGGCGCCCTGGACCCCGACCACCTCTGCTATTCGTGGCTCTCCCTGGACAAGTCCAGCGGCAGCCCGTACAAGCTGGTGACCGGTGAGTGGTACGGCGACGTCGACGGCGGCCGGGTGGTGCGCTACCAGCTCAACCCGACCAGCGCGAGCACCTATCCCGGTCTGCTGAACATGTCGGGCGGCAAGACCGTCATCGAGGACGCCTACGCCGCCTCCCGCTACCGGGGGCTGCAAGGCGGCATGTCCTGGACCGACGCCCAGGGCGTGCTCAACTTCGCCTTCCACAAGGGCTGCGGCACCCTGTCCGGCGTCTACTCCCACACCTGGGTCGGCGACACCAGGGCCGCCACCACGTGCGCGGCGGGCGGCAACTGGGCGGCCGGACCGCCGCAGGGCCTGAGCTACTGGCCGAAGCTGGACTCCACGCAGGTCGACGAGCTGTGGGGGGACACCGAGGGCATCTGCCCCAGCGTCTCCCTGAAGCAGAGCTACCCCGAGGACTTCGCGGACGCCACCGACCCGCGTGACGTCTGCTACGCGCACAACGGCAGCACCGTCACCACGTCGCTGCGCTCGGTCTTCGCCGTCGGATTCAACGACCCGGCGGTCCAGAACCTGCACTGACGCGGACGGAACACGCGAGGGGGGAGCCGGACGCAAGGGCCGGCTCCCTTTCGGCGTCTCAGCACTGGGGCCGTCGGCCGTGGTTCGCCGCTTTCTTACGGCGGCCCTTCTTCTTCCGGCGTCGCTTCGAGGACACGTCAACCTCCTGATGCGGCCCGCGCCCCGCAGGGGCGACATGGACGTTCCCTTTCCGGATCCTTCCACAGGGCGCCGGGCGCCGCGATCCGGCGCTTCCCCGCAGGGGGCCGCCGCGTCACCCGAACGGCGCGCACCCGATGGCCCGCCCCTTGGGCCCGCGCCTACGGTGCGAGGGTCTTCCCGACCCGGCGAACCGGCCGCACGACGACGTCAGGAGTCCCCATGGCGGAAGAACCGACGCGCCGCTCCCCCGGCGCCCTTCCCGCGCGCCGGGCCTGGTGGGCGGCCCACGATCCGGGCATGGAGCTCCAGCACCTGTGGGGCGAGGTGAGCCGGCTGTTCGAGCGGGCCTCGGTGGACGCCTCCGGCGCCCCCGGCCACTGGATGCCGGTCGCGGAGGAGGAGGACGCCGGGGACGCGTACGTGGTGCGCGCCGAGCTTCCGGGCGTGCCGCGCGAGCGGGTGCTGGTGGAGCTGGACGGCAAGGAACTGCACGTCTCCGGCTCGCTGGACGAGGCGGGCGGCGGGGACGCGCTGAACCGGCGCAAGGGCGCCTTCTCGTACGGCGTCCGGGTGCCCGGGGACGTGGACGACCAGGGGATCGGGGCCACCCTGGCGGACGGCGTCCTGACGATCCGGCTGCCCAAGTCGGGGAAGCCCTCCCGGCGGCGGATCGACATCGGCGTCGCGGACGCCTGACGGCCCGCGGATCCCTGGGAAACGGCCGGGCAGGCGCCGCTGCTCGCGCACCCGGGCGCCTCTTTGACTCCCCAGGAACATCGATCGACGAGGGTCACGGGCGGGAGACGGCCGCTTCAGCCAGCGACCATTCCCGCGACCAGATTGATGGCGGTGGCCAGGATGCCGGTGCCGAACACATAGGACAACAGGCAATGCCGCAGCACTGTCGCCCGGACAGCCGTACTGGAGACGTCGGTGTCGGAGACCTGGTAGGTCATCCCCAGGTTGTAACTGAAGTAGAAGAAGTCCCGGTACGCCGGCGGGCTGTCGGAGTTGAAGTCGATGCCGCCGACGGGCGGCGCGTAATAGAGGTACGCGTACCGGGTGGCGTACATCAGGTGCAGGGCCGCCCAGGCCATGAACACGCCGAGCAGGGCGGTGACCGCGTGGACGGGGCCGGACCTGCCGGTCAGAAGCACCGCGATGCCCGCCAGGCCGCACAGGGCCACCGCGACGACCACGATCTCGTCGACCTTGGGGCGGAAGTCCTCGCGCCCCGTGGTGCGCCGCGTGGTGGGGGCGTCCATCGACCACAGGACGATCCAGCCCGCCAGCACGAAGGACGCCTCCATCCCGGCGATGCCCGCCAGGACGCCCAGGGGGGCGTCGATCGCGGGACGCCGACGACCGCGCCGACCACCGCTCCGAAGACCACCGCCACGGCCAGCCGGGAGGTCGCGGCCGCCGGCAACCAGGAACTCATGGGCCACAACCGTAGCGGCGCCCCCGTGGATCGGCCCGTCGGCGCGGCCTCCGGGCGGGCCGGGGAGTGGCCGCCGGGCTACGCTGCCCTTGCGGAGGAGGGCGGGGTGAGCGTCGTCCCAGCTCCTTCGCCCGACCTCACCACGGGAGCAGCGATGACCGGTGATCCCCGACCGATCAGCGTGCGAGCGCGCCAGGCCCTTGAGCGGGAACTGGCCGATCTGCGCGCCGAGCGCGCGACGGTGGCGGCGACCCTGCGCGACGCCGACGCGCCCGGCGACGTGGCCGACCAGGCGGACGAGCTGCAACGGGTCACGCAACTGGGGCGCCTCGACGACCGGATCGCCGCGATCGACGTACGGCTGCGCCAGGCGGCCGACGCGGGTCCGCCGAGCACCGACGCGGTCAGCGTGGGCTCGACGGTCACCGTCCGGTTCGCGGACGGCGGCGAGGAGACGGTGCGGCTCGGCGAGATGGCGGAGGAGGCGGACCGGACCCTGGTCACCGCGGACAGCCCGCTCGGCCGCGCGCTGCTCGGCCGCCGCGCGGGAGACACCGTGGACTTCGACGCGCCGGACGGCCGGTCGTCGGTGACCGTCCTGTCCCTCGGCGACCCCGGCGACCCCCGCGGGGACGAGCCCCGCGAGGGCGCCTGACGGTCGCGGCGGTCACGAGACAGGGCGGGCGCCGTTCCGGATGCCGTCGCTTCCTCGGCGTCGGCACCGCGGGAGGTCGCGTCGCCGCCGGTTCGCGCCTCCGCCGTGTGCGCGCGCCCGGCCTGCTCCTAATGCTCTCTGTGCTCCTCGTACTCCCGGTGCTCCTCGTCCTCGGCGTGGACGGTGAGGTGGAGGGTGTCGTGTTCGACGTCGGCGAGCACGGTGTCGCCCGGCTCGGCCTCGCCGCCGAGCAGGAGTGAGGCGATGCGGTTGTCGAGTTCGGCCTGGATCGTGCGCCGCAGCGGGCGCGCGCCGAACTCGGGCTGGTAGCCGTGGGCCACGAGGAGTTTCTTCGCCGGCTCGGTGACCTCCAGCGTCATCCCCTGCGCGTGCACCCGGTGCTTGCTCTGGTTCAGCAGGTGGTCGACGATCTCGGTGAGGTCGGCCTCGGTGAGGCTGTGGAAGACGATGATGTCGTCGATCCGGTTGAGGAACTCCGGCAGGAACCTGGTCCGCAGCAGTTCCATCAGGTCGTCCTTGAGCCCGGACACGTCACCGTGGTGGTCGATGATGAGCTGCGCGCCGATGTTCGAGGTCATGATGATGACGCAGTGCCGGAAGTCCACCGTGCGGCCCTGCGCGTCGGTCAGCCGGCCGTCGTCCAGGATCTGGAGCAGCGTGTTGAACACGTCCGGGTGCGCCTTCTCCACCTCGTCGAAGAGCACGACGCTGTAGGGGTTGCGCCGGACCTTCTCGGTGAGCTGGCCGGCCTCCTCGTATCCCACGTATCCGGGCGGGGCGCCGACCAGCCGGGCGACGGTGTGCTTCTCCTGGAACTCGCTCATGTCGAACCGGATCATCCGGTCGTCGTTGCCGAACAGCAGCCCGGCGAGGGTCTTGGCCAGCTCCGTCTTGCCCACTCCGGTCGGGCCCAGGAAGAGGAAGGAGCCCACCGGCCGGTCGGGGTCGCCCATTCCGGCCCGGTTGCGGCGCACCGCCTGGGCCACCGCGGTCACCGCCTCGTCCTGCCCCACCACCCGCTCGTGCATCTCGGCCTCGAGCTTGAGCAGGCGGTCCTTCTCACTGGCGGTCAGCTCGGCGACCGGGATGCCGGTCCGGCGCGCGACCACCTCGGCGATGTCCTTGGCGGTGACCGACACGACGCCCTCACGGCGCTCCCGGATCCCGGCCAGCTCCGCTTCGGCCTCGTCGATGCGGGCCTTCAGCTCGTGCGCCTTCTCGAAGTCCTCCCCCGCCGCCGCCTGGTCCTTCTCCCGCCGCAGCACGGCGAGCCGGTCCTCCACCTCGACGGACGGGGTGGAGCGGTCCGCGCTGCGCAGCCGCACCCGGGCGCCCGCCTGGTCCAGGACGTCGATGGCCTTGTCGGGCAGGAACCGGTCGGAGATGTAGCGGTTGGAGAGTTCGGCCGCCGCGGCCAGCGCCTCGTCGGTGAACCGCACCTGGTGATGGGCCTCGTAGGCGTCGCGCAGCCCTTCGAGGATCTCGATCGTCTCCTCCACCGTGGGCTCGGACACCATCACCGGCTGGAAGCGGCGCTCCAGCGCGGCGTCCTTCTCGACGTACCGGCGGTACTCGTCGATCGTCGTCGCCCCGACCACGTGCAACTCGCCTCGTGCCAGGGCCGGTTTGAGCATGTTGCCCGCGTCCATCGATCCCTCGCCCGTCGCGCCGGCGCCCACCACCGTGTGCAACTCGTCGATGAACAGGATGATGTCGCCGCCGGAGGCCTGCACGTCCTCGATGACCTTCTTCAGCCGCTCCTCGAACTGCCCGCGGTACTGGGCGCCGGCCACCATCGCCGACAGGTCCAGCGACACCACGCGCTTGTCCTTGAGGGTGGTCGGCACCTCGTTGGCCACGATCCGCTGCGCCAGACCTTCCACGATGGCGGTCTTGCCCACGCCCGGCTCGCCGATCAGCACCGGGTTGTTCTTCGTGCGCCGCGACAGGATCTCGACCGTCTGCTCGATCTCCTCCGCCCGGCCCACCACGGGGTCCAGCCTCCCGGCGCGCGCCTCCTCCGTGAGGTCCCGCCCGTACTCGTCCAGCGTCGACGAGCCCGTTCCCTGTCCCGGCTGCTTGCGCCCGCCGGGCGCCCCGGCGCCTGCGCCCTCGCCACGCGAGGCCGACTTCTCGGTCAGGTCCCGCAGCCGCTGCACGTCCACGTCGTCGGCGCGCAGCGCCCGCGCGGCGCCGCTGTCACCGGTCTCCAGGAGGGCGGCGAGGACGTGCTCCGGGCCGATGTAGGAAGCGCCCGTCTCCTGGGAGAGCGCGTAGGCCGACGCCAGCGTCCGCTTCGCCGCGGGGGTCAGTCCCGGCTCCGCCGACGGCGTCGACGCCTCCTTCGGCAGCACCTCGGCGATCTTCTCCGCGAGCGTGTCCGGATCGACGCCCGCCCGCGTGAGCAAGGAGCGCGACGGCTCCACCTGCGTGGTCGCCCACAGCAGGTGCTCCGTGTCCAGGTCGGACGTCCCGTCCTCCAGGGCGCGCCGCGCCGCGAGGTTGAGCAGCTCCTGCGACGCCTCGCTGAGCAGCCTGCCGATCGGCACCCGCTGCACCGCCGGAGGCGACGTCGCCGGCGACATCCCGAAGAACCGGTTCAACAGATCACTGAACGGGTCCGACGAACCGAAAGCCGAACCGAACGACATCGACATGACGTGACTCCTCACGCGTGAGGTCTGTGGTCAGAGGGCGGCCGCGAGGGTGACCTTGACGTGCTCACGAGCGGCCGGTCGCTCTCGGTGCCGCTCGCGGGGAGTCCCCGCCGCTCGCCGGGAGTCCACGTCCCGGCGCCGCGGCGCCGGGACGTGGACAGCAGTGCTAGGACGCGGGCGACGTAGGCGATGGGGGCGACGGCTCTCGGCCGCGCGCCGGTCCGCCGCGCGGCTGCGGCGGGGAGGGAGGAACGGTGCGGCCTCGGGGACGGGGCGGCCTGCCCTGGGCTCCTGGCGTTGCGGCTCGTCGCCGCGGGCGTTCACGGCGCGCTCCCCCTTCCGTCCTGTGGGGCACGGGCCGACGGTGGCGTCCCTGCCAGGCTAAGCCGCCCGATCAGGGCCCGCCACGCGATGCCGCGGGGCGGGGCGGCGTCGGATCGAGGTACACGCGCCTGACGGCGGGGATCAGGGCGCGCAGCCGGGACTCGGCCTCCTCGCAGGCCCATTCGATCTGGTCGGAGGTGGACAGGTCGCGGAAGTCGACCTTCGCCGCGATCAGGATCTCCCCGGGTCCCTGCACCAGCGTGGTCAGCTCCATGACGGCCTCGATGTGCCGCACCGCCAGCAGTTCGCGGCGCACGGCGGCCCGCATCGGCGGCGGCAGGGCGCGGCCGACGAGGAGTTGGGCGTTGGCGCTGCCGAGGACCACGGCGACGACGATGAGCAGCACGCCGATGAGGACGGAGGCGACGCCGTCCCACACGCCGGAGTGGGTGAGCTGGCCGCCGAGCAGGCCGAGCGCGGCCAGGGCGAGGCCGACGAGGGCGGCGGAGTCCTCCATGACGACCGCTTTGACGGCCGTGTCGGGCGTGTGCTGGAGGTAGCGCAGGATGGGCACGCGGAAGTGCCGGGCCCTGCCGGTGGCCTGCCGCAGTCCGGTGCGCAGGGAGAGTCCTTCGAGGACGAAGGCGACGGCGAGCACGAGGTAGGACACCAGAGGGTCGCCGGGGGTCCGTTCGTGGGTCAGCGCGCGGACGCCGTCGTACAGGGCGAACACGCCGCCGCCGACGAAGGTGGCGACGGAGGCGAGCAGCGCCCAGATGTAGCGTTCGGCCCCGTGGCCGAGCGGGTGGTCCTCGTCGGCGGCCTTCGTGCCGCGCTTGAGGGAGGTCAGCAGGAGCACCTCGGTCAGGGTGTCGGCGACCGAGTGCCCGGCCTCGGCGAGCATGGCGCTGGAGCCGCTGAGGACGCCCGCGACGGCCTTGGCGAGCGCGACGCCGAAGTTGGCGGCCGCCGCCACGATGACGGTGGCGGTGGTTCCGCCCGCTCCGGGGCCGCTCAGGGACCCCACCCGGGCGTCGAGCACCGGCGCGCCCTCGGCCCGTCGTCCCCGCTCCGGCTCCCCCTCGCCCTGTGCGCTCATACCGGGACGATACGCCCACGGCGCCGCGAGGCGGCGGGACGTGAGCCCGCATGGCGCACTGCCGCGGCCCGTACCGGCGCACGACGCCGTTCCCGCCCTCACGAGGCGCCGCCCGGCTCTCGAACGGCGGGGAGGCTCCCGAAAACCCTGTGCTTCGGTCGGCGGACGCACCGCTCGCGGATCGCGCGGTTCGGATCACCCGTGCGCGGAAGAGGGCGACGGCTCGGGCTCCAGCTCGGCCCAGATGGTCTTCCCGCGGCGCTCGCGCCGGGCGCCCCAGCGCTGGGTGAGCTTAGAGGTGATGTGCAGGCCGCGTCCGTGTTCGTCGTCGTCCTCGGCGTGCCGCAGGTGCGGGGCGGAGCTGCTGTCGTCGGTGACCTCCACGATCAGGGCGTGGTCGCGGATGAGGCGCAGCCGGACGGGTCCCTCGGAGTAGCGGACGGCGTTGGTGACCAGTTCGCTGACCACCAGGGCCGCGGTGAACTCCATGTCGTCCTCGCCCCAGGCGGTCAGTTGGCGCTGGGTGTCGGCGCGCGCCTCGGCGACGGCGGCGGGATCGTTGCCCAGGGTCCAGGAGGCGACCTGGTCCGCGCCCAGCCCGCGGGTGCGCGCCAGCAGGAGCGCTCCCCCGCTTCCGGGACTCTGGCGGGCCAGCGACTCCAGGAGACTGTGGCACACCTCCGGCAGCGGGCGGTCGTGCGGTCGCACGGCCTCGGTCAGCCGCTTCCGCTCCGCTTCCTGACTTTCACAGCATTCCGCTTGTTCCTCGGGTTTGTCGTATTCCTCTAGATTGTCATATTCCCCGAGTTCGTCGTATTCCTCATCGGGTCGCACCGCGCCGCCGGAGGGGCCGCAGCCGGACAGGAGCGTGTTGCCGAGGACCAGCAGGGACCCCACGGACAGGTGCGTCTCGGCCGTCTGGTAGCGGGGAGCGCCGCGGCCGAGCGGCGGGCCGACGGGCATCCGGGCGAACTCCACGCGGCCGTCGGGGTGGACGAGCGCGGGCGGCACATGGCCGGCGGAGGTCAGCGTGCACCGGCTGGTGACCGGGTCGTAGACGACGTACAGGCAGGTCGTGCCCACCCGGCGGGCGTCCTGGTCCTCGTCGTGCTGGGCCGCTTGCTCGCCGTCGAGGCGGGTGACCAGGTCGTGGACGCGTTCGAGGATCTCCTCGGCGGACAGGTCGAGAACGGAGAGGACGCCGATGGCCGCGCGCAGTCCGCCCATGGTGACGGCGGCGCGGATGCCCCGGCCGGGCGGCGATCCGACGACGAGCGCGACGCGGGCGCCGGACAGCGGGATGACGTCGAACCAGTTGCCGCCGGGGCTGCCGGGCAGGTGGGCGTGCGCGGTGCGCACCGCGGCGGTGGCGGGCACGTCCTGCGGGCGAAGGGTGCGCTGGAGGATGCGGGCGACGGAGTGGTCGCGGGTGTAGAGGCGGGCGTTGTCCAGGCACAGGGCGGTGAGCCGGGCCAGTTCCACGGCCACGTTGAGATCGTCGTCGTCGAACGGCGGCCGCGCGGGCTCCCGGTGGAAGCGTGCCAGACCCAGCAGGACGCCGCGGGCGGACAGCGGCACGGCCATCGAGGACTGCCCTGCCTCCGCGGCGCCCTCGCCGTCCGCGTCCCGCCGCGACCGCCCGGCGTCGTCGCGCCGCCCGCCGATCAGCAGCGGCCGCCGCTGCGCCAGGGCCTCGGCATACGCGGCCTCGGCGGGGGCGTCGGGACGCCCGGACTCGTTCTGCGCGCTGCCGCATCGGCGGCCCGCGCAGCGCAGCGTCAGGTCGCCGCCGGTGGAGTCCAGGGCGGGAGCGTCGCCGCGCAGGACGGCGTCCAGTACTTCCACGATCACCGTGTCGGCGAAGTCGGGCACGGTGACATCGGCGAGTTCCTGCGCGGTCTGGACGATGTCCAGCGACGTCCCGATGCGTTCGCCCGCCCTCCGGAGCACGTCGAGGCGGATCCGGTTCCGGTAGCGGTCGGTGACGTCCGCGACCGTGACGGCCAGCCCGACCGGGCGGCCCGCCGGGTCGTGCAGCGCGCAGGACGCGACCGAGACCACCACGCCGGGGGCGTCGGGGACGTCGGCCCGCACCTCCGTGTCGTGCAAGGAGGCGCCGGTGGCCAGCACCTCGCGCAGCGCCGCCTCCAGGCGCTCGCGCTCGGGCGCGGCGAATCGCGCCCACTGCCCGAACGGGCGGTCGAGGCAGTCGTGGAGCGCGGGAGCGCCGGGGGTCTTCGTCGCCGCGGCGTTGTAGCCGACGAGGCGCTGCTCGGTGTCCAGGACGTACAGCGGGCGGGGCGAGTCGGCGAACAGGGCCGCGTAGAGGGCGCCGTCGAGCGCGCCCCCCGGGGCTGCGGATGTGCGGTGCGGCCTGTTCACGGCGCGGGCCCGGCGGGCCGGTCAGCGCGGCGCGGCGCTCGGCCGGCGGCGTCTCGTCGGTCCTGGACCCGTCGTGGCCCCTTCCGGCCCCGCCCGGTTCGGGGTCCGGGGCATGCGCGCGTACGGGGCGTACGAGGCGTGCGAGCCGCGCGTCGCGAGCGCGTTGGCCCTGGTCCGGGGCGTCTCCTGCGGGGTGCGCATGGCCCACCTGCTTTCTGGAGCGGCTGTCTCCCAGTCTCAGCGTCGGCGCGCGGCGCCGCCACACGGGTCCGGGCGGGGACCTGCTCTCACCCGGGCGGGCCGTCGGACGAGCGCGGGAGGGACCCCGGGCGGCACAGTGTTCGGACGGGGCCGCTCGCGCGGACGGGACGCGTCGGGCACGACGTACGGACCGCGGAGAGCGAGGTCTGAACGCGGAGAGCGAGGTCTGAACGCGGGGGCGCGACGCCCGCTCTTACGCTGCCGCGCCGGACCCACCATGCCGCGCCGCCCTCACGCTGCCGCGCCACTCTCACGCTCCCGCGCCGGACCCACCATGCCGCGCCGCCCTCCCGGTGACCGGCGGTACGTGTGCGGTCGCGTCGCGCTCGGGTCGTGTCCGGCCCGCGGACCTGGGCCCTTGGGCGCGGCGGACGGCTGGGTATCGTGTGGGCGATCCGATGATCAGCCCGAGGAGTCACGTGAGCGAGACCCAGGTCGTCACCGCGCCCGGACCGCTGCTGCTGAGCGACGGACGGCCCGCCGCTGCCGCCTGGTCGCTCGATCCCGGCATGCTGCACCTCAACCACGGCTCCTTCGGCGCCGTCCCGCTGGTCGCGCAGCAGCGGCAGAGCGAGCTGCGGGACGAGATGGAGCGCGCGCCGGTGGCCTGGTTCCCGCGGCAGCCCGCCCGGCTGGCCGCCGCGCGCGCCGAGGTGGCGCGGTTCCTGCGCGCCGACGCCGGGGACCTGGCGCTCGTGCCGAACGCCAGCGCGGGCGCGAGCGTCGTGTACGCCGCGCTGACCGCGCGTCCGGGCGGCGACGTCGTCGTCACCGACCACGGCTACGGTGCGGTCACCATGGGGGCGGCGCGGCTGGCCCGGCGCTGGGGCGCCCGGGTGCGCACGGCGCACGTGCCGCTGGCGGCCGACGCGGACCAGGCGTGTCGGGCGGTGCTGGACGAGGTGGACGACCGGTGCGCGCTCGTCGTGCTCGACCAGATCACCTCGGCCACCGCCCGCCGCCTGCCCGTGGAGCGCGTGGGCGCCGAACTCGCCCGGCGCGGCGTCACGCTGCTCGTGGACGGCGCGCACGCGCCGGGCCTCCTGCCCGCGCCGCTCGACGGGCTGGCCTGCGACGCCTGGGTCGGCAACCTGCACAAGTGGGGCTGCGCGCCGCGCGGCACGGCGGCCCTGGTGGCCCGCGGCCCGCTGCGGGAGCACCTGCGTCCGCTGATCGACTCCTGGAGCGCGGACGAGCCGTTCCCGCTCCCCTTCGACCAGCAGGGGACGCTGGACGCCACGGGGATGCTGGCGGCGCCCACGGCCCTCGCCTTCGTCGAGGACGCCTGGGGCTGGCAGGCGGCGCGCCGCTACCTCGACGAACTGGCCGACTACGGCGCCCATGTGGTCGCCGCCGCGCTCGCCGGGTCGTCGGCCGCGGCGCCTGTGGCAGACGTCGGCATGCCCGTGCCGGGAATGCGCCTGGTCCGCCTGCCCGACGGGCTGGGCGCGACACGCGTGGCCGCCGACGCGCTGCGCGACCGCGCCACCGCCGAACTGGCCGCGGAGGCCGCCTTCACCAGCTTCGACGGCGTCGGCTACCTGCGGCTGTCCGCCCACGTCTACAACACCCCGGCGGACTACGAACGGTTCGCGGACGCCTGTGTCCCCGTCGTCCTGGACTGGGCTCGCCGGGCGCGGTCCTCGGCCTGAACGGATCACTGCCGCCCGCCCGCTCGGGCGGCCAGGCGCAGGTGTGCGGCGAACCCCCGCGAGGGTTCGCCGCACACTCAGGTCAGACCCGGTCCGGGCCCGGCGGTCGGCACCGTCGGGTCACGGGAACTGGGTCACCTTCGACGGCACCGTGTCCGTGCCCGAGGTAGGCGCGCCGGTGTCGTTGACGACGTGGGCGTACTGGCCCTTGCCGCCGAGGGAGATCACCAGCAGGTCGTGCAGCTTGATCCCCGGCTTGACCGGCGTCTGGAAGCCGTGCGCCTGGACGATCGAGGGATCGGCGGTGAAGTAGCAGTAGCTGCCCAGGCCCCACGCCTCGTGCTGGCTGACCGTGTCGGCGATCTTGTAGGCCGCGTAGCCGACGATGCCGTCGTGGGTGACGGCGGCGGCGTTCGGAACGTCGTACGCCTTCTCGTTCTGGAAGAAGATCGTGCGGCCGCGTTCTCCGTTCCAGTAGACGTCGTACTTGTTGAAGTGCTCGACGAACAGGCCGGTGGCGAGCACGTCGTTGCCGTTGACGCGCAGGCCGTAGTCGGCCCGGTTGGTGTCCCAGCCGACGCCGCTGCCGTGGTCCGCGCGCCAGAGCCAGGTGTGGTCGATGATCACGTTGTTGCTGTTGACCACGACCGAGTTGGTGGCGAGGCCGGGTCCCGCGCCGCCGATGCGGACGAAGACGTCCTGCATGGTGGTGGGGTCGGCGGAGTGGTCGGCGGACGAACCCGGCGCTCCGATCTGGAGAAGGGTGTCGGAGTTGACCGGGCCCGCGTCGATCAGGAGGCCGGCGAGCCGGACCCCGTCGACGTCGGCCACGTGCACGGCGTCGACGCCGTTGTCCGGGACGAGGGTGGCCAGCCCGAGGCCCAGCACGACGGTGTCGGGGCGGGTGACGTCGATCGTCTGGTCCAGGTGGTAGACGCCCGGCGTGAACAGCAGGTTGAGACCCTGGGAGAGCGCCTGGTTGATCGTCGCCGCGGTCGCTCCCGGCTTGACCACGAAGAACTGGTCCAGCGGGAGGGAGGCGCCGGCGTTCGCGGGCCAGGACACTCCCCGGGCGTTGGTGCGCTTGGCGGGCACGAACACCTTGTACGCGCCGCCGTCCAGGTAGAGGAACGGCTTCTCCCGGGAGACGGGCGTGGTGTCGAGCGTGGTGTACGGGCCGCTGTCGAAGTCAGTCGCCGGGGCGCCCTGGACGCCGCTGAACACCATGTTCCACACGCCGTTGGTCCAGCCGCCGACGGAGCTGTCCCGGGTGTACCACTGCTGCTGCGAGTAGGGGCCGACCGTGCCGTCGATCGCGGAGTCGGCGATGTACCCGCCGGAGGCCCAGCCGTAGCCGTTCGGGGCGAGGTTCAGGCCGCCCTTGACGTGGATCCGGCGGAACGGCGCGGCCTGGGCGACGGCCCAGCGGTCGGTGCCGTTGGACGGCGTGATCGCCAGGTTCTCCGCCGAACGCCAGAAGTTCTGCGTGGCGTTGCCGTTGAACCAGCCCGCGTCGACGGTGACGTCGCCGTTGATCTGGGTGTCGTCGGGGTTCAGGCCCAGACCGGAGATCGAGGTGTAGAAGCCGATCTGGGCGTTGATCCCGTTGTAGGTCCCCGGCTTGAGCAGGAACTGGTAGCGGCCGGAGCCGAACTGCGCGGACTCCTGCTGGGAGAAGACCTGGTCGAACTTCTGCTGGAGACCGGGAGTGGAGGGGTCGACCACGATGACGTTGGGGCCGAGGTCTCCGCCGCCCTGGACCGGCCCGGTGGTCCCGGACGAGGCCGTGTGCACGGCGACCTCCCAGAGCGAGTAGCCGTAGCCGGTGGCGCGGGCGGTGCCGTAGACGCGCAGGTACCGGCCCGAGCCGCTGACGCCGTAGGAGGCCGTGCCGCCGGTCGCGCCGGCGACGCTCTTCAGCGTCGTCCAGCTCTGGCCGTCGGCGGACGCCTGGATCTGGAAGTCCTTGGCGTAGGCGGCCTCCCAGGTCAGGTCGACCTTGCACAGGCTCTGCACCGCTCCGAGGTCGACCTGGACCCACTGCGGGTCCGCGGCGGCGCTGGACCAGCGGGTGCCGGGGTCGCCGTCGAAGGCGGCGGAGGCGGGGGTGCCGGCGTTCTCGACGGAGGAGGCCGAGGCGGGCTTGCCCTTGGCGGCGTTCGCGCTTCCGCAGGAGGCGGGGGCCGTTCCTCCGGCCGTGCCGAAGACCTGGAACTCCCAGAGGGAGTAGCCCCACTGGGTGGCCCGGTGGACGCCGAGCATCCGGACGTAGCGGCCCTGACCGGAGACGTCGAGGGCGTCGACGCCGCCGTCGCCGCCGGTCACGGACTTGAGGTCGGTCCAGTCGCTGCCGTTCGCGGAGATCTGGACCTTGTAGTCCTTGCCGTAGGCGGCCTCCCAGTTGAGGACCACCTTGCTGACGGCGGCCGTCGCGCCGAGGTCGACCTGGAGCCACTGGGAGTCGGCGGCGGCCGAGGACCAGCGGGTCCCGGTGTCGCCGTCGACGGCGAGCGCGGCGCCGGTGCCGCCGTTCTCGACCGTGGACGCCGTGGCGGTCTTGCCCTGGGACAGCGGGGTCTCAGCCGCCGCCGCGGAGGGGGCGTGCGCGGGGAGGGTGACGAGCGCCGCCGCGGCGGCGAGCGCGACACCCAAGGATCTGAGTCTCATAGGGGTCCCTGCGGGTGCGATGGGGGGATGCGGGGGGGGGCGAGCGCGCCGGGCGCACCGTCGGCACATCGGGGAGGGGATCTCAACAGCACGCCTCACGCGCTTAGTTCACGACTTGATTTAACTGATGATTCGCCAACGACGGCAACCCCCTGAACGCGGATAACTTTTCAAGCGTTGACGCGGCGGTCATCGGCGCGGCGGCGACGGCGTTCACAAGCCAGAGCCGGGACGGCGAGGGCGAGCACGGTCACCCGCGGCGAGGGCGAGCACGGTCACCCTTGACGAGTACACGCCCGGAGCGCACCATGGGGCGGCTCTGACAACGTTGTCGACATCTCCTGGGGAGAGTGCACGTCCATGAGAGGGACCCAGCGCATCCGCCGGGCGGGGACGGTCGTCGCGGCCGTCGTGCTGTGCGGCGCCGCCCTGGCCGCGCCCGCCGCGCAGGCGGCCGGACCGCGGCACGACCGCCTCACCGACCTGGTCAACCCGTTCATCGGGACCGAGAACGAGGGCAACACCTATCCGGGCGCCGCCGTGCCCTTCGGCATGGTCCAGTTGTCGCCGGACACCGGGCACAACACCGGGTACGACCACTCCCAGAACCACATCCGGGGCTTCTCGCTCGTCCATCTCTCCGGCGTCGGCTGCGGCCTGGGCGGCGACCTGCCGGCGCTGCCCGCCCTCGGCGACGTCACGCAGACGGACGACGCCGCGTATGCGGCGGAGTTCAGCCACGACACCGAGAAGGCCAGTCCGGGCTACTACAAGGTCGGCCTGAAGAACGGCATCGAGGCCGAACTGACCGCGACCGCGCGCACCGGCGTGCAGCGCTACACCTTCCCCGCCACCGACAAGGCCGACGTCCTGCTGAACGCGGGCCAGTCGCTGCACCGCACGGTGTCCAGCAAGGTCGAGGTCCTGGACGACCGGACCGTGCGCACCGCGATCACCGGCCGGGGCTTCTGCCAGGACACCGAGCCCTACACGGTCTACACGGTCACCCGTTTCGACCGTCCGTTCACCGCCTACGGCACCTGGAACGGCGGTGCGGTGACGGCCGGTTCGCGCACCGGGCAGGACGGCGCGTACGTGCGCTTCGACACGACGAAGGACCGCACGGTCGAGGCGACGACGGCGCTGTCGTACGTCGACGCCCGGGGCGCGGCCCTCAACCTCCGCGCCGAGGGCGGCCGTTCCTTCGACCGGGTGCGCGAGGCGGCGCGCCGGGCCTGGGAGAGGCGGCTCGGCCAGGTGCGCGTCCAGGGCGGCGGCGACACCGTGCGCCGCACCTTCTACTCGTCGCTGTACCGGTCGTTCCTCGCGCCGAACGTCGGCAGCGACGCCGACGGCCGCTACACCGGCTGGGATCAGCGGGTGCACCGGGCGAGGGGCTACACGTACTACCAGAACTGGTCGCTGTGGGACACCTACCGCACCCAGTCCCAACTGCTGTCCCTCCTCGCGCCGCACGAGGCGCGCGACATGGCCGTCTCCGTCGTCAAGATCGCCGAGGAGAGCGGCTGGCTGCCCAAGTGGGGCTACGGCACCGTCGAGACGAACATCATGACCGGCGACCCGGTCACCCCGTTCCTCACCAACGCCTACCAGCAGGGCCTGCTCCGGGGATACGAGGAGCGCGCCTACCGTGTCCTGAAGAAGAACGCCGACGGCGTGCCGCCCGCCGACTCCCCGGCCGTGGGCCGCGAGGCGAACCGGGAGTACCTGGCGAACGGCTTCGCGCCCTACGTCAAGGACCGCCCGCACGCCAAGCCCGGCGACTCCGACTTCGACCACGGTGCGTCGGCGACGCTGGAGTACGCCCTGTCGGACGCGATGCTCGCCGAGATGGCCCGCGGCCTCGGCCACCCCGCCGACGCGGCGCGCTACGCCGCTCGGGCGCAGAACTACCGCAAAATCTTCGACGCGTCGACCGGCTTCTTCCGGGCCCGCGACGCCTCCGGCGCCTTCACCGGCCCGGCCGACCCGGCGCGGAGCGAGGGGTTCCACGAGGGCACCGCCTGGCAGTACCAGTGGCTGGTGCCGCAGGACCTGCCGGGCATGATCTCCCTCATCGGCGGTGAGAAGGCGGCCAACGACCGGCTGGACTCCTTCTTCGCCTACGACCAGTTGCTGAAGGACCCGGCGAAGACCGCCCGCGAGGTGTGGGTGAACGGCCCGTACGACTACTACAACGCCGACAAGTACAACCCGCAGAACGAGCCCGACCTGATCGCCCCGTACACCTACCTGTCGACCGGCCAGCCGTGGAAGACGACCGACGTGGTGCACGCGGCGCTCACCCTGTTCACGGACGCGCCGACGGGGATGACCGGCAACGACGACCTCGGCACCATGTCCGCCTGGAACGTGCTGTCCTCGATCGGCCTGTTCCCGGTGCAGCCCGGCTACGACACCTGGGGCCTGTCCACGCCGGTCTTCCCGCGCGTCGACCTCTCCCTCGACCGGCGCTTCTACCCCCGGGGTTCGCTCACGATCACCGCGCCGGGCGCCTCGGACGTCCGGCGCTACGTCCAGACCGCCCGCGTCGACGGCGCCCCGTACCGCCGCACCTATCTGACGACGGGCGCCCTGCGGCGCACGCGCTCCCTCGCGTACACGCTGGGCGCCGTGCCGTCCGGTTGGGGGACCGGCGCGCACGACGGCCCTCCCGCGCTCAACTGACGGCACCTCGTGGAGGCGACTGACGGCGCCTCATGAACGCTGGGGACGGGACGAATCGACGAGAGGGGAACCGGTCATGGGCGCCGGCGCGTGTTCCAGGCACACTTGCCCTGTCGAAGTCCCGTCACCAGAGGATGAACAACGCATGATCACGCTGACCAAGGAAGACGGCCCGGCGGACCTGGACGGAGTGACCCATCTGTCCCTCGGGGTGTCCTGGGACCCCACCGCGGGCGCCAGCGGCGGGGTGATGGGGATGATCCGCCGCAAGACCGGCACCGACCTGGACCTCATCGCCATCGCCATGCAGGGCTCGGAGCCGGTCCGTCTGGCCGGACTCGACTCGCTGGACCCGATGGGCAACGGCTCGCTGGTGCACAGCGGCGACAACCAGACCGGCCGGGGGGACGGCGACGACGAGACGGTCACGGTCGAGTTCTCCCGGATCCCGGCGCACATCACCTCGATCGTCTTCGTCGCCGCCGCGTTCAAGAAGGGGAGTTCGTTCCAGAAGGCGCGCAACATCAGCTTCAAGGTATACGACGCGACCGGCGGCAGCTCCCAGCAGGTCGCCGACATCTGGCCGAGCCTGCTCACCCAGGACAACGGCTGCGCCGTGGCCAAGGCGCTGCGGGTCGGCGGCGTCTGGAAGCTCGAAGTGATCAACTCGACGGGCAAGATCACCCAGGGCGACGAGCACGCCCTGATGCGCTTCGCCATGCGGAAGTAGCCGGCCCGCGCCCAGATCACGACGGCCGGACGTCTCCCGCGCGGGAGGCGCCCGGCCGTCGGCGTCGCGGGTGGGGCCCGAACGGGCGGACGGCGGGCCCGGGTTCACAGCAGGTGCAGCTCCCGGGCTCGGCGGACCGCCTCGTTGCGGCGGTTCACGCCGAGTTTGCGGTACGCGCTCTTCAGGTGCGTCTTGACCGTGTTGACCGAGACGAAGAGGTCGGCGGCGATCTCCTCGGTGGACATGGCCTGCGCGAGCCGCCGCAGCACGTCCCGTTCCCGGCCGCTCAACTCCTCTACGAACGGCGACCGTTCCGGAGCGGGCGGCGCCGCCCCCGGGCGCGGGGTGTCGCCGCCCCGCGCGGCTGTTCCACCCCGCGCGGCCGTATGGGCGCCCTCGGCCGTACCGGTCCGCGCAGGAGTGTTGGTGCGGTCGGCCGCACTGGTGCGTGAAGGGGTGCTGGCGCCCTCGGCCGCGCTGGCCCGCGAAGGGGTGCTGGCGCCCTCGGCCGCATTGGTCCGCCCAGGCGTACTGGTTCGCTCGGTCGTGCTGGTCCGCCCAGGCGTACTGGTTCGCTTGGCCGTCCCGGTCCGCGCGGCGTTCCCGGTCTGCTCGGGCGTCCCGGTCTGCGGCGCGGGCGCCGTCGGCGGCCAGTCCGGGTGCGGGTCGCGCTGTGCGTCCAGGTCTGCGGCTGCGGCCGTGTCTGCGTACGCGTGCAGCAGGCGGCGGCCCCAGGCGCCGGCTTCCGCGAACGGGCCCCGCAGCCCCTCGGGGCGAGCCTCGCGCAGCGCACGGGCGGCCAGCTTGTGCGCGGCAGCGCGGTCGCCGGTGCGTTCCGCGGCCTCGGCGCGGACCAGCAGGGCGCGGACCGTCACCGCGGGCCCGTCGCGCTCGTCGGCGGGCAGGTCGTCGAGGAGGCGGAGGGCGGCGACGGGGTCGCCCGCGGCGAGTCGCGCTCGGGCGGCGGCGACCGCGCAGGCCGCCCGGTGGCAGGCGGGGTCCCGGACCGCTTTCAGGGCCGCCTCGGGACGGCCTTCGGCCAGGTGGGCCGCGGAGACGAGCAGAGCGGTGCAGTCCCGCGCCCAGGGCGAGGCGGCGGTGACGGCGGCCGCGGACTCCGCGGTCCGCAGGGCCGCGCGCACCTGGCCGCGGGCCAACTGGAGGCGCCCCCGGACGAGGACGCGTGCGGCGGCCGTCACCGGGTCCGGTGGCGCGGGCCGCCCGGCCGTCGCCCGTTCCAGCAGGGCCTGGGCGGCGTCCAGCCGGTCCCGGTCGACGGCCACCGCCGCCCGCACCAGGTGCGCCAGTCCGCGGCCGTGGGGCTCGGCGGGGCTGAACCGTTCGGCGTCGCCGAGCGCGGCCACGGCCATGCGTTCGGCGCGCGCGGGCCAGCCGGTGAGGCAGTCGATGAGGGCGAGCTGTTCGAGGGCGTCGTCCCGGGCGGGAGCGGTGGCCGCGGCGCCCGTGGGGGCGGCGGCCGTCCGCAGGGCGGTCCGGGCGTCGTCGAGGCGTCCCGCCCACAGCCGGGCCGCGCCGAGGTGCGCGTGCAGCAGGGCGAGCAGTTCGGGGTGCTCGTCCAGCAGGCGCGGCGGAACGTCCGGCCACGCCCGGCGCGCCTCCCGCGCCGCCTGCTCGGCTTGGTCCGGGGCGCCGGTGAGCCGGGCCGCGAGGACGCGCAGCAGGACGGCGCTGAGCCGGGCCGCCGCCGATCCGCCGCCGTCCCGGCTCAGCGCCGCGCTCGCGCGCTCCAGGGGCGACCGGGCGCGGTCGGCGTCGTCGGCGGCCAGTCCGCGGGCGGCGCGCACGAGGTCGGCTTCCGGACTGCGTGCGTCCGGGGCCATCCGGGCGAACAGCTCGGCCAGGCCGCCGGAGCGGGGTCCGGTGAGGAACTGGCCGATGGCGAGGTCGTCGATGAGGGCGCGGGCGGTGACGTCCCAGTCGCCCGCGGCGGCGCCGTGCGCGAGCGCCTCGGGCAGGCGTCCGGCGTCCCGCAGCCAGCGGGCGGCCCTGCGGTGCAGTGCGCCGTCCTCGCCGGGGCGGCGGACCGTCCGGTGGGCGGCCAGGGTCTCCGCGAACAGCGGGTGGAGGCGGTACCAGCCCTGGTCCAGGCGGTCGACGAACGCGTTCTCCCGGTGCAGGGCGGCGAGCACGGCCTGGGCGTCGTCGCGGCCGGTGAGCGCGTTCGCCAGGTCCGGGCAGAACCGGTCCAGCACGCTCACCCGCAGCAGCAGGTCCTGGGTGGCGGCGGGCAGGCCGTCGAGGACTTCGGCGAGCAGGAAGTCGGCGATCGTGCTCTGCCCGGCCTCGAACTGCTTCAGATACGTCTCGGGGTCCTCGCTCTGCTGTGCGGCGAGGGCGGACAGCCGCAGCCCGGCCGCCCAGCCCCTGGTGCGCTCGACTAGCGCCCGCACGCCTGCGTCCGGCAGGCGCAGCCCGTGCTCTGCCAGCAGGGTCCGCGCCTCCTCGGCGGTGAAGGCCAGCTCCGCGTCCCGGATCTCGGTGAGGGTGCCCTCAGCGCGGTAGCGATGCAGCGGCAGCGTCGGCTCGGTGCGGGTGACCAGGACCAGGTGCAGGCCCCGCCCGGCGTGGCGCAGGACGAAGCCGAGCTGCTCGGCCAGCTCCGGGGCGGTCACCCGGTCGAACTCGTCCAGCACGGCGACCGGGGGCCGGCCGCGTGCGTCCGCGGCCGGGCCGACGGCGCTGAGCTGCGCGGCGAGCCGGGCGAGCAGGGCGTGGTCGACGGGTCCGGCGTCCGCCGGAGCGCCGACGTCCCCGGCCGCGCACACTCCGGCGGCGCGCAGGGACTCCAGGAAGTAGGCCCAGAAGACCCCCGGCGACTGGTGGCAGGCGTCTACGGTGAGCCAGGCGACCTGCTGTCCGAGGCGGGCGGCCCAGTCGGCGACCAGGAGTGTCTTGCCCGCGCCCGCGCCTGCGCTGACCATCGTCAGCGGCGTATCGAGGGCTTGGTCGAGGTGGTCGATCAGGCGGCGCCTGCGCTGGTAGGCGGCCGGCAGCGACGGCACGGTCAGCCGGGTGCGCAGGATCGGGTCGCCCAGGGGATCGAGGGGCTGGCCGGACGGTTCCGGCTCGTTCTCACCGGATGCGGGCATCGCGCTCACCACCACTGTCCGTCATGTCATGAGCAGCGCTTCTCGGGACAGGATCTCAGTGTTCGCGCCCGCCCGCGCGTCGCGCCCGTCTCACCTGCGCGGGCGAGGTCCGCCGGCCGGCCGGGAGGGAGGCCGGCCTCCGGGTGCCGCGTACTCGTCGGCAGGCCATCGCGGAGAGCGGTCGACACGCGGTGGGATCCGCGTCGACGGTTCCCTGACGAAGACGCTGACCAGGGCTTTTCCTGAGCTGGATCATGTGGTGACGTCCGGTCGGACCGTGCTGTCCGGTCCCGTGGTGGACGGCGCGCACCTGTACGGGCTGCTGGGCCGGCGCCAGTCGCTGGGGCTGCGGGTGCTGGAGATGCGCCGCCTGCCCGAGTGAGGCGGCGGCTACCCGGTCGGAGGGTCCGGTCGGCGCCGCAGGCCCCTTTGGACGGCGCCCGTCAGGATCCGGGCGGCCACGCCTACGAGGAGCAGTCCGCCCGCCATCTGGATCATGGCCACGACCCGGCCCGTCTGTGAGCGGGGGGCGATGTCCCCGTAGCCGACGGTGGCGAACGTGCTCAGAGTGAAGTACAGGGCGTCCGTCCTGGTCAGCGGCTCGTTGAAGGAGCCGGGAGAGGTGCGTTCCAGCAGGTAGTAGGCCCCCGCGAACAGCAGCAGGAACAGCGGCAGCGTGGTCGCCAGCACCTCGACGGCCTTCAGCCGGGGGTGCGGGGAGCGGGCGGTGGCCGCCGCCTGCCAGGTGAACAGCGCGGCCACGGCCGCCAGGTCGGCCCCGAGCACGACGGACGTCCTGGCCGTGGCGCGGGCGTCCAGCGGCAGCAGGTAGTAGACGGCGACCAGGGCCGCCGTGAGGCACGCCGAGCGGCCGATGGACACGACGGCCTGCCCGCGCGCCGAGAGCCGGCGGCGCCCCTCGCGGTCCGCGCGCCCGCGCGGCGGCCGCTCCTGCGGGGGCCGACGGGGTGCTGAATCGGTCATCCGGTGTCTCTTCCGTTCCGCTGCCCGGGACGCGGCCGCGCGGGTCCTCTCTGGATCATCGTGGCAGCGGGACGGACGGCCCACACCTCGGGGCGGCCTGACGGCGCAGGACCTCACCCGGTAGGGGCGAGGAGGCGGGAACGACGATGCGGACCGCGGCTCGGCGCCGCGGTCCGCATCGGGTGGGGGGTGCTGTTCCGAGTGGGGCAGGGTTGAGCTAGCGCTGGCCCCGGGCCTCCGAGGAGGTCAGCGCGCCGGGGTCGCCGCGGCGGCGACGGCGGCGGCGAGGCCGTTGGCCCAGAGCTGGTTGACGCGGGCGCGCTCGGCCGAGTTCGGGTAGCGGTTGGTGCACGAAGGGCCGGGGCCGCCGCCGGACATCAGCTCGCTGCACGGGCCGCTGTAGTGGTCGGGCAGACCGAGCACGTGCCCGGTCTCGTGGGCGGCGACGCGGATCGAGTCGTACTGCCGGTTCTGCGCGTAGTCGAGGAAGACGTAGCCGCGGCCGTGGCCGTCGGTGGAGGCGTAGGAGCCCCGCGAGTCGTTGCCCTCGTAGTAGGAGAAGTCGCCGCTGCCCGAGGTCGACGCGAGCTTGACGTTGGACACGGAGCTGTTCCAGATCGAGGCGGCGCTCGATATCTGCGACCGGAAGGTCGGCGCCTGGGAGGGGTTGTAGTACACGGTGACGGACTTCAGGTCCGGGTGGGCGGCCTGCTTCTTCGCGACCGACCGCATCACCGCCTCGAAGAACGCCTTGTTGCCGGCGGCGCTCTCGGCCGAGCCTGCGTACCGCGCCTGACCGGCGGCAGGCCCGGCGGCGGTCGTCTGGGCGCTCGCCGGGGTCGCTGCGCCCAGCGCGGCGGACGCCAGGCCGAGGCCGAGCGCGAAGGCCAGTGATCTCCGGGCGTTCTTCGCGGACTTGGCGCCCGTACGGGACGACGTCATGGGGGCTCCTACTCGTTCTGTGTGGGGTCGGAACGATCGGTTACGCAGGAGTGTCGGGCAGGCCAAGGGGCGTGCGGATGATGGCAGTCGGGGATAGCACCGAACTATCAGGGGCCGACTCGGGCGGTTCCGTCGGGATTTGAACGTCTGGTGCGACGCCCGGGGCCGCCCTACGCTCCCTGCATGGAGCTGGAGGTGAGGCATCTGCGGGTGCTCTGCGCCATCGCCGACACCGGCAGTCTGCACAAGGCGGCCCGGGAACTCGGCATGGCGCAGCCGTCGTTGAGCACCCAGCTACGCCGCATCGAGCACGCGCTCGGCGCCCCGCTGTTCGTCCGGGCGCGCACCGGATGCCGTCCCACGCCTCTGGGGCACGCGGTGCTGAGCCGCGCCCGGCCGCTGGTGGCGGAGTTCGCCGCGATCGTCGCCGAGACCAGGGCGGCGGCCGCCCGTGCGGCCGGCGGGTTCCAGCTCCGCATCGGCGCCACCGCGAGCCGGGCCATCCCCGGCTGGCTGAGCCGTCTGCGCACCCGGACGCCGCGCACCGAGCCGACGCTCCAGATGGACGTGTCCGCGAACGCCCTGCTGGCGATGGTCGCCGCGGGCAGGCTCGACGTGGCCTTCGTGCACGAGGTCGAGGGCGCTGCGCTGCGCGTCCCGCCGGAGCTGTGCCTGCGGGTGCTGGTGGAGCGCGAGCCGCAGTTCGTCACGCTCGCCGCCGGCCATCCGGCGGCGTCCCGGCGGCGGGTGCGGCTCGCGGACCTCGCCGGTGAACGCTGGATGGTCGACTCCACGGTCGACGGCGAGTGGGACGCCCTGTGCCGGATGCTGCGCGGGGCCGGACTGGCGTCCCAGATGCTGCACGGCGACTACCTCACCGCCTACTCGCTGGCCGCGGTCGGCGAGGTGGTGACGGTCAGTCAGCCCACCGCTCTCCCCCGGCCCGACTGCGCCATCCGGCCCTTGGAGGGCGATCCGATCGGCGTGCGGCTGCTGCTCGCGGCTCGCACGGAAGCCGATCTGGACGCCGCCTACCCGGAGTTGGAGGCGTCCTACTGGGAGGCGGCCCGGGAGTCGCGCGCGTATCGGGAGTGGCTGGAGCACGCGAACCCGCCCGGCGCGCCGGGGGTCGCCTCGCCGGGCGCCAGGGCGGCGCGCCACGGCCTCCGCCCCGCACCGGTGCGGTGGAAGCGGCAGCAGACGGCCGGTCTGCCGACGCCGTAGGGGAGCCGGGCAGGGCGGCGGGCGGCGCCGGCGCCTGGACGCCGGTCGGCCGCGAGCCGGTCGATCGCCGCGACGGTCCTCGGGGACGGGCCGGGCAGCGGGTTCCGGGCCGCCCGCGGCCGGTCCGGTCACGCGGGTCGGGACCGGCCCCGCCCCTCGGGGCGCGCGGCCCGCGCAAGCGGGGCCGTCGACCGGGCACGAGGACGCCGGGACCGGACGAAACCCCTATCGTGCGGCCCCTTTGCCGGACAGCGACTCCCCTCCGCCGGACAGCGACTCCCGAAAGACCTTGGCGGTGTCCGCCGGATCGTAGTGCTCGGGGACGCCGGGGACGACGATGATGTCGCCGTCGATGTGACGCGAACGCAGCGGTGCGATCTCCCGGTACGCGGGCGAGTCCCACCAGGCCCACGCCTCGGCCGTGCCGGGGAAGGCGATCACCACGACGTGCCCCGGCCAGTCGCCCTCCTTGACCTCGGGCTGGGCGCCGTGCACCAGGAAGCGGCCGTCGTACGGTGCGAGGGTCTCGGTGATGCGCTCCATGTACTCCGCGATGTCCGGGTGCGGGGCGGCCTCGCGCAGGTGGGCGATGGCGTAGGCGGTCATGGCGTCCTCCGGTCGGTCGCTGGATCTCGGCACGGCGCGATCCTGGCACGCGCCGGAGCCCTCGATCAATGACCTCCCGGGTAGTGGCCGGGTCAGGCCGCGTGGGCCGGGCGGCCCTCGCGGCCGTCGAGGCGCCGGTCCCGCATGAACCAGAAGACGGCGCAGGACAGCACCGCCCAGCCGATCAGGATGACGAACGGCCAGGCGTGCTGGTGGCCTGGGAAGTACACGGCCGTGTGCTGGGCGTTCACCGAGGCGCCGGGCGGCAGCCAGCGGCCGATCTGGCCGAGCAGGGAGGGCAGCAGCGCCCAGGAGACCGCCCCGCCCGAGGAGGGGTTGCCGAGCAGGACCATCAGCCCCCAGGTCGGCAGCATGGCCCAGCGCCCCATGAGCGTGTCGAACATCGAGAAGACCATGCCGGAGGCGAACATCGTCAGCGCCAGGATGGTCCAGGACTCCAGGAACGGCAGGTGCAGTGCGCCGAGCACCCAGTCCACCATCGCGGCGATCACGAACCCGCCGAGCAGGGAGTAGGCCACGGTGAAGGCGATGCGTTCGCCCGGACGGAGCGCCTTCGCGTGCACGTTGAGCTGAATGGCGCCGACGAAGCCGAGGACCGTGGCCGCGAGCGTGATGTAGAACATCGCCAGGCCGCGTGGGTCGCCCTTCTGCAGCGGTTTGAGATCGTGGATCGCGACGGGCACGCCGGTCGCCTTCCCGACCTGGACCGCCGACTGCACGAGCACCTGGGCGACGCTCGCCCCCGAGGCGCCGGAGACGTAGAGGGTGAGGCCGCTCCCGGTGCGGGGGACGTCGAGGACGGCGAACACCTGCTGGTCGTCGACCGCCTGCTCCGCGGCCTCCAGGCTGCTGTACGGGCGGGTGCGCAGGGAGGCGGACAGGGCCTTCTCCATGCCGGCCGCGAAGCGCTTGGTCCTGTCCTGGTCGTAGGCCCCGACGACCGCGGTGGGGATGGAGTGCGGGGTGGGGTTGGCCATGGCGTAGGTGTAGGAGCCGGCGAAGAGTCCGGCCGCGACGGCGAGGATGAGCACCAGCACGCTCGCGGGCAGGAAGGGGGACGCGCGGAAGGCGGCCCAACGCTCGGCGGCGGTGGGCGGGCGGCCATGCCCCCCATGTGAGGAATCGGACATATGGCCCACGCTAGTGCTGCGGCCGGAAAGGTTCACCGGCTCGCGGCGCCGCGCCCGCCGACGCACGCCGTGACGGCGGGCCGCCGCGAGCGGCCCGACTGACCGGTCAGGCGATCTCGATCAGCAGGTCGCCGCCCTCCACCTGCTGGATCCGGTTGACGGCCAGCCGGGTGACGCGCCCGGCCCGGGGGGCGGTGATCGCGGCCTCCATCTTCATCGCCTCGATGGTGGCCACGGTCGCCCCGGCGTCGACCTGGTCGCCCTCGGCGACCGCGAGCGTCACCACGCCGGCGAACGGCGCCGCCACGTGGCCGGGGTCGCTCCGGTCGGCCTTCTCCGTCGCCGGGACGTCGGAGGCGGCGGCGTCGTCGCGCACCTGGATCGGGCGGAGCTGGCCGTTGAGGGAGGACATCACGGTGCGCATGCCGCGCTCGTCCGCCTCACCGACCGCCTGGAGTTCGATCAGCAGCCGGACGCCGGGTTCGAGGTCGACGGCGTACTCGGTGGCGGGGCTCAGCCCGTAGAAGAAGTCCTTGCTGTCCAGGACGCTGGTGTCGCCGAAGCTCTGGCGGTGGTTCTCGAAGTCGCGCGTCGGGCCGGGGAAGAGCAGCCGGTTGAGGGTGGCGCGCGGGGACTTCTCCAGGCCCGCGCGGTCCTCCTCGGTCAGCTCGGCCACCGGCTTGGCCTCGGCGCGTCCCTGCAACGCCCTGGTGCGGAACGGCTCCGGCCAGCCGCCGGGCGGGGTGCCCAGCTCGCCGCGCAGGAAGCCGATGACGGAGTCGGGGATGTCGAACCGGTTCGGCTCCTGCTCGAACCGCTCCGGGGACACCCCGGCGCCGACCAGATGCAGCGCGAGGTCTCCGACGACCTTGGAGGAGGGGGTCACCTTGACCAGCCGGCCCAGGATGCGGTCGGCGGCGGCGTACATCGCCTCGATGTCCTCGAACCGGTCGCCCAGGCCCAGCGCGACCGCCTGGGTGCGCAGGTTGGAGAGCTGGCCGCCGGGGATCTCGTGGTGGTAGACGCGCCCGGTCGGCGAGGCGAGGCCCGCCTCGAAGGGCGCGTAGATCTTGCGGACGCTCTCCCAGTACGGCTCCAGGTCGCCGACCGCCTTGAGGTCCAGGCCGGTGGGGCGGTCGGAGTGGTCGGTGGCCGCGACGATCGCCGAGAGCGAGGGCTGCGAGGTGCTGCCCGCCATCGAGGCGACCGCGCCGTCCACCGCGTCGGCGCCCGCCTGGATCGCGGCCAGGTACGTGGCGAGCTGGCCGCCCGCCGTGTCGTGCGTGTGCAGGTGGACCGGGAGGTCGAACTCGCGGCGCAGCGCCGAGACGAGGGCGGCCGCGGCGGGCGCGCGCAGCAGCCCCGCCATGTCCTTGACGGCCAGCACATGCGCCCCGGCGTCGACGATCCGCTCCGCCAGGCGGAGGTAGTAGTCCAGCGTGTACAGCCGTTCGGCGGGGTCGGAGAGGTCCGCGGTGTAGCAGAGGGCGACCTCGGCGACGGCCGTGCCGGTCTGCCGTACGGCGTCGATGGCGGGGCGCATCTGATCGACGTCGTTGAGCGCGTCGAAGACGCGGAAGACGTCGATGCCGGTGGCCGCGGCCTCCTGCACGAAGGCGTCGGTGACCTCGGTCGGGTACGGCGTGTACCCGACGGTGTTGCGGCCGCGCAGCAGCATCTGGAGGCAGATGTTGGGCGCCGCCTCGCGCAGCGCGGCCAGCCGCTCCCAGGGGTCCTCGGCGAGGAAGCGCAGGGCGACGTCGTAGGTGGCGCCGCCCCAGCACTCCAGGGAGAGCAGCTCGGGCAGGGTGCGGGCGACGACCGGGGCGACGGCCAGCAGGTCCTTGGTGCGCACCCTCGTGGCGAGCAGCGACTGGTGGGCGTCGCGGAAGGTGGTGTCGGTGACGCCGATGGTCGGGGACTCGCGCAGCGCGCGGGCGAAGCCCTCGGGGCCGAGTGCGATCAGGCGCTGCCGGGAGCCGGCGGGGGGCTCGCCCGCGGGCAGCGGCGGCAGCTTGGTCACCGGGTCGACGGAGTCGGGGCGTTCGCCGTGCGGCCTGTTGACGGTGACGTCGGCGAGGTAGGTGAGCAGTTTGGTGCCGCGGTCGGCGGAAGAGCGGGCCGTGAGCAGGTACGGGCGCTGCTCGATGAACGACGTCGTGACCCGTCCGGCCTGGAAGTCCGGGTCGTCCAGGACGGCTTGGAGGAAGGGGATGTTGGTCGCGACTCCGCGGATGCGGAACTCGGCGACCGCGCGCCGGGCCCGGCCGATCGCGGTGCTGAAGTCCCTTCCCCGGCAGGTGAGTTTGACCAGCATGGAGTCGAAGTGCGCGCTGATCTCGGTGCCGGCGTGGGTGGTTCCGCCGTCCAGGCGGATGCCGGAGCCGCCGGGTGAGCGGTAGGCGCTGATCTGGCCGGTGTCGGGACGGAAGCCGTTGGCGGGGTCCTCGGTGGTGATCCGGCACTGGAGTGCGGCGCCGCGCAACCGCACGGTGTCCTGGGCGAGTCCGAGGTCGGCCAGGCTCTCCCCGGCGGCGATGCGCAACTGGGCCTGGACCAGGTCGACGTCGGTGACCTCCTCGGTCACGGTGTGCTCGACCTGGATGCGCGGGTTCATCTCGATGAACACGTGGTTGCCGTCGCGGTCGAGCAGGAACTCCACGGTGCCCGCGTTGCGGTAGCCGATCTCGCGGGCGAAGCGCACGGCGTCGGCGCAGATCCGCTCGCGCAGCTCCGGGTCGAGGTTCGGCGCGGGCGCCATCTCGATGACCTTCTGGTGGCGGCGCTGGAGCGAGCAGTCGCGCTCGAAGAGGTGGATGACGTCGCCGTCGCCGTCGGCGAGGATCTGCACCTCGATGTGGCGCGGCTCGATGACTGCCTTCTCCAGGAAGACGGTGGGGTCGCCGAACGCGGACGCCGCCTCGCGGGAGGCGGCCTCGATGGACTCGCGCAGCGCGGCCGGCTCCCCGACGCGGCGCATGCCGCGCCCGCCGCCGCCGGCCACGGCCTTGACGAAGACGGGGAAGCCGATGTCCTCGGCGGCGCGGACCAGTTCGTCGACGTCGGTGGAGGGCGCCGAGGAGCCGAGCACCGGTACGCCGGCGGCGCGGGCGGCGGCCACCGCGCGCGCCTTGTTGCCGGTCAGTTCGAGCGTGGCGGCGTCGGGTCCGACGAAGGCGATGCCCGCCTCCTCGCAGGCGCGCGCCAGTTCGGGGTTCTCGGAGAGGAATCCGTAGCCCGGGTAGACGGCGTCCGCACCCGCACGGCGGGCGGCCCGGACGATCTCCGCCACGGAGAGGTAGGCGCGCACAGGATGGCCCGGCTCGCCGATCTCATAGGCCTCGTCGGCCTTCAACCGGTGCAGCGAGTTGCGGTCCTCGTGCGGGAAGACGGCGACGGTGCGCGCGCCCAGCTCGTACCCGGCGCGGAACGCGCGGATCGCGATCTCGCCGCGGTTGGCGACCAGTACCTTGCGGAACATCCTGGATCCCTTCGGGCCTGCCGGTGAGGATGCCCATGGTGGCGGCGGCGTCCGCCGCACGCCATGTGAGCCGGGCCACTGCCTCCCGCTCCCCCGCGGCCGTCTCCCCCGCTTGTCACCGTTTTCCGCTGGAGAATGTCCGAGTTCGGCAACAGCGGGATCCGGGGCCGCCGTTCCGCCGTCCTGCCGGGTGCGAAGGCGGTACGGGGACGGCGGAGAACGGGGGACGGCCATGGTGCGGTACGGCGGGGAACGGGGTCGGGGACAGCACGGCCGGGTGCTCGCGGCGGCGATCGGGGTGACCGCGCTGGCCGCCGCGACGTCGGTCTGGACCGCTTCGGCGGATCCGGTCGTGGGGCGCACCGCGCGCACGGGCGCCGCGGCGGCGCCCGCCGCGCAGGGTGCGGGCCCCGGCGCCGCTCAGGGGACGGGGGCACGGCAGCGGGTGTCCGCGTCGATCGCGCACGCCTCGGACCGCGGCGCGCGGGGCGTCGACATCACGATCGACGACGGGCCGGACCCGGTGTGGACGCCTCAAGTGCTGCGAGTGCTGCGGGAGAACGGCGTGAAGGCCACCTTCTGCATGGTGGGGACGCAGGCGAAGGCCCACCCGGACCTGGTCGAGGCGGTGGTGGCGGCCGGGCACCGGCTGTGCGACCACACCGTGTCGCACGACACCGGGATGGACCGCAAGCCGCCGTCCTACCAGGCGCGGGAGATCATCGACGCCGCACGCATGATCACCGAGGCGTCCGGGGGCGTCCGGCCGGTGTACTACCGGGCGCCGGGCGGCGCGTTCACCCCGTACAGCCGCTCGCTCGCCGCCTCCCACGGGATGCGGCCGCTGGGCTGGAACGTGGACAGCGAGGACTTCAGGCGTCCGGGCAGCGCCGCCATCGTGGCGACCGTCGAGAGGGAGATCGCGAACGGCCCGACGGTGCTCTTCCACGACGCGGGCGGCGACCGCGCGCAGACGGTGGCCGCCCTGCGCGAGGTGCTGCCGTGGCTGAGGCGGCAGGGGTACGTCTTCGGGTTCCCGGTGCGCTGAGCGCGGGGTCGACCGGTGCGCCGAGCCCGAGAGGGGGGGCGGGGCGGCGGATGTAGGCGGGGACGGGACCTGAGCGGAGGGGGCGGGCGTTTCGTTATGTATCCGTCAGGGCCGCTTCGGGTGCACAGTGGAGGAAGCACTATCCCCTGACAGGAGGCGGCCATGATCCTCCTCGGAGTCATCCTTCTCGTCGTCGGTTTCGTGACCGGCATTTCCATTCTCTGGACGATCGGCATCATCCTCGCCGTGATCGGCGCGGTGCTGTGGATTCTGGGCGCGATGGGCCACGCGGTGGCCGGGCGCAGGCACTACTGGTGAGCGACGGGAGCCGTCGGACTGCCGCGGCGCCGGTCGCCGTCCGATTCCGCTGCGCCGGTCGGGGGGCGCGGACCGGCTCCGCGGACGGACGCGGTCTAATCGTCGCGGGGTGGGGTAGCCGCAAAGGCGGAAGAAGTAACGCAGTGTGACAGTTTGAGGCAACCATATGGCCGTCCCGCTTAGGCAGAAGGCGTCGGATGAGCCGGAACGGAACAGGAACGCGCGAGGCGAGCTGCGCTGGAACGCCGCATGGCACAGCGGTGCGATCAGCGCCGCGGAGACCCGCGCAGCCGTCGCCGCGTTCCTGGTCCGCGTCCGCGAGACCGGCGGCGCCCTCGTTTCCGACCGCGTGATCCAAGACGCGCAACTCGTGGTCAGCGAGTTGATCACGAATGTCGTCCGGCACGCTCCCGGAGCGTGCGGGCTGTCCGTGGAGGTGCGGCCCGACCAAGGGCGCCTGCTGATCGGCGTCTGGGACGCCTCGCCCCTGCCTCCGCGCCCCCGGCCACGGGACGCGCACCGGATCGGCGGTCACGGTCTGGAGATCGTCGGGGCGCTCAGCGACGTCATGACGGTCACGAACCGTCATCCCGGCAAGGAGATCAGTGTGCGGATGTCGCTGCTCGCTGCGGATGCGTCCCCCGCGGCGGTCGGCCATGCTGAGAGGGAACCCCGCCGTGAAGGAGCGCGCGATGAGCATGATGGACAAGCTCAAGGGACTGCTCAAGGGGCATGAAGAGCAGGCCGGCAAGGGCATCGACAAGGGCGGTGACTACGTCGACGAGCGGACCCAGGGCAAGTACCGCGGCCAGATGGACACCGCTCAGGACCGGCTGAAGGACCAGCTCGGCGACCAGAACCGGGGTCCCGACCAGCCGCGATGACGACACTGGCCCTCACCGGGAAGCCCTCGCGGCCCGCGGTGCGGGCCGCTGTCCGTGTCATCGACGACTTCGGTGCGCCCGGCGGTTCCTGTGTTCCGGCACTGGCTCAGGGCACGCGGGCGACGGCGGCGTAGACGCCGCTCTCCTCGGACTCCGGCGCCGGGGCCGTCCTGAACCACTCGGGGGCGGTGACCAGACCGGGCTCGACGACGTCCAGGCCGTCGAAGAAGCGGGCCACCTCGTCGCGGGTGCGGAAGCCCAGGCGGATGCCGCCCTTGGCGTATTCCTCGGTGACCTGCGCCGACAGCTCCGGGAACAGGTCGGACGAGGCGTGCGAGAGCACCAGGTAACTGCCCGAGGGGAGCGCGGCGCGCAGCTCGCGCACGATGCCGTGGGCGTCCTGGTCGTCGGGGATGAAGTGCATCAGCGCGATGAGCGACAGCACGATCGGGCGGTCGAAGTCGAGCACCTTCCGGGCGTGCTCCAGGATCTGGTCCGGCCGGCGCACGTCGGCCTCGATGTAGTCGGTGGCGCCCTCGGGCCGGCTGACCAGCAACGCCTCCGCGTGCCGCAGCACGATCGGGTCGTTGTCCGTGTAGACGATCTTGGCGGTGGGCACGATCCGCTGGACGATCTGGTGCAGGTTCGGCTCGGTCGGAATGCCCGTGCCGACGTCGAGGAACTGGTCCAGCCCCTGTCCGGCGAGCCACGCCGCCGCGCGCTGCATGAAGTCGCGGTTCTGGCGGGCGCCGGAGTGCGCCTCCGGCGGCAGCATCCGCCCGACGGCCTCGTCCACCGGGTAGTTGTCCTTGCCGCCGAGCAGCCAGTCGTACACCCGGGCCGGGTGAGCCTTGCTGGTGTCTATCTGCGGGACCGGGGTGTCGGGTGTTCCGTTCGTCATGGCGGACTCCGTCGTGCGAGGGCGCGAGCAGGGATGTCGATCACCGCAGTCTCGCACATCATGTCCCCTGCCGAGACGTGCAGTTGCCCCTTCGCCGCCCGCTCCCCCGGCGCGGGTGCGGCGCCCTCGCCGCCGGGGCCGAAGGCCGGACGCCGCACGTCGCGCGTACGTCGCCGCGCGCGGCCGGGCCGGTCGCGCCGCGCTGTGGCCCCCTCCACCAGCAAAACCCACCTAATGGTATAAAAGCCGCATAAGTCACTCAAACAGGGGAAGACCAGTCTCAGGCAAGGCTTTCCTCTGGGAGAGGAGACGACAGCACATGTCGTATCCACATCGCTCCAGTGACGTGGGCGCTCATCAGGAGATGATGGGCACGCATCCTGAGATGGACGAGATGCGCCAGCGACTCGCGCGCACGGCGTCCAGCGGCCCCGCAGTGGCCATCGAGGGTCTGGTCCTGCTGACCGGGCTCTACGCCGCCATCTCCCCCTGGGTCGTGCACTTCGCGATCCAGTCGACCCTGACCGTCAACAACCTGATCATCGGGCTCGCCATCGGCGCCATCGGGCTCGGACTGGCCTTGGCCCCGGAACGCATGTTCCGCATGGCGTGGGCGCTGGTCCCGCTCGGCGTATGGCTGTTCATCTCGCCCTGGGTGGTGACGCTCACGCACAGCGCGCGGGCGGGCATCATCTGGAACAACTGCTGGACGGGCGCGGTCACCGTAGTGCTGGGGATGGCCGCCCTGGGCCTCACCATCGGCTTGGCGCGGCGCAGCCGTCATCACCACTGAACCACTGACCCCTTCACCCCTTCACCCCTTCACGCCCACTCGGCGCACAGGGCGAGCCGTGTCCACGAGGCAGCCTCGGGGACACGGCTCGTCGCGCGTCACGCTGCGTGGCGCAGGGGCCGTCTTGGTGCGTGGCGCAAGGGTCGTCTTGGTGCATGGGGCAACGGTCGTCGGCGGCCGCAGCCCGGCGGGAAGGGGCGGATACGGTTCGACTCCGGCTCAGCTCCGCACGGGCGTGCCCGGCTGATGCTCGCTCATGTACCAGCCGTCGACTCGCGGGTCGACGAGGTCGGCCGGCCAGCCGGCTGTCGCGACCGCCGCGTCGTAGACGGCGTCGCCGAAGGCCACGATCGCCGCGCGGGGGTCCGGCGCCCGGCGCAGCGCCTCCCACGGCAGCAGCGCCAGTCCCGCGTCGGGATGCCAGGCGGCGCCCTCGACGCCCCAGGACCGGTCCGCCAAGCCCTTCGGCTGCGGCCAGATGTAGGCGTACATGCCGATGTCCAGCGGGCTCCCGCCGCCGCTGTGCGTGTTGTCGAAGGAGAACCCCACCGACACATACTCGTGCAACTGGGCGTTGCGCTGGAACGGCGGCCCTTCGGGCCCGGGGGCCGTGCGGTCCGGGCGCCACCGGGTCGCGGAGAGGTCGAAGCCGCCCCACATCACGCCGACGCGCGGGCGGTGCCCGAGGAACGGCGCCTGCCACGCTTCGAGGCCGTCCGCGGCCCGGTCGAAGGCCTCCCACATCAGGCGCGCCGAGCGGGCGTCCCACACCCTCTCCACACCGTCGTCCTCGAAGTGCGGCGGGGCCTGGGGGATCTCGCAGATGCGGTCGCTGCGCGGATGCGGTACGCCGAGCTGGCCCGCGGTCTCGCAGAACGCGGCGTAGAAGTCGGCGACCGAGGTCCTGGCCAGCGACAGGGTGCGCGAGCCGCGGTCGCTCTCGATGACCACCTCGCCGTCGAGCAGCCGGTAGTGCACCGAGAAGGTCACCCCGTCCCGCCGGAACGGCGGGGTGCACAGGCCGCGCGGGGTGACCTCCAGGACGATGTTCCCCCAGCCCACCTCGAAGGGTTCGTCCAGCGAGTACTTGCCCGCGACCTGCACCACCCGGTTCACGTACTCGGTCATCGGCGCGAGTTCCGCGTGGTCCAGCACCGGCCACGCCTCGGCATGTTCGCTCACGGGGGCCTCCCAACGGACGGAGGAGTCGTCGTGGACCGGCTGCGTCGACGGCGCCGGAATCAGGCCGCTGGGGACGCGCCCGGCCTGCGGCCTGCTCACACCCGCAGATTCTTCCACGCGCCTTGGGGGGTGTCTCCCCGATCTTGGCGGGCCGCCGGGCGATGCGCGAGGGACATCTCCCTCCGGCGCCGCGAGGCATGCCGCCCGGGTGAGCGTCGGCGCCGGGGATTTCCGCGTCATCGGCGGCCGCGGGGGGTACTGCGGAGTCTGCGGACCTCCCGGTCCCGCGCGGACCCAGGGCGGCGACCGTCGCGCGGGCCGCGTCCGGGGCGTACCGCCGGATCCGAAGGAGTCATCGTGAACGTCGAACGCGCACACGCGGAGATCGAGAAGCAGCCCAGGACGATCGAGGAGCGGCCCGCGACGCGCGATCCCTTGCGGGTAGCCGAACTCACGACGTTCCAGCAGATCGGCGTGGCGCGGCCCGGTGCGGGACGGCGGCGGGCCGGCTCGGAGCGGCGGCCCGCCGCGTATCCGCTCCCGCCCGCGGCCCGCGTCCCCGTACCGCTCGCGCTCTCGCTCGTACCGCTCGCCTTCCCGTCCGCACGCGCCGCCGCTGTCTCCACCGAGCGCCCCCGGCCGTTCCCGACGGTGAGCGAGCGGCCTGCGGGGTGCGGTTAGGGACGCGGAGGGCGACGGGCGGATCGCGAAGCGGCGGATGAGCGGCCATCTCGCGCGGATGAAGCGGACGGTGCTGGAGTGGGAGCACCGGCTCGCCGCGCTGACGCTCGTCCGGCGCGGCCGCGATCTGGAGCTGATGCACCGCGCGATGGGCTTCGCCACCCTCTCCCTGGTGACGCTGGCGCCGCTGCTCATCTTCATCGCCGCCGCCGACCCGCTCGGCGAGGGCGGTTTCGCCTCCTGGCTGGTCGACGGCATGGGCCTGTCCGGCCGTTCCGCCCGCGCCGTCAGCGACATCATCAACCCGCCGGTGAGAGTGATAGGCACCACCAGCGTCTGGGGCGGGGTCCTGCTCGCCGTGTTCGGCGTGTCCTTCGCCGGCAGCGTGCAGAACGGCTACGAACGGATCTGGGGACTGCCTCCCGGGCCGTGGCACCGCGTGTGGCGGCAGGCGACCTGGCTGGCCGTCATGACCGCCTACCTGTACCAGGAGATCCTCAACGGGCACGAGTTCCACGGTCCGCCGCGGATCGCGGTGTCGGCGACCACCGGCGCGCTCTTCTTCTGGTGGGGCCAGCGCTTCCTGCTCGGCGGTCAGGTTCCGTGGCGCGCTCTGCTGCCGGGCGCGCTCGCCACCATGGTGGGCCTGGGGGGCCTGCGGTACTTCTCCTATCTGGTGTTCACCCCGCTCATCGTCGACAACGCGGTCAGTTACGGCACGGTCGGGATCGTGCTGGTGGTGACGTCCTGGCTCACCGGGGTCGGTTTCGTGGTCTTCGGGGGCGCGATGTTCGGCCGCTGGTTCTGGGACCACCATCACCGGGCGCCGCAGGCGGGGCGGCCGGCACAGCGGCAGTCGCATGCCTCGTAGTCCGCGGTCCGGGCGGGCCGCGCGAGGCGAGGGCGTCCGGCGGCGCGAACGGCGGGATACTGTGTGACCAAACCGCCCAAACCGGGCCCTTGGTCGCCGCGGCGTCGTCCGCCGCACCCGGGGTCCGCCGTCGCAGCCGAGGTCGGCCATCGTGCTCCCTGCGCTCCCTGTCCTCTCCGGCGTCCTGTCCGCCGCCGCGCCTCCGCTGCGGCGGGCAGGGCGGCCACGGCCCGCCGCACGCCGGGCGCGACCGCGTGCGTACGCGCGCCGGTGAACGCGACCACCGTCGTGTTCGCCCTGCTGGCGGCCTTGTCCAACGCCTCGGCCTCGGTGCTCCAGCGGCGGGCGGCGACGGACGAGTCGGCGAGCGGTTCCGGAGTGCGCCAGGCGCTGCGGTGGCTCGTCCGCCTTCTGCGCCGGCCGTACTGGATCGCCGGGGCCGGGCTGCTGGCCCTGTCCACCGTGTTCCAGGCGGCGGCGCTGGCCGTGGGCAGCCTGTCGCTCGTGCAGCCGCTGCTGGCCAGCGAGCTGCTGTTCACGCTCGCCGTGGGCAGCGTGGTCTTCCGTCACCGCCCGGACGGGCGCACGTGGGGGGCGTTCGCCGCCCTCGCCGTCGGTCTCGCGCTCTTCCTGGGCGCGGCCTCGCCGTCCGAGGGCGTCCCGACGACCGAGCCAGGAGGGTGGCTCGCGGTGGGGGCGGCGGTGCTCGGCACGGTCGCGGCGGTGCTGGCGGCGTCCCGTCTGGTGCGCGGCGCCGCGCGGGCGGCGCTGCTCGGACTGGCGTCCGCGGTGTCGTTCGCGGCCACCGCGGCGCTGCTCAAGGAGGTCATGGGGCGGCTCGGGCACGGCGTGGTCGGGCTGCTGACGCAGTGGCCGCCGTACGCCGTCCTCGTCGCCGGCGGCGTGAGCTTCCTGCTGCTCCAGAGCGCGTTCCGGGCGGGCAGCCTCACCGCGTCGCAGCCCGCGCTCACCCTCGGCGACGCCCTCGCCAGCGTGGTGCTGGGCTGGGTGCTGTTCCAGGAGCACATCGGCCTCGGGGTCCGGGTGCTGCCCGAACTGGTCGGGGTGGCGCTCATCGGCGCGGGAGCGGTCGGCCTGGCCGGCGCCGCCGCGGGCGACGCCTGGGACGCGGGGCCGGACGAGCGCGGGGCCGGTTCGGGAGGCCGCCGGACCGCGCGGCAGCGGTTCTGAGACCGCTCACCCGCTCATGACGCGGCCGTCGGCGCGGACGGCCCGGTCCGGGAATCGTCCGACGGCGAGCCGGGTTCCGGGCCGGTCGCCGCCGGGGCCTCCTCGGCGAGCGTCAGCCGGATGCTGCCGAGCCAACGCGAGATCAGGTTGTAGAAGAGGCCGCAGAGCGCCGCGAACACGCTGAACGCCACGACCGCGCAGACAGCGAGACCGAGCACCCAGCTCGCGGGCGGCCAGGGGTCCTCGCCCAGGACGGCGAGCAGGATCCACACGGGCGGCATGGTGACGGCCGCGCACACCACGAGCCCCGCCGACACGAGGAAGCTCGCAGCCAGCACGGTCCCCGGGGCGGCGGCGTCCAGGCGCGTCGGCAGCAGCCGCGGCGAGGAGGGCGACGCGGGCGGGGATATCCACCCCGCCTCGGTCTCCCCTTTTTCCTCGGCCCCGGAACACACGTCGCCCTCCAGGCTCAGTCGCGCGTCGCCCTCCTTTGGGCGGGACCGAGCGCCGTCGCCCTCCGAGCGGGACCGAGCCGCGTCACCCTCCGGGCGGGACCGAGCGCCGTCGCCGTCCGAGCGGGACCGAGCCGCGTCACCCTCCGGGCGGGACCGAGCGCCGTCGCCGTCCGAGCGGGACCGAGCCGCGTCGCCCTCCGGGCGGGACCGAGCGCCGTCGCCGTCCGAGCGGGACCGAGCCGCGTCACCCTCCGGGCGCGACCGAGCGGCGTCGCCCTCCGGGCGAGACCGAGCGGCGTCGCCGCTGCGCGCCTCGGCGGTCGGGGCGGCGGCGTCGTCCTCACGCGCCGTAGGCCGGTGCTCGGGGGCCGCGGGGCACTGTGCCGTGGCGGCGTCGGCCAGGGGCGGCGTGCGCCGACGACCGTCCGAGTTTCCCGCGGGACGTCTGCTCCGGCCCATGTCGCTCCTAGCGGGTCGAGATCGTGGGGGTGGTGGTCGTGCGGGGCGCGGGCGGCGAGGCGTCGGAGGTGCGTGTCGGGCGGGCGCGGCGGCAGGGCGTCAGCCGGCCGCGCTCAGCCCGCGCCTGGCGGCGCCGGCGACGTGGCGCCCGGTGATGCGGCCGATCTCGTGCCAGAACGGCTTCGCGGTCAGGTACGCGCCCAGCACCGACAGGACGCCGAGCGAGACGTCGACGCTGATCCGGCCCTGCCTGGCCCAGTACACGTCCTGAAGGTCGAGAAGCAGCGCGAACTCGTCGCAGATCAGCGCGGTCCCGCAGCCGTAGGCGGCGGCCACGGCCGGATGACCGGCGGCCCGCTCGTCGCCGCGTACGGCGATCAGGCCGACGCCCGCCAGCGCGGCGATGCCGAAGTTGTAGTGGTGCAGGTGCTCGCCGCCCGCCGAGACGTTGCCCCAGGGCAGCCAGCCGTCCCGGATGCCGTGCGTGATGACCCGCACGGTCGCGAAGGTCGTCCCGAAGGACATCCATGTGATCAGCATCGACCGCTGCAACGGGGTGAGACGGCGGTCCGCCGTCTCACGCCACCGCCGGACGAGCCGCCGGTCCGCGTCGTCACGGCGACGCGGCTGGGTGGGTGTGATCATCGGGCCGCCTCCCGTGCCGCCTGGCGAGTCCCTCGCCGGTGTGCGGTTCCGACGCTATGCGCGCCGTCGGCGGGCCGCATCCGCGGGTCACCCGTCCGGCTGCACTGGGGGTCTCCCCCGGCCGGGTCAGGGGCCTCCCCGGATCCGCGGAGCGGACACCAAGCCGCTGGGCGCGCGGCGACGGATTCCCTTGAGGACAGAGCGGTACCGGGAACAGGTGCGGTGCGCGCGGACGTTGTGCGGGCCGACACGGAAAGGGACGTCATGCTGATGTCGCGGGGTCAGGGCGAGGTACAGGACGAGGTGCGGGGCGCCGCCGCCCTCCAGGTGCGGTACCGGCCGCCCCGGACGCGGGCGGCCGTGGTCACCCTGCACGGCGGGCGGGCGGACAGCCACCAGACCTCGCGGCCGTGGCACCTCGCGGCGCTGCGCATGCGTCCGGTGCTGCGGGCCGCCGCGTCGGCCGTGTCGCCGCAAGACGTCCTCCTGGCCCAGGTCCGCTACCGGCACCGCGGGTGGAACCAGGGCGACCCGGCCGAGGACGCCTGCCGGGCGCTGGGCGAACTCAGCCGGCTCGTCGGCGAGGTCCCCGTCGTGCTCGTCGGCCACTCCATGGGCGGCCGGGCGGCCCTGCGGGCGGCGGCGCATCCGCTGGTGGCCGGAGTGGTGGCGCTCGCGCCCTGGCTGCCGCCGGGCGAGCCGACCGAGCATCTGCGGGGCGTGCCGTTCGTCGTGCTGCACGGCGACCGGGACCGGGTGACCAGCGCCCCCGACTCCGTGGCCTACGTCCGCCGGGCCCGCGCCCGCGGCGCGCGCGCCGGGGCGGTGCTGATCCGCGGCGGCGATCACGCGATGCTGCGCCGCCCGGCGCTCTGGCACGAGGTCACGGCCGGGATCGTCGCGGACCTGCTCCGCCCCGACGGCCCGCCCGGCTCCGGTCCGGCCGCGGAGAGCTGGGCGAGCGGCGCGGCGCTGGAACTGTAGGCCCTGGCGCAGGACCGCTCTCCGCCCGGATCCCCCAAGACGCCGTCGGCGCGGTGACGGCGCCTGCCGTCCCCGCTGCGGGCCAGGTCGGGTGAACGCGGCTACGCCGTGAGTGACGAGGCGACGGGGCAAGGTCGTGCCAGCGCCTTGGGCGGCGATCCAGGATTCGTCCGCGTCGTGAGCGACGAGGCGACCACGCAACGCCGTGCCCGCACCGTGGGCGGCGATCCGAGAACTCGTCCGCGCCGTGAGCGACGGGGCGAGGACTCGTCCGCGTCATAGGCGACGCGGCAACACCTCGTCCGTGCCGTAGTCGACGGACGCGGACGCGGTCAGCGTGACTGCGGGCGGTCCCGCCGGACCGGCGCCTTGCGGCCCTTGATGGTGCTGCCGCGCAGGGAGCGGATCACGTCCTCGGCGGCGCCCTCGGGGACCTCCACCAGGGAGAAGCGGTCGGCGATCTCGATCGAGCCGATGTCGCGACCGCTCAGCCGCGATTCGCCCGCGATGGCTCCGACCAGGTCCTGCGGCCGGATGCCGACGCTGCGCCCGGCCCCGACGAACAGACGGGCCATCCCCTCGCCGGGACGGCCGCCGCTCCCGCGCCCGCGCGGTCGGCGCTCCCCGCCCCGCTCCGCGGGCGCCACTTCGGGGATGTCCTCCTCGTCGGCCGCCGCGCCGCCCGCTTCGTGCGCCAGCTTCACCGCGGCCAGCGCCACGTCCATCACGTCGAACTCGTCCCCGAGGGTCTCCACCACCACGCGGAACCGGTCGAGGTCCTCGTCCTCCAGAAGGCTCTCGTGCAGCGCGGCCCGGGTCAGTTCCAGGCGGCGGGCGCGCAGGTCGGCGACGGACGGCACCCGTTCCACCGGCACCCGGCGCTTGGTCGCCCGTTCGATCGCCTTAAGCTGCCGGTGCTCTCTCGGCTCCGCCAGCGTGATGGCGACGCCCTCGCGTCCGGCGCGGCCGACCCGGCCGATCCGGTGCACATACGACTCCGGCGCGGAGGGAACGTCGTAGTTGATCACGTGGGTGAGGTGCTCGACGTCGATTCCGCGGGCCGCGACGTCCGTGGCGACCAGCAGGTCCGCGGTGCCGCCGCGCAGCCGCCCCATCACCCGGTCCCGCTGCTCCTGGCTCAGGCCGCCGTGCAGGGCCTCGGCACGGTAGCCGCGCGCGTTGAGGGTCTCCGCGAGCTGGTCGACCTGCTCGCGGGTCCGGCAGAACACGAGGGCGGCGTCCGGGGCCTCCAGGTCCAGCAGCCTTCCGAGCGCGGCGGGTTTCTGGGCGCGCGCCACGACGTAGGCGGACTCCCGGATGCGCGGGGCCTCGCCCGGCGCCGGGGTCTCGCGCTCGATCTCGATGCGGACCGGGTCGCGCAGATGGCGCCGGGCCATGGCGCCGATGCGATCCGGCATCGTCGCGGAGAAGAGCACGGTCTGCCGGTCTTCCGGCACGTTCTCCAGAATCGCGTCGATGTCCTCGGCGAAGCCCATGTCGAGCATCTCGTCGGCCTCGTCCAGTACGACCGTCCGCAGGTCGTCGAGCCGGAGCGTGCCGCGGGCGATGTGGTCCAGCGCCCGGCCGGGCGTCGCCACCACCACGTCCACGCCGCGTTCCAGGGCGCGCAACTGCCGCCCGATCGGCTGGCCGCCGAAGACGGGCAGGACGCGGGCGCCCAGGTCGCTGCCGTACCGGTGGGCGGCCTCGGACACCTGGATGGCCAGCTCACGGGTGGGCACCAGCATGAGGGCGGCCGGACCCCGTCCCTCCCGGTCGCGGGGCAGGCGCTGGAGCACCGGCAGGGCGAACGCGGCGGTCTTGCCGGTGCCCGTGGCCGCCTGGCCCAGGACGTCGCGTCCGTCCAGCAGCGGTGGAATGGCCTCCGTCTGGATGGGGGTGGGCTCCTCGTAGCCCAGTCCGGACAGTGCGCGCAGCAGCTCCGGCTTCAGATCGAGGTCAGCGAAGGTGACCGGTGCGGCCGTGGCGTCTGCCGTCATGGCGAACCCCTCCTGCCGAGGGCCCGCGCGGACGCCTCACCCAGGGGGTCTACGCGGACGCGGTGTCCGAGGGCGCCGGATGCCGGGCCCCGAGGTCTCGCTCTTGGCCAGCCTGCCGGACGGGTCTGGAGTCCGCATCCGCAATCGCGACGGAGACCGGGACCGGGACCGCGGCGCCGCTCACCGGCCCGCGTACGCGTTTCCCGACTCCGTGGCGCGGCGGGGCGGGGATCAGGGCTGGGCGGGGTGCGGCGGGATGCGGTCTGCCGCCGGGTGCGCGGGTGCGGGTTCCTTGCTCAGTTCGGCCGTGAACTGGGCGCCGGTGAGCAGGGCCAGGTTGGACAGCCACAACCAGATCAGGAAGACCACCGAGCCGGCGAGCGATCCGTACAACTTGCTGTAGGCGCCGAGGGCGGAGGCGTACAGGGCGAAGCCGGCCGAGACGGTCAGCCACAGGACGGCGGCCACGATGCCGCCGGGCAGGCTGTGCCGGCTGCGGCGGGCCGCCACGGGGCCGGTGTGGAAGACGACCACGACCAGGACGGCCACCAGGCACAGCAGGAGCGGCCAGCGCAGCAGGCTCCAGGCCCAGGCGACCGTGGTGTCCAGGCCCATGAGGCGTCCGGCGGACTCCGCCACGGGACCGGTCAGCAGCAGCACCAGCGCGCTGACCACGAGCAGTCCCAGCACCGCCAGCGCGGTGAGGACGATGCGGTGCGCCCGCCGCCAGGGCGAGCGCTGGTCCTCGACGCGGTGCATGCGGTGCAGGGCGCGGCGGAAGACGGCCAGGTAGCTGGAGGCCGACCACAGGGCGCTGCCCACGCCGGTGACCAGGAGCGTCCACACCGTGGAGTCGGCGCGCAGCATCCGGGCCAGCACCTGGTGCAGATCCGCGCCGGACTGGGCAGGGGCGTAGGCGGCGACCTGGGCGATGAACCGCTCGGCCGTGTCCGGGCTGATCAGCGCGAAGGCGATGACCGTGGCGAGGAGGGCGGGCAGCACGGTGAGGATGGCGTAGTAGGTGAGGGCGGCGGCATGGTCGGTGACGTCGTCGCGCCACATGGCGCCGGGGACCCGACACAACGCCGGCCACCAGGCGGAGGACGGAGCGGAACGGCCGCGCGGGGGCACAACGCTCTCGCGGCGGGCGCCGGGCTTGCGGCGGGCGTCTGTCTCGTGGCGAGGCTCGGCCCGGCGGGAGGTGGTGTCCGCCTCGTCGCGGGCGACGGTCCCATTGCGAGCGTCAGTCACACGGCGACCGTCCGTCTCGTGGCGAGGCTCGGCCCGGTGGGAGGTGTCCGCTTCGTCGCGGGCGACGGTCTCACGGCGGGCGTCAGCCTCGTGGCGAGGCTCGGTCCGGCGGGGGACGTCAGCCTCGTCGCGGGCGTCGGTCCCGTGACGGGCGTCAGCCTCACGGCGGGCGTCAGCCTCACGGCGGGCGTCGGCCTCGTGGCGAGGCTCGGTCCGGCGGGGGACGTCAGCCTCGTCGCGGGCGTCGGTCCCGTGACGGGCGTCAGCCTCACGGCGGGCGTCGGCCTCGTGACGAGGCTCGGTCCGGCGGGGGACGTCGGCTTCGTCGCGGGCGACGGTCTCGTGGCGGGTGTCGGGTTCAGCGGGCATGCGGCATCCGGTGGGGTCGGGCGCTCGGCCGGATGCGGCCGCGCACTGCGTACGGGGCGGCGGCTGACTCGGCGCGTCGCGGGAGCAGGGTCAGGGCGGGGAGGACCGCGGCGGGGGTGACGTCCGGGCGGAGCCGCACGGACGGGCGCGCGGTCAGCCGCCGTCGGCCGCCGAGCACCCGGGCGCGGCAGCGGGCGACGACGCCCTTGAGCGCCACGGCGTCCCGGGCGACGGCGTCCGCCGAGACTCGCGTCCGCAGGCGGCCGCCCGGCATGGGCAGCGGCACGCGGCGACGGCCGCCGCCGCGGAACTGCCGGGCGCACCACAGCGCGCACCGCGCGGTCCCGGCCGGGGCGCCCGCCATGCCGGCCAGCCTCCGCCAGCCGCATGTCCGCAGCGAGGCGATCGTCCCGCCGCCGGACAGTGCGCCGTACCGGGACAGCGCACCGTTCCGGAGCAGCGCACCGTTCCGGAGCAGCGCACCCTTCGGGAGCAGTGCGCCATACCGGGGCAGCGCACCGTATGAGAACAGCGCGCCGTACCTGAGCAGCGCACCGTACGAGGGCAGCGGGCCGTACCGGGACAGCGCACCGTACAAGGACAGCGCACCGTACGGAGACGGTGCGGGCCATCCGTACGGCAGGCCGGGCGCCGCGAAAGGCTCGCTCGCCGCGCGCCAGGCGCCGGGGACGGCCGGCGCGGTCATCGGCGGCGCCGGCCGAAGACGTCGCGCAGGTCTTGGGCGCGGCCGCCGCCGTCGACCCAGTGCCCGACGGCCCACCCCAGGCCGCCGAGCGCGGCCACGAGCAGAAAGGCCGCGAAGCCTCCGAACCAGCCGGCGAAGGCCAGAGCCATCCCGGCGAACATCCCTGCCACCGCTGTGCCCATCGTCTCCTCCCCTCTCCGTCCCACCGCGCCTCGCCTCGCGGACTACGCCACGCGGGACTCGGCGGGCGGCGCCGGGTCGTCGTCGGGCAGGCGGACGTCGTTGACGGCGACGTTGACCTCGACGACCTCCAGGCCGGTGATGCGCTCCACCGCGTCGATGACGTTCTCCCGCACGTCGCGGGCGACGTCGGCGATCGGCACGCCGTACTCGACGACCAGGTCGAGGTCGATGGCGGTCTGCCGCTCGCCCACCTCGACCTTCACGCCCCGGCCCACGTTGGGACGGCCGCCGGGGACCCGGTCGCGCACGGCGCCGAGGGTCCGGGACAGGCCGCCGCCCATGTCGTGCACGCCGGGGACCTCCCGCGCCGCCCTTCCGGCGATCTTGACCACGACGACGTCGGCGACGGACGTCCTGCCGCGGGTGGCGGCCGGCTGGTCGGCGCCCGGGACGCCGTCGGCCAGGGCGGTGGCGGCCTGCGGGGGCGTCACGGTGCGGGACGTCACGGTCCGGGGCGTCGAGGCCCCGGGCGCTGTGGGCTCTGGGGGTGCGGCGGGCGCTGCCGGTACGGTGTGGGCGGTCATGAGCCAGGTCCTTCCTGCGGTGCGGAGTGCTCTCTGCCGCATTGGACCCGGCTCGGCCGCGGCTGTGACGCGTATGCCCGGATTCCCTTCCGGGATGCGTTCCCGTACCGCATCCGGGGGACGCCCGCGCTCGTGAACACGATGAGGAACCCCGGGCATGCGTGAATACGACGTAGGCGCGAGGAGGCGGACGGCCACGGCGCCGCAGAGCACGGCTCGGCCGCGTCCCACGGTCGAGGACGGCAGGAGACGACAGGAGAGGAGCCGCCCCGTGGCGGTGGACGACCCCCCGGACCTGAACGACGGCCTGCTGGCCGTGCGGGCGGCCGAGGGCGACGAGGACGCCTTCGCGGTGCTGGTGCGCCGGCACGCGCCCGCCATGGTCCGGCTGGCCACCCGGATGCTCGGCCGCCGCGGCGAGGCGGAGGACGCGGTGCAGGACGCGTTCGTCAGCGCCTGGCGCAGGCTGCCGGAGTTCCAGGGGCGTTCCGCGTTCGGCGCCTGGATCCACCGGATCGTCGCCAACCGCTGCCTGAACGTCCTGCGGGCGCGCAGGCCGGCGGCGCCGCTGGAGGCGGCCGGGGAGATCCCGGCGCCGGAGCACGCGGTCTCGCCCGAGCGGATCGCGGAGGCGCGTGAGGAGGTGCGGCGGATGCGGGCGGCCCTGGACCTGCTCTCGGCCGAGCAGCGCGCCTGCTGGGTGCTGCGGGAACTGGACGGGAGATCGTACGCGTTCGTCGCGGACGCGGTCGGCATCAGCCAGGAGGCGGTGCGGGCCCGGGTCTTCCGCGCACGACGCACCCTGACACGAGCTCTGGGGGCCCGGCGATGACTGACCGCATCGATCCCCCCGACGGGCCGGAGGCGTGCGGCCGGGACGACGAGCGGCTGCCGTGCGGGCGGCTGCTGTCCGCGGTCTGGGACGCCTGGGAGCGGCAGGCCGACGACCCGCACACCGCCGGCTGCGCGCACTGCACTGCGACCGCGCGCGAGCTGGAGGAGTTGGCGACGGCCGTCCGCGTGCTGCGCGAGGAGACCGCCCAGGCGCCCGGCGGCCAGGACGCCTCCGCGCTCGCCCAGCGGGTGATGGACGTGGTGCGGGTGGAGCCTCGGCCGGGGCGCCCGCTGCCGCTGGGCGAGCCGGACGAGGATCTGTGGATCATGGAGACGGTCGCCGCGCGGACCCTGCGGACGGCGGCGGAGACCGTCTCCGGCGTGCTCGCCGGTTCCTGCCGCCTGGCCCCGGCGCCCGGCGCCGCACCGACCGCACCGACCGCACCGACCGCACCGGTCGAGGTCTCGGTCCGTCTGGAGGTGCACGCCCCCGCTCGCGTGCCGCTGACCGAGATGGCGGAGGACGTGCGGCGGCGAGTGCGAGAGGCGGCTGACCGGCGGCTGGGGCTGCGGGTGGCCGCCGTGGACATCTGTGTGACCGATCTGGTCGACGCGGCGGACGAGGCGGCCGGCGCCGAGGAGGACGCGAACGATGCATGACCGCACCGCGCAGACCGCGCTCACCGAGGAGATCGCCCGGACCGTGGAGCGGGTGCCGGGCGTGGCCTTCCTCAGTCCGGGATCCGCCGGGCCGCCGCGCGCCGCCCGGCCCGGCGGCGCGGGCGGCGCGCGGACGTCCGGCGTGCGCGTGAGCCGGCCCGGCGGAGACGGGCCCTGGCAGGTGGAGGTCCACCTGGTGGTCTCGCACCGCGAGCGCACGGCCGACGTGGCCCGCGCCGCCGGGCGGGCGGCGCGGGAGCGGATGGCCGAGCTGCTGCCCGGTCAGGCCGCCGCGGCCCGCGTCCGCGTGACCGTCACCGGGCTGGTGTGAGGCGGGGTCAGGACCGGACGGCGTGACGGGTACCGTTCTGCGGTTCGACCAATCCGCACCCGCCGCCGCCTCGGATTACGCGGGGAGGATCCGACCCCGTCGTACCTTGTGGGAGGACCGTAGTGAAGGAAGCCGTGCATATCGGCAGAAATCCATCCGCCGAACCGGATCTGCAGAAGCTGCTGCACGAGGTGGCGCTGGGAGATCAGGAGGCTTTCGCCTCGGTCTACGACGCGGTGGCCGGCTCCGTGCTCGGAGTCGTCCGCGCGGTGCTGCGCGACCAGGCGCAGTCGGAGGAGGTGGCGCAGGACGTCCTGGTGGAGGTGTGGCGCACCGCCCCGCGCTACCGGGCCGACCGCGGCACGGCGATCAACTGGATCCTGACCCTCGCCCACCGCCGGGCTGTGGACCGGGTCCGCTCGGCGGAGGCCGCCGCCCTGCGCGACCACAAGGCCGCGCTGCTGAACCGGACGCCGGATTACGACCAGGTGACCGAGCAGGTCGAGACCCGGCTGGAGCAGGAGCAGGTACGGCGCTGCCTGCGCACCCTGACCGAGTTGCAGCGGCAGTCGGTCACCCTCGCGTACTACCGCGGCCTCACCTACCGTGAGGTCGCAGAGGCGCTCGCGCTGCCGCTGGGGACGGTCAAGACCCGGCTGCGCGACGGCCTCATCCGGCTCCGTGACTGCCTGGGGGTGGCGGCGTGACCACGATGGACCTGCACAGCCTGACCGGGGCATACGCCCTGCACGCGCTGCCCGAGGACGAGCGCGCCGCCTTCGAGGGTCATCTGCACGACTGCGCCTCTTGCGGGCAGGAGATCGCGGAGTTCGCCGCCACGGCGGAGCGGCTCGCGCTGGCCTCGACCGTCCGCGCCCGCCCCGACATGCGGGACCAGGTTCTGCACCGGATCACCACGGTGCGCCAGGCGCCGCCGACCGCGGCGCCGACGGAGCGGGTGCGCCGCTTGCTGCCGCACGGGAGCGGCGCGGTCCGCTGGGCGCTCGCCGCCTGCCTGGCCGGCGCGACCGCGCTCGGCGGGACCGCCGCGTGGCAGTACGAGCGGGCGCAGGACGCCCAGCAGCAGGCGGCTCAGGCGGAGCGGCACGCGGACGAGATCACCGCCGTGCTGACCGCGCCCGACGCCCGCACCCGCTCGGCCCGGGTGGGCGGCGGTTCGGGCACGCTCGTGGTCTCCGCCGACCGCGACCAGGCCGTCTTCCTGGCGGGGCAGATGCCCGAGCCGCCTCGGGGCAAGGTGTACCAGCTCTGGTTCGACGACGCCGGAACCATGCGTCCGGCCGGTCTGATGGACCCCGGCCGAAGAGACCAGACGGTGCTGCTTTCGGGCGCGGTGGGCAGCGCCTCGGGCGTCGGCGTCACGGTGGAGCCGGCCGGCGGTTCGCCGCGGCCGACCGCCGCGCCGATCTCCCTGCTGAACATGCCGGCCTGACGTAAAGAGAGACAGAGAGAGGGGGAGCCCGCCGGACGGCGCCGAACAGGCCTGGCGCGGTCCGCACGGCCGGAGCATGCCGGCGA